>NZ_NOYS01000022.1:0-242983 GCF_002258475.1 Rhodococcus sp. 06-1460-1B
GCGTCGACCTGCGCGACGCTGATGGCGAGAGGGCCGGGGTAGCGGAATGTGGCGGAGGTGACGAGCGTGCCGAGCCGGATGGTCGACGTCTCACGAGCCAGGCCGGCCAGGGTGATCCACGCGTCGGTGGGGCCGGGCAACCCGTCGCCGCTCATAGCGAGGTAATGGTCGGATCGGAAGAAGGCACCGTAGCCGAATTGCTCCGCGGCTGTGGCGACCCGGAGGAGGTCGTCGTAGGTGGCGCCCTGTTGCGGTTCGGTGAAGACGCGTAGCTCGACCGAGGAGTGAGAAGTCATGTTTGCCAGGGTAATCAGCTTGGATAAACGACCGCAGACAACTGCTGTGTCAAATCACGATCGATCCACAGCCTTCGTTGGTACTCGATACACCGGCATTCAGTTGTGAGGCCGTGACCTGTGGATAGAAACCGGCACGGGCCCCGATTCTGTGCATCAACCTGTGGATATTGTGGATAACTTTTGTGAGCCAAAGTGACGTAGGTCATAGCTGGGGCCGTCCATCGTCAGGCGGGCACGAGTGGCAGTCGCGATCGCACCCGTGACAAGATCGAGAGGTGTCTCACCCCGAGCAGTCGCCCGCCGTCACCGTAGACCGCCTTCCGGTGCCGTTCCCGGAAGCGGCAGTGCTGCTCGACGTCCGAGAAGACGACGAGTGGCAGGCCGGACATGCACCCGGTGCCGTGCACATCCCGATGGGCGACATTCCGTCCAGAGCAGGCGAAATCGACAACCAGTCCGAGATCTACGTCGTCTGCAAAGCCGGCGGGCGCTCGGCTCGGGTCGTCGAATACCTCAATCGCGTGGGCTACGAGGCCATCAACGTCGAGGGCGGGATGCTCGACTGGCATGCCGCCGGTAGGCCGATCCAGCGCGACGACGATTCGGACGAAGCGAGAATCATCTAGATGTCGGCACCGCAGGGGCGCGCACAGGCGTTCCAGGTCTGCGCCCGCTGCAGCACTCGCTGGGCGGTCGGCGCACGGCCGGGAACGTGGTGCCCCCGCTGCCACGGCGTGCTGCTCTCGCCGGTGTCCGCTCGGGCACCGGCACAGGGCCGCCGCAATTTTCGTTGGATTGCGCGGCCTACGTCGTCGAAGAACAAGGCCGTCGGTCCCGCCCGGGCCGCGGCACCGACCCCCACTCCGCGTTACGACTCGACGCCCACCTGGGGGCTGCGCGACACCCCACGCGACCCCGCAGCACACACGCCCGCCGGGCGCGTCGAGCAGTACGCAGCCAACGCGCAGACGTTCGTCTGGATCACGGCGCTGCTGCTCGGGCTGGCGGCGTTCGCCGAGTTGTTTCGCTACGGAATTCTGCTGTACAACCGCACCCGATTGCTGTCGCCGATCACGCTGGCAATTTCCGATGCGCTGGTCTATTTCGCACAGGTCGGCGCGCTCATCGTCGGTCTGCTCGCGCTGATCACGACGTCCTGCTGGCTGATTCGGCAACGCCGGCTGGCCTACGCATCGGTCGGTGCGACCGAGCCGCGGTCGGTGCGATGGATGCTGCTGCTCTCGATGCTGCCTCTGGTTCGGATCGTCATGCCCGGGGTGTACCTGACGGAGATCGTGCGCCTCCGAGCCGAATCCGACGGCGACGTGTACCGCGAGCTCACCTTGATCCGGATCTGGTGGGCCGTCTGGGCGACGAGCAACGCGCTGGTCGTCGTGCAGGTGCTGTGGAGTCTGCGCAACACACTGCAAGCCCGCGCCGACGGCGTTCTGCTCGCCGCCGTCGTGGCGCTCGTGGCCGCAGTTTCCGCGGTGCTGACGCTGGCCGTCATGCGCCGACTCGAGGGCCGCACCCTGCGCGGTTCGGCGCTGTCTCGTCCCACCCGCTGGGTCATCGCACCCAGCGTCGAGCGAAAGACCACGCAGTCCGAGGCCACGCAGTCCGAGACCAAGCAGGCCGAGGCCGAGACCAAGCAGGCCGAGGCCGAGACCGAGCAGAACGAGACCGATACCGAGCAGACCGGGACCGAGCCGGCCGACGCAGCTCGTGCGGACTCCGGGGCCGAGAAGGACGACCGGGCGGTGGCGGTCTCGTGAGCCCGGACCGACGCGGCCCTTTGGTCGTCGCGCACCGAGGAGCATCTGCGGCGAAGAAGGAACACACGCTCGCGGCCTACGATCTCGCGTTGCGGGAGGGAGCGGACGGCGTCGAATGCGATGTCCGGCTCACGAAGGACGGCCGCATCGTGTGCGTGCACGACCGCCGCGTCGACCGAACCTCGAACGGCACCGGAATCGTCAGCGAGATGACCTTCGACGAGCTCGCCCGGTTGAACTACGGCGATGCTGACGAACCCGCCGAACTTCTGACGCTGCACGACCTGATCGCGCTGATTCTGGATTGGACCAGCAAGCCGGTCAAGCTCTTCATCGAAACCAAGCATCCGGTGCGCTACGGCTCGCTGATCGAGGCCTCGGTGTTGGCCGAGCTGCACCACTACGGCATCGGCGCGCCTGCCTCGGCGGATCATTCGCGGGCGGTCATCATGTCTTTCGCGCCCTCGGCCGTGTGGCGAGTGCGCCGCTCGGCACCGATGCTTCCGACGGTCCTCCTCGGCGACAGCTCGCACTATCTGGGCGGCGGAGCAGCGACGACCGTCGGTGCCACCGCGGTCGGTCCGTCGATCCGGGCGTTGCGAGAGCACCCGACGCTCGTCGATCGAGCAGCCGCGTCGGGCCGTGCCAGTTACGTGTGGACGGTCGACGAGAAGGAGGACGTGGACCTGTGCCGCGAACTCGGTGTCGGGTGGATCGCGACCAACCATCCCGGACGAACGCGCGCCTGGCTGGAATCGAAGAACGTGTAGGTTTTCTGGCGTGGGTAAGAGCAAAAGAAACAGCGGACCGAAGCAGGACAGCAACCGGGCGGCCAAGCTCGCACAGCGTGAGGCCGAGCGCGCCAGCCTCGAGTCGGGGACGACGCGGCCGTTCGAGGGCCTGGCTGCAGAATGCGACCTGGTAGCGCTGCGCGAATTCGTGCCGTCGGCCACCGCCACCGCGCCGATCATCTCCGGCGGCCGCACCGTCACTCTGGCAACGGTATTGCCGGGAGCCGTCGCCGCTCTGGTACGTGAAGAGGCGGGCACTGTAGAAGGATTCGTCGGCCTGCAGGTTCAGACGCAGTCGAAAGACGTTGCAGCAGATATCAGTAGCGCGTTCGGCTGGGTCGCCGCCGCCCCCGCAGGTGAGTCGCTCGAAGCCTCGAAGGTGGACGAGAACACCCCCGCATTGACCGATGTCCTCGACCCGTCCGCACTCCTCGAGATCACCGTGCATCAGGATTTCAATTGGTGGATCCCGGAAAGTGCCACTCCCGCAGCCGATGTGGCCGCAACCGTGGAGCGCGCGAATCAGGCGATCATGCCCTCGGCGCGGATCGAGGCCGACGGTGTCGTCGCAGCATGGTGGGTCGATGCCGGCGACAAGGCGCACATCCGGTGGGTTCGCCCGGAGAGCGAGGACGACGTCATGCTCGCCCTCGCACGGTTGCACGCTGCCGGAGACCTGAATCTCGGTGAGGGCTCGCGTTATGCAGGCTCGTTCCGTACGCACGGGTTGCTGGTGCCGGTGTTCGATCTCGATCCGGAGATGCATCCCACCGAATGGGCTGCTCCGACAAAGGAATTCGGGGAGAAGCTGAACGAGGCTCTTGCCGTCGACGCCCCACTCACGGGAGCGCAGCTGCGTTCGCGCGACGGCCTTCGTGGCCGTCAGGTCACCCTGCGCTGAGCAGTCGAGCCCAACCGAGAGGTGCGGCGGCCCGAAAGTTGGTGCACCGAAACGCACGTCGGGTGGCCGTCGGACAAGGGGCTGCTTGTCCGACGACCACCCATATGAGCGCGAGATCTCTCGCGTTACTCGTCGATGCGTGTCGCGTGAAGCGAAATTACAGCGATCCGCCGGCAACGGTGGGTGCGCCTGCATCGGCGACGACGCTGGTGTTCATCTCGCGGGCAACGAACTGCTCGAGGTCGAACAGGTTGTGGCCGGCGCGGTCTGCGATGTTGAGCAAAGTCTTCATGCTGGCAACTTCCTCGACCTGCTCCTTGAGGAACCACTGCATGAACTGCTCGCCGAGGTAGTCGCCCTCTTCGCGGGCGGTGCTCGCCAGAGCGATGATCTGCTCGGTGACCGTCTCTTCCTGTGCCAGTGCGAGGGCGATGGCCTCACGCGGGTCCGTGAACACGGACTTCGACGCGTCGACACCGGTCAATTCGACGGTGATGTCGCGATCGAGGAAGTACTGGACGATCATCATCGCGTGGTTACGCTCTTCGACCGACTGCGCGTAGAAGTGCTTGGCCAGCTGCGGCAGGTCGACATTCGCGAAGTAGACGGCGGTGGCGATGTATTGCTGCGAGGCGTTGAACTCGTTGCGGATCTGGTCGCGAAGAAGTGCGTGGAACTTGGTGTGGTTCGTTTCTTTGATGTCTGCGCTCATGGTGAGGACAATATGCCTGGTCAGAGGGCATTGTCATCCAAGTCGAGCCTTATTGAGGCGAACGTAGCCTAATACAGTGAATCCTAAATGTCCCCTCTGAGCAGGGCGTTAGTTACGCGCTTCCGGCCTCTTTGGGTGCATTGGTGGCGCGGGTCACCGAGCCGAGCTCGCGTGCCACGTACTGCTCGATGTCGAACAGATCCGAACCTGCTCGCCGCACGATGTTGAGGAGGCTCTGCATCGCGGCTACTTCCTCGACCTGTTCGGTGAGGAACCAGTGCATGAATTGCTCCCCGATGTAATCGCCCTCGGCTCTGGCCGCCTGTGCGAGCGCGGTGACCCGATCGGTGACCGCCACCTCCTGCGCCAGCGCCAACTCCACCGGTTCGGCGACCGAATCGAACGCGGTCACCACGTCGTCGATGCCCGACGCGTCCACCTCGAGTCGGTTGTCGATGAGGAACCGAATCATCATCATGGCGTGCCGACGCTCTTCGGCCGACTGGGCGTAGAAGCGGTGCGCCAACTGCGGAAGATCGTTGCGGTCGAACCAGATCGCGATGGCGACGTACTGCTGCGAGGCGGTGAACTCGTACCGAACCTGGGCGCGCAGTAAATCGTGAAACGAGGTGGTGGGCTCATGCGACGGCAATGTCATGATCCACAACGTACCGGCCGCACGCCCCCGTCAGGGGCCGCCGGTCAGCAGATCTGCCGGAATTTCCCGATCCTGAGCGATGGCGTCGAAGAATGCCGGTGCCCTGGTGTCGTCCCACACGAGGACGTTGCCGACATCGGAGTCCTGGAAGCCGCCGACCGGCACGGTCGTCGTCACCGGCCCACCGCGCATTGCCCAGGCCAACCCGGCCAGGTTCCAGATGTGGTCGCCGTCGTCGACACTCAACGACGACGCGGTATCGGACACCAACGGCCACAGTTTCAAAGGATTGAGGAAAGTGGAAGCGCTGGTTGCCTTGTCGAGCAGAGCGGACATGAAGGCCCGCTGGTTGTTCATCCGGTCGAGGTCGGCCAATGCGGTCGCGCGGGATCGCACGAAGCCGAGTGCCTCGGAACCGTCGAGATCCTGACAGCCCGCGGGAATGTTGATGCCCGCCAACGGATCGTCGATCGCGTTCTGCACACACACGTTGACTCCGCCGACGGCGTCGACGATTCCGGCGAAACCACCGAAGCCGATCTCGGCGTAGTGATCGATGTGTACTCCCGTCGCACCCTCGACCGTCTGCACCAGAAGGGACGGCCCGCCGAATGCGAACGCCGCGTTGAGCTTGTCCTCGCCGTTGCCGGGAATCGGCACGTACGAATCGCGGGGCAGGCTGACCATCGTCGTCGCCCCGCCACCCTCGGGGATGTGGATCATGATGATGGTGTCGGTGCGGCTGGGGCCTACTTCTCCGCCGGTTGCGAGAGATGCTTCCTGCTCCGGCGTCAGGCCGGCTCGTGAATCCGATCCCACGAGAAGCCAATTGGTGCCCGGGGTGTCGCCGATCCTGCCGGGGTACGAGGTCAGGGCGTCGACTCGCGTGAGCGAACTGTCGACGTAGTAGACGATGCCGCCGATGCCCAGAACGAGGACGAGCAGGACGATCAGGAAGCGACGGCCCCAGCGCCGACGCTTGCGCGGCTTCGCAACCTTGGGGGGACGTGAATCACGTTGTGGCCGAGCTGGTTCCGGTCGGCGTAAGGCGCGCTGCGGAGAAGCCGGTGGCTGCCTGCGCTCGTCGACGTACGGTTCCGGCTGTTGGCGCGGTGCGTACCCAGTGCGCCCGGCCTCGTCCTCGGCAGCGCGGGAGTACTGGCGCGTCGAGTTCGGGGGAACGGAACCGGTAGGGCCGGGTTCGGGTGCCTGCGACCACGCCTGTTGCGGTGGGACAGGGGCACCGTGGCGGGGAGCGGCCGGGCGGCCGTCGCGCCTGATGAATTCGGTGCCCTCGGGTGCAGGCCCCGGACGGCGAGGGGTCCCTCGCTCCGCGGGAGGTTCCGGGTTGTACCGACGGGGGTTCGGAACCGGCGGCGGACCGGGTCGGTACTGACGTGGTGGCGGCGGTGGCTGTCCAGGGGCCCCACCGGCGCGCCGAGGCGGGGGAGGGGGCTGCTGGCCGGGTGGTCGACGCGGTGGCGGCGGCTGGCTCGGCGGCGGGGTACGCCGATTGGGCGCGCCGTGCCGTCCGTAGCGATCGTCGTCGTTCACGAATCGACTGTACCCATCAGGGCAACCACGCCAGGTGTTCGCGCAGCAGGGCGTAACCGACGAACGCGACGATGTCGATGAGTGCGTGCGCGATCAGCAGTGGCCACAGCCTCCCGGTGCGCTGCCAGTATCGGCCGAACACCAGGCCCATCAGGAAGTTGCCGACGCCGCCGCCCACCCCCTGATAGAAGTGGTAGCTCCCGCGCAGCAGCGAGGAGCACAGCAAGGACTTGTTCTCGCTCAAGCCGAGTCGGCGCAGTCGAGAGATCAGGTAGGCGACGACGATGATCTCCTCGGCACCGGAGTTGGCCAGCGCATACAGAATCAGGGCGGGCACTCGCCACCAGTGGTCGTCGAGCGCGCTGGGTACGACGTTCAGATTGAATCCCAGGGCGTTGCCGACCAGGTAGAGCGCGAGACCCGGCAGCCCGATGAGTGCCGCCAGCCCGACGCCGTGGCCGAGATCGATCTTCAGGCGCGGTTTCGCAAGTCCGATTGCACGCGGTGCCAGATCTGCTCGCCACAGCAGGTACAGCCCCAATGCTCCCCATGCGCACAGGCGCAGGATGCTCAGCAGCTGGAACAGCAGGTCGATGACGCTGAAACTCGATCGCGAGGAGTTCAGTGCGACCGTCTGATCGGACAGCGCTGCGGTCTGCAGGGCATCCTCGATCAGCGAGAGAATGCTGCTCATGCCACTGAGGCCGAACGTCACCAGCAGCACGATCGCGATCTCGACCTTGATGGTCGTGCGTTCGCGCGCATCGGGCGGTGGAGCGGTGCTCTCCGGCGGCGGTGGCGTCAACCAGTTCCTGAAGTCGATCACGGCACGAGTGTGCCCTGTTGTGCCTCGCGGCGGCGTCAGCCCCGGGCGCGCAGACCGTTGAGGAACGGGCAACCGGCGAGAACCCGGAGGGCCCGGCTCAGGGAGATCGTGTCGTCGACGGGCGCGGCGAAGCCCAACCGGACGTCGTTGTCGCCGCACTCGCCCTCGATACGCAGACGAATGCCGTAGCGGTCGATGCCCAGCGGACGGACGCGTCCCTGCCGCAGCGACGGTGGGAGGCGTCGGGACAGTTGCGCGAGGAGGTCGGGATGATCGGAGTCGAGGTGTTCGAGCCAGCTCGTTTCCATCTCCCAGAACGGATCGGGTTCGGCTGCCAGCAGCGAGTCGACGTCGACCGGCTCGGCTCCGGTGCTGTCCGCCACCACCGCGGAGCCGACGATCAGACGCACCAGGGAGGTGGTGTGGCCGACGTCGAGCAGTGCCGCGTGGGGATGCTCGGCGGCCACCGCGCCGGCCATCGGGCGCATCAGCGATTCCGGCACCGGGCGCAATTCTCCGCGCAGCCACACCAGTGACCGCACCGGTTCGCGCAATGCGAGAGGTGCGTGATCGGTGAGCTCGACGACGGCAGGAACGCCGGCGCGGGAGGACTGCCACCTGATCGCGTCGTCGATGGAATCGGTGGGGACGGCCAGAATCATCTCGCCGTTGGGTCGCAGGTGGTGCAGGGACGTCACGACGGGGTCGCTGCCGTCGATCACGAGAGCTGCGCCCTCGGCGCGCATGCAGGCGCTGCGTACGCGCTCGGCGGTGGACGGTCCGGTGGTGGTGGTTGCGCCGAGCATGGGCTCCTCCGATGCGATCGGTACAGTTGAATGGCCAGTAGGTGAGGCATACCTAAGTAATGTGCCCCTAAGTTAGCCGGATGTGGCGGGTATCGCAAGGGCAAGCTGGGACTACCGTGAAGACGTGCCGATTCCGTTGACCCTCGGTGTGCCGCACCGACCAGATCCGAACGCGCTCGTCGGCGGACTGCTGCAGCCGTTCTGCGCCGATGCGCCGGCCGTGCAGGCCGCTCCACGCGCCGCCGAGTACGGCCCGCCCGTCGTGCTGGCCTCGACCCTGCTGACGCTGCCGCCCACCGAGAACCTCGGGCGCATCGTCGTGCGACTCGACATCGACCCGGACGAGCTCCGGGGCTCGAGCGCAGGCAACTACGAAGCCGTTCGATTCGAGGTCGACGCGGTCCCCGAGCATCTCGCCGACGCGCTCGGGTTGCGACTGCCCTCGCCCCTCGTCGTCTTCCCGGTGTTCGACGCGATCGACGTGGCCGAGACCGCGGAGACCATCGTTGCCGCTCATCGGACCCCCGGCATCGGTGTCGGCGACACGGCGAGGCGTATCGCCGACGTGCTCGCCGTCGGCTCTGGCCGCGCCGAATGTCGACGCTCTGCGCAAGCTCATACCCGAGGCCGCCGAGGCCGTGCGGGAGGTACTGCTGGGGGTCGAGATCGCCGACGCTGTCGCCGCCCACGCCCGGCTGGTCGATGTCGGTTTGATCGCTTCGGGGACGTCGACAACGTAACCTCGAGACGTGCCTCGCATCGCTTACTTCGGCCCATCGGGAACGTTCACGGAGATGGCGCTGGCGCAGTTCGAAACGCTCGGCGCATTCGGCGGGGTCGGCCTGAGCGGGGACGTCCAGAGGGTGTCGGCCGCTAGCCCGCCCGCGGCGCTCGAAGCCGTTCGATCCGGTGCCGCCGACGCCGCAGTGGTTCCCATCGAAAGTTCCATCGAGGGGGCCGTGCCGCCGACGCTCGACGCATTGTCCGAAGGACGGCGATTGCAGATCGTCGCCGAGACCGAGATCGAGGTCGCGTTCACCATCGTCGGCGGGCCCGGTGTCACGCTCGACTCGGCCCGCACGATCAGCGCGTACCCCATCGCCCTCAGCCAGGTCCGGCAGTGGTTGCAGGCCACGATGCCCGACGCCGTCGTGCAGTCTGCGACCTCGAATGCCGGTGCAGCAGAAGATGTTGCCGCCGGCGTGGTCGACGCCGCCGTCTCGACACGGTTGGCCGGGGAGCGATTGTCTCTGCCGACGCTGGCCGACGGCATCATCGACGTCGAGGGTGCGCGCACCCGCTTCGTGCTGGTGACTCCGCCGCAGCCGGTGCCCGCCCGTACCGGTGCCGACCGCACCTCGGTGGTGCTGAAGCCGCCGAACGACCCGGGTACGCTGCCGGCAGCGTTGGCGGAGTTCGGAATTCGCAACATCGATCTGACGTTCATCGAATCACGCCCTACCCGTTCGCAATTGGGCACCTACATGTTCTTCGTCGATTGCGCCGGGCATGTGGACGATCCCCTCGTCGCCGAGGCGCTGACCGCGTTCCATCGGAAGATGCCGCTACGTTTCCTCGGATCATGGCCCACAGCAACGACATCGGGAGGTTCGGTGCCGCAACCGATCGACGAGCACGTGCAGTGGTTGTCCGAAATTCGTTCCGGTCGGGGTGATCTGTGATGGGCAAGCTCATTCTCGTTCGGCACGGGCAGACCGTCTCCAACGTCGCGAAGAAGCTGGACACAGCACCGCCGGGAGCCGAACTCACCGAGCTCGGGCACCGACAAGCCGAGGCGTACGCGCAGACGCGGCTGGGTAATCCCCCCGCCGTGTTGGTCTCGTCGATTGCGTTGCGCGCCAAGCAGACTGCGGGCTACGTCGAGCGCGGCACCGGAGTGCCCCTCGTCGTGACCGACGGTATCCAGGAGACGTTCGCCGGAGAGCTGGAAGATCGAGACGATCCCGAGGCGCACCGACTGTTCACCGAAATCTTCTACCGGTGGCATACCGGAGATCTGGATGCGGCCGCGCCGGGGGGCGAGAGCGGGCGCGCAGTGTTGGCGCGCTACGTCCCGGTGCTCGACGGACTGCGTGGACAGTACCTGGGTGACGACACCGCCGGAGACGTCGTCGTCGTGAGCCACGGAGCCGCAATTCGACTGGTCGCGGCGGCCCTCACCGGTGTCGACGGCACCTTCGCCGCCGACAACCATCTCGACAACACCCAGACAATCGAGCTGTTGCCGCTACCCGACGGTGGCTGGGCATGCGCCAAGTGGGGCACATTCCTGCCGCCGTTCGAGGGCAAGGGCAGCGACAAGGCAGACAACCCGATCAGCTGATCGCTGGATTGCCGATCGCTGGGTTCGTGGTCGCTGGGTTGGTGGTCGCTGGGTCCTTGGCCGACGAGATCAGCTCTGTCAGAGCCGCGGTCACCCGGTGATCCGACGCGCCGGTCAACGAGCTCCACGAACGACCGTCCGCGGCGACAGTGGAGGTGGCGACGATCCGTCCGACGCGGGTGTCGAACAGGGCCACCGGACGCCCGGCCCCGCGTCGAGTCCCGTGCCTGCGGGTCACGGCCGTGATCTCGGTCCTGCCCGCGCACGTGGCCATCGCCGCGGCCAGAGTGAGGGCCCGGTCGTCGGCGATTCCGATGCTGCGCAGACGGGAAGCGGTGCCGCCCACGTCGGACGGTGCCGCGTCCAGTGCCTCGGCCAGCAGGTCGGTGGGCGCGTTGATGCTGCCGGGATCGAACGGCGGTGCCGATCCCAGCGACGAGACGAGATCGCGAGCCGGATCCCCGGCGATGACGCGCAGGGTGACGATGTTCTCTCGCCGTATTGCCGACACCGCGATGGTGTCGTCGGATGCGATGCAGATCCGAGTCACGGGAACGGTGTCGCCCTCGAACTGTCGCGCCGAGACGTACCAGCGGGGTTGTTCCAGGACCCGCATCCACTGGCGAACGTCCTCGTGGACCGCGGTGCCATCCCACAGTCCTGCCGCCGCGAGGGCCTGACGGCCGCGGTCGACAGCACGGTCGCGGGCTTTCGCGTCGTCGAAGCGCGGGAAGACGTCGAGCACAACGGGTAGTTCGGCAATCGACAGCTCGTCGACCAGGAAATCCATCTCGTCGACACCGAGTGCGGCACTCGGCAGTGTGTGGCCCACCGGCACGGTTCCCAAGTCGATCACCGGCCGTTCTCACTGGTGTTGTCGAGGGCTGGGTTGTCGAGGGCTGGGTCGGGCAAGGCTGGGTCTGCTCCGATGACCGACGGTGCCACCGTGCGGCCGTCGGCGAAGTGCTCGAACTGTTTCAGGTATTCCGGGGTGTCGTGTTCGTCGTCGTCCTGCGCCCGTGTGCCCGATGCGGGCGCAGCACCGGCACTGGTTCCGCGCTGAGCGAGGCCACCCTCGGCTGCGGTCGGCGCGCCGACCGTGGCGGCAGGACTGCTCTGTACTGCACCCGTGAGTGCCGATCCACCGCCGAGGGGACTCGACGCCGAAGCGGGCATTCCCGGTCCGCCGCCGATGCTGCCGATGCTTCCGCCCAGTCCGCCGTATGCCACCGGACGGGTGGATGCCGGCCCGACGGCGTGAGGTCCCGAACCACCGGGTGCGAAGGAGTGGCCGATGCCGGATCCGGGTCCACTCGGCGGCGGCGTCGAGACCAGGTTCGATGCCGCGGTGGCCACCGTGGACACGCCTGTTCCGGCGATCGAGGTGGCGGCACTGCCGAGCTGCCCGGCTGCGGCTGCGACGCCTGGGTTCTGCGTCGCGGCCATCAGACCGCCGACCGCAGCCTGAACGGGGGACGTCATCAGCGCACCGTTGGCGAATTTGCCGAGACCACTGCCGGACTCGGACACGATGGCGGGCGCATGATCGAACGTCGTCTTCGCGATCAGGTGCGAGGAGACCAGCTCGAATCCCTCCATGACCATGGCTGCGCGGATGTCGAGCAATCGATCTGCGACCTCGGCTGCCTCGTAACTTCCGTTCAGTGCACCGCCGGTCGACGCAGCCGTCACCTTGGCAGCTTGCACGGCACCGATCTCGACGAGCGACGGCATGGTGGCCAGTGCGACGCCGTACGAGGTTCCCGCGGCGGGGGCTTCGATCGACAGTGCCGCCGCCTTCAGTGCGGTGGCTCCGGTCCACGTGGTGAACCGGGCGAGGGCGGCCTGCGCGAGGAGGGCCGACTCACCCTCCCAGCCCGCGGTCAGGGCTGTCGTGATCGCGGCGATGCTCACCGAGGCCTCGGTGAAGGCCGCGGCCACCGAACCCCAGGCCCCGCCTGCAACATGTAGAGGCACCGGTCCGGGCCCCAACAGTCGCGTCGAATTTCCTGTCGCAGTTCGTGGTAGCCACACCACACCTGTCACACCGAGCGTCATTGTCCAGCCCCCATGATGTTCGAGCCCCCGTGTCGTTTTCGAAACCGCTGCCGGTCGATGAGTGCGTCAGATGCCGGCGAGCCCCGGCAGGCCCCCGGCGGTGTCGTCGTCGGTCGCCAGGTAGTCCGCGGCCTGCTTGCGGAGTTCCTCGGCGGCCCGGTGTAGCTCCGAAATACCCTGTGCTGCGGCCGGTCCGAAGGTATCGGCCGCGGTGGCGAAGAAGCGATCGGTCAAGAGCGACACCTCGTCGGTGCCCGGCGGTAACGGCCGAACAGGAAGAGCCGTGGCAGTGACGGCGGCCTGCAATCGGGCAGCGACCGCATCGAGTTCCGAGGCAGCGAGCTGCAGAGCCACCGGATCGACTTTGATGACGGTCATGAGCACGCTCCCTGCGATCGACGAACTGGGCTGTCGGTAGGTAGGACGCCGCCGTGCCCGGATCGGTTCCATCGATGCCGGAAAGAATTCAGAGAGACTTCTGTGCCACCGAATCCATCGTCCACAGCGAGCCTCGGCGATGGATCGAGGTGCGCGTCAACGGTGCGACGTCGACCCGCCAGAACGAGCTGACCGGTGCTGCCAGCACCAGCACGACCGCGGCCCTGATCACCGCGGGTGCGGTCACGGCCAGCGTGCGGCCCGGCGTCGAACCGACCTCGTCGAGCCACGTCCGGACGCGAGCGAACAACGCCTCCAGAGATTCACCGCCCGGCGGTGTGAATGCCGGGTCGCCGAGCCAGGCCATCGCGTCGGCGTCGGGCAGATCGGTCATCTCGAGACCGGACCACCCGCCGTACGCGACGTCGGCCAACGCGGGTTCGACGGCGACGTCGCTGCCGAAGATGTCGGCAGTGGATCGGGACCGCAGCTCCGGGCCGGACACCACTCGGTCCGCACGCGGAAAGTCGGTCACCTCGGCCAGTGCGCGCACACCGGCCTCGTCGAGTGGCTCGTCGGCAGGAAAGCGGCCCGAGCGCATCGCATCGGTCCTGGCGTGGCTCACCAACGTCAGGCGGGTCGCAGGCGCAGTCACCGCGTCATTGTGGCATCGGACGGTGTTCTTCGAGGACAGTGATTGACACAGAGTCGAACGCGGTGCCACAGTGCGCAGGTAAGACGCGATGTACGCAGGTAATCCGGTGAAAATCCGGAACGGTTGCGCCACTGTGATCGACGTCGGGCAGATGTCCGAATTCGAGAGCCAGAAAACTCGTACATCGCATGGCCGTCCCTTCATCTCCGAAGGGACTACGGGACGCACAATCCCAGGAGGACACCCCCATGGCAATACTTCATGCACCCAGCAACACGACGGAATCGGCGGCCCTCGCCGTCATCGTCGCCGCGACGATACTGCTTGCATTCGTTGTGCTCTACCTCGTCGGATTCGACCAGGGCGCGATCTCGCGCAGTGGCATGTACATGCACGAACTCATGCACGACGGCCGCCACCTGCTGGGCCTGCCATGCCACTGACCGGGACATTCGTTCAGTTGCTGGTGCGAGGTCTGCTCGCCGGTCTCGTCGCGGGACTGCTCGCCGGCGGAGTTGCCTTCGTCATCGGTGAGCCGCACGTCGATTCGGCCATCTCCATCGAAGAAGCAGCAGGCGAGGCACACCACGCCGACTCCGATGCGACTGCTGCGCACTCGCACGGCGACGAGGACGCCCTCGTCAGTCGCGACGGGCAACGCGTCGGACTCTTCCTCGCCACTGGACTCGCCGGACTCGCACTCGGCGCGATCTTCGCGTCGGTACTGCACTATGCCCGACGGTTCAGCTCGCTCCCGGGCTCGATCCTCGCGCTCCTCGGAGCCGGGGTCGGATGGCTGGCAATCGAAGCTGTGCCGTTCTTCAAGTATCCGGCCAACCCACCGGCCGTCGGGGACCCGGAGACGATCACCCAGCGCACCTGGCTGTGGTTGGCGTCGGTAATTCTCGGTCTGCTGGCCGTGGGAGTCGCGATCTACGTGGCGAAGGCGGTGGCGTCGCAGTCGTCGGTGGCGGTTCGCGTCGGTGCTCCGACGGTGGCGTTCCTCGTGACCGTCGGTGTGGCCTACGCACTTCTACCGGGTGTGAACGAAGTGGGTTCGGACTTCCCGGCGACCCTGCTGTGGGAATTCCGACTCTCGTCACTGGCCACGCAGGCAACCCTGTGGCTGGCCCTGGGACTGGGATTCGCGTTCCTCACCGACCGCGCGGTGCGACCTGTTCGCCGAGAGGCAGTTGCGGCTTAACCCTGTTTTGCCCGCCCCCCCAGGTTGGGATCAATGCGCCTTTGTTGCAGTCTGACCGACTGAAACCCACATTGATCCCAACCGGGGGTGGCATTACGGGGGTGGGGGTGGCGATCGGGGGCGAGCGCGATCAGCCGAATCCCAGTTGATGCAGGCGTTCGTCGTCGATGCCGAAGTGATGGCCGATTTCGTGCGCGACGGTGATGGCGATTTCGCGTCGGGCCTCGTGTTCGTCGTCGACCATGTCGAGGATCGGTTTGCGGTAGATCGTGATGACGTCGGGCAAGTGGCCGCTGTATTCGTAGCGTTCGGTCAACGCGATTCCCTCGTACAACCCGAGGATGTCCTCGGTGGGGTGCTCCTCCTCGACGAGGACGACCACGTTGTTCATGAAGTCGGTGAGTTCTCGCGGCAGTGTGTCGAGAGCGTCGGACACCGCTTCTTCGAAATCGACGCGGGTCATGTGCGTGGGGATGTCAGCCTCCGGTGGTGATCGGAGCGGCACCGGGCAGTGGGGTCGGGAGGGCGCGGCCGTCGGGGGCTGCGGGCGGCGGCACGGGCGCGGCACCGTTGATGAGGATGTCGCCCTTCGCGCTGCCGACGATGGTCGCGAATCCGCCGGAGTCGAGTTCCTTGCCCACCGAGCAGGTCACCTGACGGCTGCCGGCGAGCCAGCTCGAGACGTCGATGGTGTCCCAGAACAACGTCAGAGTTTTGTCCCGCAGCGCGTTCTCCGAGCCGAGGTATCCGTTGACGGCGTCGGTGCAGGTCTTCTCCAGATATGCGTCCTGGTCGCCTTCCGACGGATGGCCGCCGGGGAATTGCTGCGTGAGGTTGATCACCGAGGCCACCTCGAACGCGTGGGGAGTCGAGCAGTCCACCGGGTCGGCAGGCACGTTCTGGTTGATTCCGATGCACGTGCCCGTCGGCCACACCTTGGACTGGTCCTGGTCGAGGATCGAGCCGGTCATCTCGAGCAGCGCACCGGTGTTCGACGGCATCTGCACACCGCACCGCAGCGTGCGCTCGCCCTTGGCCCATCCGGCCTGGCTGGGGAACATCAGGCCGACGCCGTAGCGGCCGTTCGGGTCGAACTTGGCACCGACGTAGCCGTCGACGGCGGCGTTGCAGTGCTCGTCGCGCAGTTCACCGAAACGAATTGCTCCCGGATACGGCGCGCCGGGGCCGAATTCCATGCCGGGGTAGACACTCATGTCGATGTCGCGGGCCACCTCGAAGCGGTGGGCGTCGGCACACGGCACTTCGGTGAGGTCCTGACGATCGGTCTCGGGATCGTCGGTGGGCGTCCACTGCAGGCACACGCCCGGGTCGGCGGCACCGAAGGACTTCGCGGACACCGGGCCTGCGGTGGCGGGGCCACTGGCCGTCGAATGCGTGGTGATCTTCTCGGGAGTCGAGAATCCGCCGGACAGGAACACCGTTGCCCCCGCAGCCAGGACTGCACCGACGGCCACCATGGCGAGGCCGCGTCGAGCAGTGGTGGCCGAGAGAGTTCTCCGACTCTCGCTCGTCGTGGGGTCTGGTTCTGTAGCGGACATCGCCCTCCATCATGCCCGAGTATGTTCGGTCGACATGAGCGACCCAACGGGTGACGACGACCTCAGTGAGCTGGCCGGTCGACTGTTCGCAATGGCACGTACCGGTGACGCCGTCGGTCTGGCGAGTTACGTCGACGCCGGAGTTCCGGTGAATCTACACAACGAGTCGGGGGACACCCTGCTGATGTTGGCCGCGTATCACGGCCACGCCGATGCGGTACGGGTGCTGGTCGAACGCGGTGCCGATGTGAACAAGGCCAACGACAAGGGCCAGAGCCCACTCGCGGGCGCTGTGTTCAAAGGCGAGGACGACGTGGTGCGGCTGCTCGTCGACGGCGGAGCCGACCCACACGGCGGCCACCCGTCGGCGATCGACGCAGCCACGATGTTCGGACGCGAGGACTACCTGGGCTTGCTCGGCAAGTAAGGTTTGCTCTCGTGATCGACCTGAAATTGCTTCGCGAGAACCCCGACGCAGTGCGCGCCTCGCAGCGCACCCGAGGCGAGGACCCCGCTCTCGTCGACGCTCTTCTGGACGCCGACGCCTCCCGCCGCGCCGCTGTGTTGGCCGGGGATCAGCTGCGCGCCGAGCAGAAGGCGCTGGGCAAGAAGGTCGGCAAGGCTTCGGCCGAGGACCGTCCCGCGCTGCTGGCCGGGGCATCGGAACTGGCCGCGAAGGTCAAGGCGGCCCAGGCAGCCGAGGCCGAGGCCGACGCAGCTCTCGACACTGCTCACCGGGCGATCTCCAACATCGTCGAGGAGGGAACGCCCGCGGGCGGCGAGGACGACTTCGTGCTGCTCGAGACCGTCGGCGACGTCCCTGAGTTCGACTTCGAGCCCAAGGATCACCTGGAACTCGGCGAGTCGCTGAACCTGATCGACATGGAACGCGGAGCCAAGGTGTCGGGCTCACGCTTCTACTTCATGACCGGCTACGGCGCGTTGCTGCAGCAGGGGCTGCTTCAGCTCGCCGCGCAGAAGGCCGTCAAGAACGGGTTCACCATGATGATCCCGCCGGTTCTCGTGCGGCCGGAGATCATGTCGGGAACCGGCTTCCTCGGCGCACACGCAGACGAGATCTACCGCCTCGAAGCCGACGACCTCTACCTCGTCGGAACCTCCGAAGTTGCTCTCGCGGGCTACCACTCGGGCGAGATCATCGACCTGGCCGACGGCCCCAAGCGCTACGCCGGTTGGTCGTCGTGCTTCCGTCGTGAAGCGGGCAGCTACGGCAAGGACACCCGCGGCATCATCCGCGTCCATCAGTTCGACAAGATCGAGATGTTCTCGTACATCAAGCCCGAGGACGCGGCGGCCGAGCATCGGAAGCTGCTGCAGTACGAGAAGGAAATGCTCGCCGCAGTCGAATTGCCCTACCGCGTCATCGACACCGCAGGCGGAGACCTCGGGTCCTCGGCCGCTCGCAAGTTCGACTGCGAAGCTTGGGTCCCCACGCAGAAGGCATACCGCGAGCTCACCTCGACCTCGAACTGCACGACCTTCCAGGCCCGACGCCTCGGCGTGCGATACCGCGACGAGAACGGCAAGCCTCAGACCGCCGCCACCCTGAACGGCACCCTCGCCACCACGCGGTGGATCGTGGCGATCCTCGAAAACCACCAGCAGGCCGACGGCACCGTCCGAGTTCCCGAGGCCCTCGTGCCTTTCGTCGGGACCGATGTCCTGAAGTAATTCAGGATCAGGCGATGTCGCCGATGCAGTAGCCCTCGCCGCCGATCGCCAGCAGGAACGTGCGATTCTGGTACACCCCCGAGGCGTCGATGATGTCCGCATTGACCTGCGTGTAGACGCCGTTCTGAGCCGTCACGAACACACTGTCGGGATCGAACGAGGTGATGCTCGGCAGAATTGCCGGGTTCTCGGCCAGAGGTGGGGAAGTAGGAGACCCGGTGCCGTTCGGATCCCACGTGCCGCGGCTGTCGCACACCAGCGGGTAGCTCTCTTCGACGTCGCCCCGATTGACGGGGATACCGGCGATGCGTCCCAGATAGCGATCGACGGTGTAGACCGCGTCCGTCGCGTCGAACACCGGCGTCGTGCCGGCGGGATAGACGGTAGGGCAGGCGTAGCCCGACGCGATCTCGCTGCGCTTGATGGCGACCGTTGCCGCGGGTCCGGTCCACGTCACCGCGTACTGACCGTCGACCGCGGGAGCCGCCACCGCTGCGAGGATGGCGCCGGTGTCGAAGTACATCGTCGGAATGTCGGTCGGCGGCACAGTCCAGCACCTCGCGGTGACGACACCTATTCCGCCGCCGGTGAGATCGTTGACGAACGGCCGTAGCGCCGCGGCGGCCGCAGGATTTCCGGGGGCTTCGCCGACGGGCGGACCCGGTGGGATGGGCGGCGGTGCCGGGGTGGTGGCCGAGGGCTCTGGGGTGCTCGGCTCGGCGGCATTCGCGGACTCGGCGGTGGACTCGGCACTGCTGCTGGACGGGGCTGCGTCCTGATCGGATGGGATCCCGACCGCGGAATCGCAGGCACCGACCAGCGCAATCATCGCTATCAGCGGCAGCGCGGTTCGGCAGACTCGGCTGCGCCGCGGTGAAGCCGCTCTGTTCTTCACGTGAATTCTCTCCCCCGTAGCTTCTCGAACTGCGCACGACCCGACCGCGCTCCTGGCCGGACCTTTCTCCGACCCCGTCCACCGACTACGCTAACCGACTGTGGAACCCGTCTACCGATCAGTCATCGGCATCGCTCGCACAGTGTTCGCGTTCGAGGGCCTGAAGTTCGAGGTCGAGGGCGAGGACCACATCCCTGCTACCGGTGGAGCGGTCATCGCCGTCAACCACACCGGATACATGGATTTCACCTACGCCGGGTTGCCGCCGCGGCGAGTGAAGCGCTACATCCGGTTCATGGCCAAGAAGGAAGTCTTCGACAACAAGATCTCCGGCCCCATCATGCGCGCACTCAAGCACATCCCCGTCGACCGCGGTGCCGGTGCGCAGTCGTACAAGGCGGCCGTCGACAGTCTGCGTAAGGGCGAACTCGTCGGCGTGTATCCCGAAGCCACCATCAGCCGGAGCTTCGAGATCAAGGAATTCAAGTCCGGTGCAGCGCGGATGGCCATCGAGGCCGGCGTCCCCATCATCCCGACGGTCATCTGGGGTGCGCAGCGAGTGTGGACCAAGGGCTACCCGAAGCGACTGGGCCGCACCAACACTCCGATCTCCATTGCCGTCGGTGAACCGATTGCGCCGGTCGGGCCGCCGAACGAACTGACCGACAAGCTGCGGTCGGTCATGCAGAAGATGCTGCTCGAGCTTCAGGAGGGCTACCACCACGAGCCCGGCGCGTACTGGGTTCCGGCCCGACTCGGTGGCAGTGCCCCCACCCTGGAGGAAGCCGACAAGCTCGACGCCCAGGATCTGGCGGCACGCGCGGCCAAGCGCGTCGAGTAGTCGGCGGGCATGAACCTCCGCGGTGAACGGGTCGTGTTGCGGCCGATCACCGCTGAGGACCTGCCGGAGCTACGCCGAATACTGCACACCCCCGAGGTGCATGCGCGGTGGGGTGACGAGGACGCCGACGAGAACTGGCCGTTCGACAACCCTGAAGAGAACCGCCTCGTTGTCGAATTGGGGTCCGCTACAGTAGGTTTGATCCAGTACGGTGAAGAGACCGACCCGATGTATCGGCATGCGTCGATTGATATCTTTCTCGATCCGGCGGTGCACGGTCGCGGTATCGGAAAGGACGCGGTAGGCACACTGGTGCGTTACCTGACAGTCGATCTCGGTCATCACCGCCTGGTGATCGATCCCGCCGCCGACAACGCAGTAGCGATAGCCTGTTACAGCGCAGTCGGTTTCGAGCCGGTCGGGATCATGCGCAAGTACGAGAAGGGACCGGACGGCTGGCACGACAGTCTGCTGATGGACTTTATTGTCGAGTAGCTGACATGTTCGGGATTTCAGGTGTTCACGCGTTCAGGGGGAGAGTCAGCCGGAATCGCGCGCCCGAAGGCCCTGCGAGGCAGACGAGTTCGCCGCCGTGGGCGCGTGCCAGTGTTCGAGCGATCGACAGCCCCAGCCCGACGCCGCCGGACGCTCGGTCACGGGCGGAGTTCAGCCTGACGAGCCGTTCGAAGATGCGCTCACGGTCTGCCTCCGCGACACCCGGTCCTTCGTCGTCCACGGTGATGAATGCGTGGGTGTCCCTGCCGACGGCTACCCGAATCGTGCCGCCGGACGGGGTGAAACGACCGGCATTGTCGAGCACGTTCGACAGGATCTGTTCGATGCGTCCGACGTCGATGTGAACCGGAATCGGTTGCGCGGCATCGACATCGAACCGAATATTCGGCATGAGTAGAGCTGCTCGCTCCACTGTGCGGCGGGTGATGTCGGCGAGGTCGGTATCGGTGGCGTCGAGATCCGACGTGTTCTCCGCACGGACGGAATCGAGCATGTCGCCCACCAAGCGTGACGCCCTGCTCGATTCCCCGACCAGCAGCTCGCTCCAGCGCGCGACTCGATCGGGGCGATGTTCGGCATCGCGCTGCAGCGACTGCGCCAACGCCGAGATCCCGGCGACGGGAGTGCGCAGCTCGTGTGCGGCGTCGGCCAGAAAGCGCCGCATGTCCTCCTCGGCGAGGCGGGCTGTGCGCGCCGCTGCTGCCTCGCGGCGCTCGGCGTCCTCGAGGGCGTCGAGCATCTCGTCCACGGCCGAGGCAGTACGGCCGAGGTCGGTGTTCGGTTTGGTGGGAAGCAGACGTCTACCCCTGTCGCCATTGGTGATTCGGCGCGCGACCGATGTCATCGAGTCCAGCGGGGACAGTGCTCGCCGCACGGCAAAGGTCAGCGCAGCGGCGGCCAGTAGCAGCGTCACAGCACCCGCTCCCAGCATGAGGATGCGCAGTTGTCGCCGAACGTCGGCGATGGTGGTGGTATCGCCGAGGAGAGACAGCGTCGAACCGTCGGGCAACGGTTCGGTGATCTCGAACGAATCGGACCGGGGCGCAGGAGGATCGGGCGGACCAGGGAGACTGGGAGTTCGCGACTGGCCCGCAGGCGGAGCCGGGGTGGCAGGCCGGATGTCCGGGCCAGGCGGTCCGTTGCCGGGAGCGCCGTACACCGTGCCGTCCGCAGCCGTGACCCGAACTCGGATGGCGTCGCCCTGCAGGGCCTGCACCAGATCCCCGGGCCCGACGCCGCTCTCCACGAGCTCGACAGCCCGAGTGGCCCGGTCCGACAACCGCGCCTCCAGATCACGCCGAAGCTGTTGACCCAGAACGACATCCACCGACGATCCGACAATCACCAGCAGTGCCGCGAACAACACGACGACGGTGGCGACCACCCGCATCCGAAGCGACGGGGTCGGCGTCCGCTTCACTGCGGAGCCCGCAATGCATAACCCAAGCCGCGGACGGTATGGATCAACCGCGGCCCATGCGCTTCCATCTTGCGACGCAACGCACTGATGTGAACTTCCACCAGGTTACCGTCGTACGCGCCGTAGCCCCAGACCGATTCCAGGATAGAGGTTTTGGAGACGGTACGTCCGCGTTGTGCGACGAGGAACGTGGCCAAGCGGAGCTCCGTCGCCGTCAGATCGAGAACCTGACCTGCCCGAGTGACCACTCCGGCGGGCTCGTCGACCAGTAGATCACCGACCTGGACCGCGTCGGACGAACGACCGCGACGCCGCAGCACGGATTTTGCGCGGGCGACCACCTCGTCGAGTTGGAAGGGCTTGACCACGTAGTCGTCAGCGCCGTCGCCCAGGCCCCGCAACCGGTCGGCCAGCTGATCTTTCGCGGTGACCATGATGATGCCTGCGTCGCTGCTCTGCCGGACGACGTCGATGAGATCGAACCCGTCCCGTGCACCGGGCAGCATGACGTCGAGGATCACGACATCGGGACGGAAGCCTGCCATCGTGGTCTCGAAGTCGTCGCCGTCGGGTAGGGACACGGCGGTGAAACCCGCGTCCTCGAACGCCGCTACGAGCGCTTCCCTGATGGGTAGCGAATCCTCCACCACCATCACCCGGGGAGCGGAACTGTATGTCATGCCTCGATTGTCACCCACCAGCTGAAGTGATCCTGAAGATCCGCTCGGCTTCAGGGTGACTTCAGCTAGCGGCGGCAGTGTCGGTGACAGACCGAAACGAACGACGCAGTCCGAACAAGGAGTGAACGTGAACGATCAGACCCAACCGATTCCCGCCGCATCGAACCCCGAGCCCACCCCGAGCGCCCAGGCAACTCGGGAGAGCAAGCCCAAGCGGTGGACGGGACGGGTACCGCTGGCCGCGACCGCAGCAGCGGGACTTGCCATCGGAGCCCTGGTGACCGCGGCTGTGTTCGCAGCCACCGGACCCGACGCCTCGCCTGGCGTGTCGACCGTGGCGTCGTCGTCTGCCCTCGGACAGCGAACCGATGGCGGCGGCGGGTCGGACGTGCCTGCTGTACCGGCAAGCCCCGAGGCGACGGATTCCGGCGACGGATCTACGGTCCCCGCGGTTCCGACGCCACCGGGACCCGCGGACGGAACAACTCCGGCCGTGCCGGATAACGGCGCAACGCCGCCTGCCCCGCCCGCGGGTGGTCCGGGCAAGGGCGGACCGGCCGATGGTGGTCCGGGTAAGGGTGGGCCGGGCGCAGGTGGCCCGGGAGCGGTGTGCGCACCAGAAGACGGAGCGACGCCGCCCGCGCCGCCGGCACCGGCCGATGGCACAACTCCGCCCGCGCTGCCGGCACCCGCTGACGGTGCGACGCCTCCCGCACCGCCGGCAGCGCCGTCCGGTTCCTGAACGCAAGCTCGGTCGGTCCCCGCACCGGATCGGTGCGGGGACCGGTGCGGGTGGAGGCGCGACTTCCGAACGGAGGGTTTTATCTCCCGCGGTACGCGGACGCCAGCGCGGCGCACTCGTCGAGGATTTTCAACGATTCGTCGTGCGGCGCGGTGGGCAGCATGAGCGCAAGCTGCCCGAATCCCAACTCTTCGCAGGCTTGCCAGTACTCGGGATCCGCGGGGGTGCCGAACTGTAGCAACGGAACGTCGTGCCCGAGTCCTTCGCGCATCGCATCGATGCGCGCGGACATGACATCGACGGGCTGTGGGTTGGCTATCCACCCGGCGTCGTGCCGGATGACGCGCTTCACCGTCGCATCGGAGGCGCCGCCGATGAATATCGGGGGGTGCGGTGTCTGCACCGGCTTGGGACGGAGGTAGGAGGGTTCGATATCGACGTGTTTGCCGTGATACTCGGCCGGCTCGTTCGTCCACAGGGCTTTGATTGCTTCGATCTGCTCGTCCAACAGTGCACCCCGTGTCTTCGGGTCGGTGCCGTGGTTGCGGATCTCCTCGAGGATCCAACCCGCTCCCACGCCGAATACGAACCGGCCCCGTGAGATCAGGTCGATACTGGCGGATTCTTTTGCAGTGGTGATGGGATCACGCTGAATGAGCAAGGTGATACCGGTGACCAGCTCGATCTTCGATGTCACCGCTGCGGCCGCTGCCAGAGTGACGAAGGGGTCGAGCGTCCGATAGTAGAAGTCGGGCATCTCTTCGCCGGTGGGAAACGCCGTCTCCCTACTGGCTGGGATGTGAGTGTGCTCGGCAACAACCAGCGAGTCGAATCCACGCTCCTCGATGGCGCGAGCCAGCGACACCGGGTCGATCCCGTCGTCGGTGACAAAGGTGGAGATTCCGATCTTCAAGGCTGTTCCTAACGTCGGGTGTCGCCCGTGCACGGGGCGTGAAGTGGGATCACAGCCGGGGTCACTCCAGGATGAAGACGGGGAGTTGCCGGTCTGTCTGGGACTGGAATTCGGCGTACTGAGCGAAGGACTCGACGGCTAGCGTCCACCATTTCTCGCGCTCGGCCCCGTCGAGCTCGCGGGCCTGGAGGGTGAGAACCTTCGTCCCGTCTTGCACCGTGACGGTGGGGTTTGCCTTGATGTTGTAGTACCACGACGGGTTCGTGGCACCGGCACCGTTCGAACCGACCATGGCGTACTTGCCCTCGGCTTCGACGCGCATCAAGGGCACGTACCGCTTCTTGCCGGACTTCGCCCCGGTGATCGTGAACAGCACGACAGGCAGACCCTGATACTCGGCCCCCTCGGTGGTGCCCTGCTCGAGAATCTGCTCGGTCAGCTCGCGGACCCAGGACTTGGGGCTCAGCTCGGTTTCGGTGGCGGTCTCGTTATTAAGCACGTGGGCGCCAACAATCGCCATGGCCGGAAATTCCCGATACGTCTCGCTCAACGAAACTTTGCCCCTCTCCTGGTAATTCCACCCCTTCCACACCGGGGATCGTGGCATCGATGCGTGGGCAACGCGTGGTGGCCGCGGGCGCAGATTATTGCCGAAGACATTTTGGGGTACATCCGTGTCGGACGTGCATCCGATGCGCGATCGGGCAGGCTGGGGTCTTCGCTTCGATAGCAGGGGCGACACCGGTATCGAAGCTGCGCTCCGGGAAGGCCGTGAGAATCGAGAAAAAGAACGGTAGACGGACAGTGATCACTGCCCGGGATTTCCGCGCAGGCTGTCGTCGCGCTGAATCGGGTCATCGATCGCGGTTGGACAGGTACACCGCGAAAATAGCCGTCGAGCCGAAAAAGGCTCAGTCGGCGGGACGGGCTTGATCAGCCTCTAGAGCAACGGTTTCCAGCTCGGATCGGTACTGATCCCACCAGGCTGCGTCGCCGTCGGCCATGTTCTCGTTGCCGAGGCGCAGTCCGACGGAGTTGTCGATCAATTCGCGCAGTATGTCTGCGTGTCCGGCATGTCGATTCGTTTCGATGCACAGATGCACCAGTACGCGATGCAACGTCACTTCTTGTTTGTCCGCAGGCCAGTGCAGGACGCGTCCCGCTGCATCCAGGTCGAGTGAATCGATGGTCTTGTCGGCATACGTCCACGCCTCGCGGTACAGGGCGACAATGGATTCCGACGATTCTTCGGCGGTGGCCCACATGTCGGAATTCAGCCGGGCCATGCCCTCTGCTTCCAATTCCGCGAAAGGAGATGGAAATTCGCGACCGAACGTGAGGCCGAAGTAGCCGTATTCGACGATGGCGAGGTGTTTGACCAACCCCAACAGGTTGGTTCCCGTCGGCGTCATCGGTCGGCGCTTCTGGTATTCGGTGAGGCCGTCGAGCTTCCACAGCATGTTCTGGCGAGCGATCCGAAGGTACTGGTGCAGCTCGTCCTTCATGTCGTTCAGCTCGTCGATGCGTGCCACACGAGGGCTGCGGCCAGTGCGCCGAGTCCGTTCAACGACCAGTGCAGGGCGATGGGTGCGATGAGACTTCCGCTTCGACTGCGCAGCCAGGTGAAGACGACCCCGGCTGCGGCGGTCGCGACGACTGCGAGCGCGATCCCGACGATTTGCCCGAACAGCCCGCCGCCGAGAAATCCGCTGAGTCCCACGTTCCCGGCGGTCAGGCCGAGCGAGGACGCGATGTGCCACAGACCGAAGAGCAGGGACCCTGCCGCGAAGACTCCGCGGGCGCCGTAGATGCGGCCCAACGTGCCGTGCAGCACTCCACGGAACGCGAGTTCTTCCGGGATGACCGTTTGCAGTGGGATGACGATCATCGAGGCGACCAGCGCCGCGGAGATGGTGGCATAGCGATCGGCCATGAAGAAGGGCCGCGTCATCGGCAGTAATGCACCGACGGCGATGACGGTCAGGACGATGCCGACGGCACCGAGTGCGTAGAGCGAACCCGTCTTCCATTGCTTGGGTGACAGTCCCAGCTCGGCCCATCCGAGTCCGCGACGGTTCGACAGGATCACCAGGAGAACGGCGGCGATCGGAACCGTCGCGATACTCGCCCACACCGTGGTGAAGTGCGCGATGAGGTTGGTGCCCACGAGCACGAGAACGACGATGGCGACGTCGAGGTAAGCGCGGACGGCCCGTCGAGGTGCGACGCTCCCGGCTGGGTTGACAGCAAGCATTGGATCGAGTGTACCGGCGTCAGCTGATGACACCCGGAGAATCGAGGCTTCTGTCGAGGCCCTTACGGTCGTAGAGAAGGGTGAACACCAGGCCGAACACGAGGCCGATGAGCAGCCCGAGGGACGTCATACCCACCGAATGCAGCAGGCCGGCGTCGGGCGAGGCGTTGAAGTACAGGATCGATCGGCTGCCGAGGAAAATCTGATGCATCGGCTCGAACTGGGCAAGCCACGTGAAAATCGGCGGGCTCGCCTCGAGAGGAATCGTGCCACCCGAGGACGGCAGGGCCAGGATGATGAAGACGACCAAGTTGACCAACAGTCCGGCGGTCCCGAATGCGGACATCACCGCCAGCGCAGTGAATCCGACGGCGGTGATCGCGAACGCGCCGTACATCCACAGGGTCCACGCATGGGTGATGGGCATACCCAGTAGATGGCTGATCAGTAGGTACAGGGCGGATACGAGCATGGCCAGAACGAACATCACCAGCCACTTGACCAACAGCGTCTGGAACCGGCTGATCCGGGTGGGTCCGCGGTGGATGTACTTCGGGCCGATTTCGGTTGGGGTGAACCCCAACAAGCCGTCGACGAGGGTGCTGACGATGGTCGCACCGGTGAATCCCGCCAAGACGAGCAGTAGCGCGTAGTAGAACGCAGACAGGCCACCGCCGGTACCGTCGGGCAGTGGATCGTGCTGGGCAACAATCACATCGATCGGCTGCGCCAACGTCAGAGCGCTCGCGCCCGCCAGGGGAGTGTCGCCGAGCTGCTGGCGAACCTGATCGGTGATCTGTTGGCCCACGGTCTGATTCACCGATTCGAATGCCGGAGTGGCCACTCTGGTGACGAGCGACATTCCGAAGCTCCCCGCCCGTGGATTGGTGTAGACGGTGATGATCGGCTTCTCGATATCACCGGGAATGATGCTGCCCTCGGCCAGGATTCCCATTCTCTTGGTGAAATCACTGGGGATGACGATGGAGCCGTAGACCTCGGCCGTGGACAGCAACGATTCGGCCTGCGCCGGGCCGACCTCGCGGAAAGCGACCTTCTCGGAGTCGACGTTCTGAATCAATCCGTCGACGATGTCGTTGCCGATATTGCGTTGCTCACCCGCAAGGGTGTCGCCCTCGTCCTGGTTGACGATCGCAATGGGCAGATCGTGCAAGTTACCCCGTGGATCGAGAACGCCGCCCAGATACAGTGCCGCGAGAAACGACATAAGGGTCGAGACGACAAGGATCGGAGCGAGCCAGAAACGCGGCGAACGAAGGACGTCGGCCATCGACCGAGGGGTTCTGTCGGGTGTCACCGGATCAGTGTCGCAAGTTCGGCTGCTACGTGCGCGGTAGTTCTACCTGTGGACCGTCGACCGTCCGGAATGGGCGTTACGCCCACCCATGTGAGTGGAACTTCGTAGCAGGCTACGAAGTTCCATGCACATGCGGCGCAGCCGCTCCTAGGCGGTTGCGCGACGCGGCAGCTTCCAGTCCGGGCGAACCCAGTGGCAGGTGTAGCCCTCGGGGTACTTCTGCAGGTAGTCCTGGTGCTCGGGCTCGGCTTCCCAGAAATCTCCTGCCGGGGTCACCTCGGTGACGACCTTGCCCGGCCACAGGCCCGACGCGTCGACATCGGCGATCGTGTCCTCGGCCACGCGCTTCTGCTCGTCGTTCAGGTAGAAGATGGCCGAGCGGTAGCTGGCTCCGATGTCGTTGCCCTGACGATTCTTCGTGGTGGGATCGTGGATCTGGAAGAAGAACTCCAGCAGATCCCGGTACGACGTCTGGGTGGGGTCATAGATCACTTCGAGGCCCTCGGCGTGGTTGCCGTGGTTGCGGTACGTCGCGTTGGGGACTTCGCCGCCGGTGTAGCCGACGCGAGTGGAGACCACCCCGGGCAGCTTGCGGACGAGCTCCTCGGCTCCCCAGAAGCATCCTCCGGCGAGAATGGCGGTTTCGGTGGCTGCAGACATGTGCTCTCCTAGTTCTCTATCGAGCGATACGTGGGGTTCAACGAACGAGTCGTCCTCATAATTCCGAATCGTGGGTGCGTTCGCCGACCTCCAGGACGAGTTTGCCGGTATTGGCACCGTCGAACAACAGGTTCAGCGTCGATCCGAACGCCGTGATTCCGCCGATCTCGATATGCTCGCGCGCGGTCATCTTGCCGCTGGTGAGCAACTCCGACAGAGCGTCGACGCCTTCCTGATAGCGATCGAGATAGTCGAAGATGATGAACCCGGTCATCGACGCACGGTTGATCAGCAGAGACAGGTAGTGCGCGGGTCCGGGCTGCGGTTCGGTGGCGTTGTAGCCGGAGATGGCCCCGCACAACACCACTCGCGCACCCTTACGCAGGCGCGAGAGCGCCGCATCGAGAATCTCGCCGCCGACGTTGTCGAAGTAGACGTCGATGCCCTTCGGTGCAGCGGCCTTCAGGGCCTTGTACACCGACTCGTTCTTGTAGTCGATCGCCGCGTCGAAGCCCAGCTCCTCGGTGAGCCAGGCGCACTTCTCGGGCCCGCCGGCAATCCCGATCACGGTGGCTCCCTTGGCTTTCGCGATCTGGCCCGCGATGCTGCCGACGGCCCCGGCCGCCCCGGAGATGACGACGGTATCGCCCTCGGCCAGCTTGCCGACGTCCATCAACCCGAAGTAGGCCGTCAAACCTGGGAAGCCGAGGGCACCGAGCCAGGTGGGTGCCGGTGCGATCGATTCGTCGACCTTCTGCACTCCCGACCCGTCCGAGATCGCATGCTCGGTGACGCCGAACGAGCCCGAAACGACCTCGCCGACAGCGTAATCCGGATGCCGGGACTCGAGGACGCGGCCGACGGCATGAGCACGCATCACCTCACCGATGCCGACGGGAGGCACGTACGAGCGCGCATCGTTGAGCCAACCGCGCATGGCGGGATCGAGGGAGACGTAGTCGACGGTGACGACGAATTCGCCGTCGCCCGGGGTGGGGATGGGTTCCTCGGTGAGATCCCACGTCGACTCGTCGGGACGCCCCACGGGCCGCTGAGCCAAGCGGATCTGACGGTTCACGGATGTCATCTACCGTTCCTTCCACATCGAAGACGTGCATGTCGAAAACAGGGTCCTTCGACACTAGGGCAGAATGACGTCACGATGACCAACGCGCCGAACACCACCCGCCTCGCCCCTCGCCTCGTCGCCAGCGATGTCGATGGGACCCTGCTCGACCAGCACGAACGTGTCAGTGAACGCACCAAGCGAGCTGTCGCAGCCGTCGTAGCGGACGGAGTGCCTTTCGTGCTGTCCACCGGCAGGCCGCCGCGGTGGATCCACCCCGTCGTCGACGGTCTCGGATACGCGCCGATGTCGGTGTGCGCCAACGGTGCGGTCATCTACGACGCGGCCACCGATCGCGTGCTCAGTGCGGAGACCCTCGATGTCGAGACGTTGCAGTGGCTGGCCGACGTCGCGTACCGCGCGCTACCCGGTTGCGGTCTCGCCGCCGAGCGCGTAGGCCGATCGGCGCACGACGCGGCCACGCCGCAGTTCGTCAGCTCGCCCGGCTACGAGCACGCGTGGCTCAATCCCGACAACGTCGAGATGTCCGAGGACGACGTCGTCGACGTCCCCGCGGTGAAGCTGCTGATACGTCTGTCGGGATCGACCAGCGGCCACATGGCAAACATTCTCTCGCCGCTGATCTCCGGCCGCGCCGACCTGACCTTCTCCACCGACAACGGGCTCATCGAACTGTCGGCGCCGGGCGTCACGAAGGCGTCGGGCCTGGCCAAGGTCGCCGAGACGCTGTCCGTGGACGTCGCCGACATCGTCGCCTTCGGGGACATGCCCAACGACGTCCCGATGCTGTCGATGGTCGGCCTGGGCGTAGCCATGGGCAACGCGCATCCGGCCGCCGTCGCCGCCGCGGACGAAGTGACCGTCACCAACGCAGACGACGGAGTGGCGCAGGTACTCGAACGCTGGTGGTGATACGCCGGTACAGGGGCGCATCGAACACGACAAGGGCCGAGTCACCGTGGTGACTCGGCCCTTGTCGACTGTCTGAACTCAGCCCGCGGGTGCAGGCTCCGGTGCCGGAGCGGGCTCGGCAACAGGTGCCGGCTCCACCGGCGCGGCGACCGGCTTCTGCATTTCTGCGTTGTACGTGTCGTTGTACGTCTTGATCACCGTGGTCACGATGCCGGTGAGCTCGTTGAAGATGAGCGAACCGTTCTCGAAGTCCGTTCGGAAGCCCTCCGGCACCTTGAACTCGTCGGTGAGCGGCAGACCGAGGACGCCGTCGACACCGCCCTGCTGCAGGTACTGCTGGAAGATCTTGCCGATGACGGCCACGGCCTGGCCGGCCATGTTGGTGATGATCTCGCCGTTCTGGAACTGCGCCTTCTCGCGGCCGCCGCTGACCTGAACCAGGCCGCTCACCGGCACACCGAGAGCGCCGGTTTCGCCGCCCGAGGACAACCACTTCTGCGCGACGGGGCTCGTCGACGCCAGGCGCTGCAATTCTGCGACCAGGGCCGGGATGTTCTCGCCCAGAGTCGAACTGACGTCCGTGCCCGGGCGTGACGGTGCCGGGTCGGTCACCGCGGTATCCGGTGCGGTGGCATCGGGCGCGGTCTCGGGTGCTGCCGGTGTGACATCGCCGCCACCGCCGAGGTTCGCGGCCGCGATGTCGCGGATCTCCCCGAGCCTGGCGTATCCGGCATCACCGGGGCATTCGGTATTGCCGACGTCGCGGTGACCGAAGATCACCGGCAGGTCGACGGTCTTGCCTTTACCGATGAACGTGAAATCCGTTCCCTCGGAGGTCATCGTCGTGGTCCCCTTGGGATCCAGACCTGCCTTGCCGAGTCGCCAACCGAGGAACTTGCCGACCGAATCGACGGTCTCCTGCGACGGATCCTGAGTGGAGTAGTCGCCCATCATGGCCACTCCGACGGTGTTCTCGTTGAATCCACCGGCGTGCGCACCCTGGACCGGCTTGTCCAAGCCGCCGGCGCGACCCTCGAAGATCTGGCCGTACTTGTCGACGAGTGCGTTGTAGCCGATGTCGCACCAGCCCAGAGTCTGTGCGTGGTACGCGTAGATGGCGCGGACGATCTCGGCCGATTCGGACTTCGAGTAGTCGTTGCTGCCTGCGGTGTGGTGCACGGTGGCACCGCCGATGAAATCGTCGATTGTCGGGTTGGCGCAACGGATCGACTCGTCGGCACCCCACTGGGCGCGGGTGATGACGTTGGGACCTGCATCGCCTGCCACCGGAGTAGCGAGGTCGCTCAACGCCGAATCGGCGGGGGACGTGCCGGGGGTGATGAGCACGGCGCTGATGTCGCTCACTGCCGACGCCAACTGCTCGGCCGACACCTCAGGAGCGGCTTCGGGCGCAGCAGGCTCTGTCGGTGCCGGATCCTGTTGGCGCAGCGGCTTGCTCGACGACGCGGGTGTGTAGCCCAAAGGCTGCTCCGCAACGGCGGGAGCAGGCGCAGGTGCGGAGGCATCGGAAGGCAGCGGAACAACCGGGACCTCCGGAACCGGCGGCGTTGCAAAGCTTTCGGGAGCAGCGCTGCTCGTCAGCGGAGTCAACAGCACCTGCACGGCCTTGGTGAGTCCCACGAAGATCGGTTCGGTGCCCTGCTTTTCCGCAGCGGGAACGGCGTCGCTCGCGGTGGTATCCACCGGTGCGGTCTGCAGCCACGGGCCCCAGGATCCGTCCTCGAGCTGACGTCGAACCTGCGCGCTCGCGCCGTTCAGCTGCTCGGAGGTCAACGCCACCATGCTGAACGGGGTGTCCTGCGAGATTTCCTTGACTGCGGCTCCGAGCGGCGGCCCGGTGGGGTCGGCCGCTTCAGGATTGACCGGTGCCGAGGCGTCAACCCTGGGGATCGGGGCCTGCGCGGTTGCGCCACCCGGAGCCGGCGTCGTGAGACCCGGGATGTCGGGAATCTCGATCGGCGGGATCACGATGGAGTCCGGCAGCGGCAGGTATTTCAGATCGGAGAGCCGCAGATCGGGCAGCGGCAGGCCGGTGAGCTCCTGCAGCGGAATGACGATGTCCGGCGCAGCGCTCAGCGCGGTCTCGACGATCTTCGTCGGCACGGTGACCGGGGTTGTCTCGTTGGCCGGTCGAACTCCGGTGGTCGTGCTGTCTGTCAGCCCTGCGACCGCAAACGGGGTCGCGACGGCGAGTAGTGCGACAGCACCGAGAACGATCGACGGCTTCGTTCGACGGTTCGGCAAGGCGGTACTCCCTGGTTGGTGGTAGGTACGCGTCGTAGAATCTCCCACTGCTGAACAACATGAATCACATCAGCAACATGAGTCCCATCAGACACAAGGCTAAACCTTAGCTTGACAGTTAGCCACAGCCGGGAAGTTCCAGTGGCGCGGCGCGTCGGGGCTTGCACTCCTGGGTCATTCCGCAGGCTCCACTCCCGCCTTCATGGGTCGTTCCGCAGGCTCCACTCCCGCCTTCATGGGTCATTCCGCAGGCTCCACTCCCGCCCCCTACGCTTTCCACCTGTGACTGTGCACTTCATCGGAGCCGGACCCGGAGCGGCAGACCTGCTCACGTTGCGGGCCGTCGAGTTCCTGCGATCCAGTCCGGTGTGTGTCTACGCCGGTACCTACATCGACGACGCGATCCTCGAACATTGCTCGGCCGGTACTCGCCTGGTCGACACCGCGAAGCTCGATCTCGATGCCATCACCGCCGAACTCGTTGCGGCCGACCAGCGCGGGGACGACGTCGCACGCCTGTGCTCGGGTGATCCGTCCCTCTACTCCGCGATCGCAGAACAGTCGGCTCGACTCGACGCCGCGGGTGTGCCGTGGGACATCACGCCGGGAGTGCCCGCCTACGCGGCCGCTGCGGCCACGTTGGGCGTCGAGCTGACCGTTCCCGAGGTGACGCAATCGGTGGTCCTCACCCGTGCGCAGGCCCGCTCGACGGCGATGCCGGACACCGAGGCGCTGGCCAATTTCGCCGCCACTCGCGCGACGTTGGCTTTGCATCTGGCCATCACTCGCACCCGCATCATCGCCGACGAGTTGGCGCAGTTCTACGGCTCGGACTGCCCCGCCGCGGTCGTCTTCCATGCCAGCAAGCCCGACGAGATGGTTCTGCGCGGCACTCTGGCCGACATCGCCGACCAGGTCGAGGCCGCCGGCCTGCGTCAGGCCGCAGTGATCCTCGTCGGTCCTGCTCTCGCTCGTCGCGTCGTTGCCGAATCCCACCTGTACGACGCCTGCCGGGACCGCTCGTGAAAATCCATCTGATCGGCATCGGCGGTGGACATCCGGACCAGGTGACGGTGCAGGCCGTCGAGAAGCTGCGGGCCGTGGACGTGTTCATCGTGGCCGACAAGGGCGCGTCCGTCGGGGATCTGGCAGCAGCCAGGCAGGAGATCCTCGAGCGCCACCACGGTGGCAGCTACCAGGTCATCGAGGTGCCCGACCCCCCACGCGACCGGTCACCTCGGCAGTACGAGACCGCCGTCCTCGATTGGCACGACGCCCGCGCCCGGGCGTACGCCGACGTGCTCGACGGTCTCGCCGACGGCACCGTCGTCGGGTTTCTCGTCTGGGGAGACCCCGCGCTCTACGACAGCACCATCCGCGTCGTCGAGCGGATCGCCCAACTGCGCGGCGACATCGAGTTCGATGTCACACCCGGCATCTCCAGCGTGTCCATGCTGGCGGCGAGTCATCGACTCGTGCTCAATCGCATCGGGGGCCCGATCGTCATCACCACCGGCAGGAACCTGGCCGGCGACGTCGCAGCCGGGCTGGACAACCTCGTCGTCATGCTCGACGGCAACCTGGCCTGCAGTGCGCTGACCGGCGCAGGGTGGGGCATCCACTGGGGAGCCAACCTGGGTACGACCGACGAGAAGCTCGCGGCCGGGCCGCTCGACGACGTGCTCGACGACATTCGCCGCGCCCGCGCCGAGGTCAAAGAGGCGCACGGCTGGGTGATGGATACCTACCTGCTCCGACGCCTGCCAGGTTGACACCGGACCGGCCGGGCGGTGCCTGGCGGGGTGGAGCCGTCACGATCGTCGGATACCCTGGTTGCCCGTGACTGCTGTAAGCCCCGAGACCACCTCTTCCGACGCCACCGCGACCGGCCGCTACGACCTCATCGTCGTCGGATCCGGGTTCTTCGGTCTGACCGTGGCAGAACGGGCGGCGTCCCAGCTGGGCAAGCGTGTTCTCGTTCTCGATCGGCGGCACCACCTGGGCGGCAACGCGTACTCGGAGGCCGAGCCCGAGACGGGTATCGAGATTCACAAGTACGGTGCGCACCTGTTCCACACGTCCAACAAGCGCGTGTGGGACTACGTCAACCAGTTCACCGACTTCACCGGCTACCAGCACCGCGTCTTCGCGCTGCACAACGGTCAGTCGTACCAGTTCCCGATGGGCCTGGGGCTGATCTCGCAGTTCTTCGGAAAGTTCTTCTCCCCGGCCGAGGCGCGGGCCCTGATCGAGGATCAGTCCAGTGAGTTCGACTCCAAGGACGCGCAGAACTTCGAGGAGAAGGCGATCTCGCTGATCGGACGTCCGCTGTACGAGGCATTCATCCGGGACTACACGGCCAAGCAGTGGCAGACCGATCCGAAGGAACTCCCCGCGGGCAACATCACCCGGTTGCCGGTGCGCTACACCTTCGACAACCGCTACTTCAACGACACCTACGAGGGTCTGCCGGTCGACGGCTACACCGCGTGGCTCGAGAACATGACACGCGACGAGAAGATCGACGTTCGCCTGAACACCGACTGGTTCGACGTTCGCGACGAGTTGGTCGCCGAGAGCCCAAACGCCCCGATCGTCTACACCGGGCCGCTGGACCGCTACTTCGACTACTCCGAGGGCGAACTGGGCTGGCGCACCATCGATTTCGAGACCGAGGTGCTCCCGGTCGGCGATTTCCAGGGAACGCCGGTGATGAATTACAACGACGGCGACGTGCCGTTCATTCGGATCCACGAGTTCCGCCATTTCCATCCCGAGCGTGAGTACCCGACCGACAAGACGGTCATCATGCGCGAGTTCTCACGTTTCGCCGAGAGCGGCGACGAGCCGTACTACCCGATCAACACCCCCGACGACCGGCAGAAGCTCGAGGCGTACCGCAACCGCGCGAAGGCCGAGACGGCCTCCAACGGAGTGCTGTTCGGTGGCCGACTCGGCACGTACCAGTACCTCGACATGCACATGGCCATCGCGAGCGCACTGAACATGTACGACAACACCCTGGCCCCGCACTTCGAGACCGGCACCGCCCTGGCGGGGGACAAATGACCGCCAAGCACCTGCTCGAGGACGGGGTGGCAGACGTCGCGCCGGTCCTCGGAAAATCGCTGTTGCAGCGTGTACTGCTGCCCCGTTCGGGTGAGCCGCTCGACGTGCGCACGCTGTACCTCGAAGAAGCGACCACCAATGCCAAACGCGCGCACTCGCTCTCGCGTACCTCGCTCACCATCGGCGGCGAGTCCGAGGTGTCGTTCTGCACCTACTTCAACGCATTCCCGGCGAGCTACTGGCGTCGCTACAGCGTCCTGAAGTCCGTGGTGCTGCGCGTCGAGGTGTCCGGCCACTGCCGAATCGACGTCTACCGGTCCAAGGCCGATGCGTCGCGCATCCACGTCGAGGGCCGCGAGGCCGTGGACGGCGATGCGGCGCAAGAGTTTCTGATCGACCTCGGCCCGTTCGAGGACGGCGGGTGGATCTGGTTCGACATCACCTCCGATTCCGAGGTGGTCCTCGAAAGCGCCGGTTGGTACGCGCCGATCGACGCTCCCGGTGAGGCGACCGTCGCCGTCGGCATCCCCACGTTCAATCGACCCACCGACGCCGTCAAAGCGCTTGTCGCCCTTGGCTCGGACCCGTTGGTGCTCGACGTGATCCAGGCCGTCATCATGCCGGATCAGGGCACCCGCAAGGCGAAGGACGAACCCGGCTTCGACGAGGCCGCAGCTGCGCTCGGTGGCCGTCTCGCGATCCACGATCAGGCGAACCTCGGTGGGTCCGGCGGCTACAGCCGGATCATGTACGAGGCACTGAACAACACTGCCTGCCAACACATTCTGTTCATGGACGACGACATCGAGATCGAGCCCGACTCGATTCTGCGGGCGTTGGCGATGTCGCGATTCGCCAAGGTGCCCACGCTCGTCGGCGGCCAGATGCTGAATCTGCAGGCGCGTAGTCACCTGCACGTCATGGGTGAAGTGATCGACCGCGGGAACTTCATGTGGACCGGCGCGCAGAACGTCGAATACGACCACGACTTCTCCGAGGATCCGCTGCGCACCAGCAAGCTGCTGCACCGCCGCATCGACGTCGATTACAACGGCTGGTGGATGTGCATGATCCCGCGCGTCGTCGCCGAGGAACTCGGGCAGCCGTTGCCCCTGTTCATCAAGTGGGACGACGCCGAATACGGCTTGCGCGCACGCGAAGCCGGCTACCCGACGGTGACGCTGCCGGGTGCCGCGATCTGGCACATGGCGTGGAGCGACAAGGACGACGCCATCGACTGGCAGGCGTACTTCCACCTGCGTAACCGTCTCGTTGTTGCGTCGCTGCACATGCCGGGCGACGGCAAGGGCCTGGTGCTGGACACCATCAAGGCCACCGTCAAGCACTTGCTGTGCCTCGAGTACTCGACGGTCGCCATCCAGAACCTCGCGATTCGTGACTTCCTGGCCGGTCCCGAGCACATCCTCGAGATCCTGCCCACGGCATTGCCGACGGTGCACGCACTGCGCAAGGAATTCCCCGACGCCGTCGTTGTCGGCAGTTCCACGGAATTGCCGCTCGCATCGGGTGAGGAAGTCGGAGCCGTCGGCCTGCCGACCAACCCGATTTCCAAGGTCCGTCGTCTGGCCAAGGGCTTGCTGCACAACGTCAAGCCTGCGCACGAGCAGCACCACGAGCGTCCGCAGCTCAACGTGCCGACTCTCGACGCACGCTGGTTCCTGCTGTCCCAGGTGGACGGGGTCACCGTCACCACCGCCGACGGCCGAGGCGTCGTCTACCGCAAGCGCGACCGCACGCAGGCCGCGGCGTTGCTGAAGGAAGCGCTGTCGTTGCGCAAGCAGTTGGCAGCCGAATTCCCTGCGCTCAAGGCTCGATACCGTGATGCCGTGCCGCACCTGACCAGTAAGGAAACGTGGGAACGTGTCTTTCGTTACCAGGCGTAAAGGCCAGACCGAGGTGCCGACCGAAGTGCGCATTCTCGAAAAGGTGCAGGCCACGGTCGGTAGCGCCCCCGGTGCGATCACCGTCGCGCGCGGGATGTCGCACTTCGGCGAACATGCCCTCGGCTGGGTGGCGATCGCAGGTATCGGCGCTGCTCTGGACGCGCCGCGGCGACGCCAGTGGGCGTCGGTGGCCGTCGGTGCCGTCGGATCACATGCCGCGTCCATCGTCATCAAGCGCATCGTGCGCAGGCCGCGTCCCCACGATCCGGCCGTCCGGATCAATGTCTCGACGCCGAGCAAGCTGAGTTTCCCGTCGTCGCATGCGACATCCACCACAGCGGCTGCGGTTCTCCTCGGCCGCGTGACCGGGCTACCGTTACCGGCGGTCCTCGTCCCACCCATGTTGCTCTCGCGCTTGGTGCTCGGAGTCCATTACCCCACCGACGTGCTGGCCGGATCTGCACTCGGCGCGTTGACGGCTGCTGCCGTCGTGAAGTTCGAAGGAGACAAATGAGCGAGGATGCCGCACCCGTAGGCGCACCGCCGAAGAATCTGGCGGACGGCATCGTCAAGGCGCTTCGCCCGCGTCAGTGGGTCAAGAACGTGCTGGTCCTGGCCGCGCCGTTGGCGGCAGGCTCGGTCACCGATCGCGACGTGCTGCTGTCCGTCGCGCTCGCGTTCATCGTGTTCTGCTTCGCCGCCTCCGGTGTCTATCTGGTCAACGACGCCATGGACGTCGAGGCCGACCGCGCGCACCCCACCAAGCGGTTCCGGCCGATCGCTGCAGGAGTCCTGCCCGTCACGATCGCCTACGCGATGGCCGTGGTGTCGCTCGGACTCGCCGTCGGTCTGTCGTTCTTCGCGAACTGGAAGCTCGCGCTGGTCATCGGCGTCTACATCGTCATCCAGCTGGCGTACTGCTTCGGCCTCAAGCACCAGGCCGTGCTCGACATCTGCATCGTCTCCTCGGGCTTCCTGCTCCGCGCGATCGCCGGTGGCGTCGCTGCCTCGATCCCGCTCTCGCAGTGGTTCCTGCTGATCATGGCGTTCGGCTCGCTGTTCATGGCGGCGGGCAAGCGCTACGCCGAGCTGCAACTGGCCGAACGCACCGGGGCGAAGATCCGTAAGTCGCTCGAGAACTACACCACGACATATCTGCGCTTCGTGTGGACGCTGTCCGCGACGGCCGTCGTCATCTGCTACGGCCTGTGGGCTTTTCAGCAGGACGCCGAAACGGACTCCAACTGGTTCGCCATCTCGATGATTCCGTTTACTATCGCAATCCTGCGATACGCAGTGGATGTAGACGGCGGCGAGGCAGGCGAACCCGAAGAGATCGCGTTGGGAGACAGGGTTCTCCAGCTACTCGCCATAGCGTGGATCGGAGTGGTTGGTGTCGCTGTCTACCTCGCCTGACCAGCGAGACACGCGAGAAGACACCCCGGCACCGGCGGTCTCGACCAGGGCGGTCTTCTGGGTCGGGACCGTCGTCACCGGTGCCCTGTTTCTGTGGGGTGCCTGGGAACGTCGCTGGATCGCCGACGACGGCCTGATCGTCCTGCGCACCGTCCGCAACCTGTTGGCCGGCAACGGCCCGGTGTTCAATGCGGGCGAGCGGGTCGAGACCAACACCAGCACCATCTGGACCTACCTCGTCTACGCGGGTAGCTGGCTCAGCGACGGCCGGCTCGAGTACGTGGTCCTGACGATCGCGCTCGTGCTGTCCACAGCGGCCGTCGTCATCGCGATGATCGGCACGTTCTCCCTGCGTGGGCGCACTGCGTCACGCACTCTCTTCCTCCCCGCGGGCGTCCTGGTGTACATCGCGGTACCGCCGGCCCGTGACTTCGCGACGTCCGGGCTGGAGACCTGCCTGGTCATCTTCTGGCTGGCGGTTTTGTGGCTGCTGATGGTGCGCTGGGGGCAGCGCCGCGGAGGTGGCGTCGAGCTGCTGCTGCTGGCCTTCTTCGCGGGCCTGGGCCCGCTGGTGCGCCCCGAGCTGTCCATCGTGTCGGTTCTGGCACTGGCGATGATCTTCCTCGCCCCGCAGACGTGGTTGTCGAGGCTGCGCGTGTTCGCATTCGCGGGCGCGGTTCCCGTGCTGTACCAAATTTGGCGCATGGGCTACTACGGCCTTCCGTACCCCAACACCGCAGTGTCCAAGGACGCCGGCGGTGCCAAGTGGTCGCAAGGGTGGGCGTATCTGACCAACCTGATGGGACCGTACCTACTGTGGCTCCCGCTGGTGCTGCTCCTGCTCGGTGCCGCCCTGTCGGTGACACGAGTGCGCCCGACGCTGCCCAGAACAGTGGGCGGCCTGCTCGCCGCGTTGCGCACGCCGACTGCTGTCGTCGTATTCGTGCTCGTCAGTGGATTGTTGCTCGCGGTCTACGCAATTCGAGTCGGTGGCGATTTCATGCACGGGCGAACATTGTTGCCCGCCCTGTTCACGCTGCTGTTGCCCATTTCGATATTGCCCGTCGCGCTCCCGCAACGATGGTCCGGTAATCGTGCGACTGCTGTTTTCGTCGCAGATGTATTCGTCTGGGGTGGGATCGTCGTCTGGGCTCTGCTTGCGGCGAACACGACGGGAATGCCCCAGGGCTCGATCGTCGGACGAAGCGGAATCGTCGACGAACGAGCGTTCTATTCGCTCAACACCGGGCACGCTCATCCGATCCTGGCGTCGGACTATCTCGACTATCCGCGGATGCGGGCAATGGTTCAGGCGGTCGACGACACCCCGGACGGCGGATTGCTGCTGCCGTCCGCGCAATTCACCTACTGGGATGTCGTCCCGCCGCCCCTCCCGATCCCCGAGGGTGGATTCGGTCACACCGTCTACTTCCTCAACCTGGGGATGACGAGCATGAACGTCGGCCTCGACGTGCGGGTCATCGACCAGATGGGGCTGGCGTACCCGTTGGCATCGCACACCGAACGCCTCGAGAACGGCCGTATCGGTCACGACAAGAACCTCTACCCGGACTGGGTCGTCGCAGATCTGGGACTGGTCGGCATCCATCCGTACCTGCCCTGGTACATGGACGAGGACTGGGTGACCGAAGCCCAGGTGGCGTTGACCTGCCCGGACACCCAGGAAATGCTGACGTCCTACCGAGCACCGTTGACGAAGGATCTGTTCGTCCGGAATGTGAAACGTTCGTTGTTCTATGCCGGTTATCGATTCGACCGGGTGCCGAAATACGAAATACAGCGATGTGATCTTCCGGCACCTGTATTGAAGGCCGATAATTAGCCGACAGAACACGAGAAGATCACCGGGTTGCGCCGATTCGGTCTCGACGCGAAGATGAGCTGTCTCGATCCTGTAACGGGCGACGTACTTCGTGCGATAAGTGCGGAGGATATGTATGCGCCAGACCCTGGGTCGGGCGCATACATGATGAACTTGCGAGATCAATCGTTGATTGCGTAACCGATGTGACGAAGCTGCTGAGAGGTCGAGTGCATGCTGGGTAGATGGAAGAGCCGGTCCGGGGACAAGCGAGCGGGCTCCTGGGGACGCCGCGCCGCAACATCCATGCTGATGGCAGTGGTGCTACCACTGGGCTTGGCCGTGGCGGGCGGTGGCGCAACTGCCAACGCAGCGTTCGACGGCAACGCCATCGACGTCTGGACGGACTCGAGCATGGGCCCGATCAAGAGCCGGGTGTGGCGGGCAGCGGACGGTAACACCAACCGCGTCGTCTACCTGCTCGACGGCCTGCGCGCCACGACGGACATCTCGGGCTGGGAGCACGAGACCGACGCCGGAGCAGTTCTCGCCTCGTGGAACATCAACGTCGTCGAGCCGGTCGGTGGACAGTCGAGTTTCTACTCCGACTGGTACGCACCGTCCAACTTCAACGGTCAGAAGACCACCTACAAGTGGGAAACCTTCCTGACGCAGAACCTCCGCGAGAACCTGCGCGCGAACTACGGCTTCAACCCGAACCGCAACGGTGTCATCGGCATCTCGATGGGCGGCTCCGCAGCCCTCACGCTGGCCGCGTACCACCCGGACCAGTTCAGCTACGCCGGTTCGCTGTCGGGCTACCTGAACATCTCCGCACCCGGCATGCGCGAGGCGATGCGCCTGGCACTGCTGGACTCCGGCCGCTACAACATCGACGCGATGTGGGGCCCGCCGTGGGATCCGGCATGGCTGCGCAACGACCCGTTCGTCTTCGCGCCTCGCTTGCGTGACAACGGCACGCGCGTGTGGGTCTTCGCAGGCAGCGGTCTGCCCGGCGGTCTCGATCGCCCACAGAGCTTCATCGATTACTACAACACCGCGAACGGTATGGGCCTCGAGGCCATCGCCCTGGCGAACAGCCGTGCCTTCCAGATCCGCATGGCGAGCATCGGTGCCAACAACGTCACGTATGCGTTCCCGGCCGTCGGTACCCACCAGTGGGGCTACTGGGGCGAGCAGATCCGCGTCATGGCACCGGACCTGAGCGCCAACATCGGTAACTGATCCACCCGGCAGCGTTTGCTGTCGCAGTCCCCGCTTTCGGCCCTGTAGTGATATTTCACGACTTTTCAGGGCTGTTCAGCGGGGACCGCGCAGGATAGTCTCCTGTTTCAGAAACTCGCAGAGGCGAGACTGGGACGCTGATCACAGTTTTGCCTTGGAACCGCTCGATGGAATAACCTCCATCGAGCGGTTCGCCTGTTATGCAGCAGAACCTCGACATTTCGACACACCACAGCTTCACCCCGGCCTCATGGGCCGTCAGTCAGCCCTGTTCGATTGCCGGGGGCCGCTACGACAGCGGAGACCGCGTAGATGAGAGAGAGCACGATTCATGCGATTTGCCGGCCTCAGCAGTAACCCGAAGGCGTCATCACGCTGGCGTCAGCGCCTGCTCGGCGTGGGTGCTGCCGCACTCGTTCTGCCGATCGCAGCCGGTGTCGTCGGCGGCGCAGTCGCAGTCGCTGCCCCCACTGCCGTCGTCCATCAGACCCCGGCCGGTGGCCGCGAGGACCTGATCGTCCCGTCCGAGATGGGTCCGATCAAGGTCCAGGTCCAGTGGGCGGCGCGCGGCGGAAACGCTGCTCTCTACCTGCTCGACGGCCTGCGTGCCCGCGACGATCGCAACGCCTGGACCTTCGAGACCAACGCGCAGGATCAGTTCGCCAACGACGACGTGACTCTGGTCATGCCCGTCGGTGGACAGTCGAGCTTCTACAGCGACTGGTACACCTCGTCGAACTTCAACGGCCAGGAAGTCACCTACAAGTGGGAGACGTTCCTGACGCAGGAGCTCCCGGCGTTCCTGGAGAACTACGGCGTCTCGCGCAACAACAACGGTGTTCTCGGACTGTCGATGGGTGGTTCGGCTGCCCTGACGCTCGCCGCGTACCACCGCGACCAGTTCAAGTTCGCCGGCTCGCTCTCGGGTTACCTGAACATCTCGGCCCCGGGCATGCGTGAGGCGATTCGTATCGCGATGCTCGATGCCGGCCGCTTCAACGTCGACTCCATGTGGGGACCGCCCTGGAACCCGGCGTGGCTGCGCAACGACCCGTTCGTCTTCGCACCCAGGTTGCAGGGTCTGTCGCTGTACATCTCCGCAGCCAGTGGCCTGCCCGGCCAGTTCGACCGCCCGGCCGCGCCGATCGATTTCTACAACACCGCCAACGGCATGGCGCTCGAGGCACTCTCGCTGGCCAACACCCGTGCATTCCAGATCCGCATGGGCACCCTCGGCATCCCGGCGACCTACAGCTTCCCGGCCAACGGAATCCACGCCTGGCCGTACTGGGGTGCCGAGCTGTGGAAGGCACGCACCCAGATCCTGGACGCGTTGAACGCCTGATTCGGTTCCGTAACGTGCTCTCCGACAATGCCGCCCCACGCTCTCGCGTCGGGCGGCATTGTCGGTTCGAGCGCCGGCTCTCCGAGCCTCCCCAATTCACATTCGCACCACCAGTCACAGCGAGTCTGCTGTTCGTGGCCATCGGGCACGTGTAGAAAGACATACGAAGCATGTCTCGAGACGAGACCTTCGGTCGTCACAGGAAAGAGAGTCACCATCATGCGCACTGGGCTTGTTCGGTTCGGTCGTACCCCATCGGCCGGCACACGGGCTCGGCGAGCGGCAGCAGCAGTGACTGTCGCCTCCGCGCTGATGATTCCCTTCGCGACGACGACGTTGGCCACTGCAACCCCGGTTGCTCATGCCGCCCCGATGGCGCAGACCGGCCCCGCCTACACCCAGACCGGTGGAGCAACCGTCACCTCGGTGGACTGGCTCTCCGATCGCCGCGTCGCGCTGTGGATCCAGTCGCCCTCGATGGGAACGCCCATCCAGGTGCAGCTGCTGCTCGCGCGTGACTGGAACATCAACCCGCAGGCCACGTTCCCGCAGGTGTACATGTTGGACGGCCTCCGGGCGACCGACCAGGAGAACGGCTGGACGGCCGAGACCGACGCCGAGGCCTACTTCGCCGACAAGAACGTCAACGTCGTGCTGCCGATCGGCGGACAGTCCAGCTTCTACTCCGACTGGGTCGATCAGGACAACGGCAAGAACTACCAGTGGGAGACGTTCCTGACCAAGGAGCTGCCGCCCATCCTGGCCAAGGACTGGCGCAGCACCGACAACCGTGGCGTCGTCGGGTTGTCGATGGGTGGCACGTCGGCGATGTTCCTCGCGGCCCGCAACCCCGGCTTCTTCAAGTTCGCCGGTTCGCTGTCGGGCATCCTGACCACCACCTCGCTCGGCATGCCGCAGGCCATCCAGTACGCGATGACCGACGCCGGCGGCTACAACTCCAAGGCCATGTGGGGCGCACCGTCCAACTCGCTGTGGGCTCAGCACGATCCGTACCTGCTGGCCGACAAGCTGAAGGGCGTCAGCCTCTACATCTCGAGCGGCAACGGCTCGACCGGCCCGTACGATCAGCCGTCGCCGATTCCGGGCGTCAGCACCAACTACGCGGGCATGGGCCTCGAGATCCTCTCGCGACTCACTTCCCAGACCTTCGCCACCAAGCTCAACCAGCTCGGAATCCCCGCGCAGGTCAACTACCGCCCCTCGGGAACGCACTCGTGGCCGTACTGGCAGTTCGAGTTGCACCAGCTGTGGCCGCAGCTCGCTACGGCACTCGGCGTCGAGGTCGATAAGCCCGCCTGCAGTGTCGCGGGCATGATCGGCAATGCGAGCGGCGCGAATTCGTGGCTGGGTCCCTGCCTCACCGCGGAGTACAACGTCGCAGGCGGACGAGCTCAGGACTTCACGTTCGGTCGGGTCTTCTTCACGCCTGACACCGGGGCGCAGGTGGTTGCCGGCGCTATCGGCGGTATCTACCAAGGCAACAAGGGCCCCGAGGGTGCGCTCGGCTTCCCGAAGACCGGTGAGATCGCCACTCCCGACGGCCGCGGCCGCTTCAACGCCTTCCAGAACGGCATGGTCTACTTCACGCCGCAGACCGGAGCCCATGTGGTCAAGGGTGCCGTGCTCGACGAGTGGGCAGCCCAGGGGTACGAGGGCGGTCCTCTGGGATACCCGGTGCTCGACGAGGTGGCAACACCCAACAAGCCCGGCTCGGTGCAGGGCTTCGAGATCGGCGCGATCTACACCTCTCCCGACGCGGGCGTGCATTCTGTACAGGGCATGATTCTCGGTAAGTACGGTGAATTGGGTTGGGAGAGTGGACCTCTCGGGTTCCCCAAGTCCAATGAGATCGGCCCCATCCGGGACGGCGGACGGTTCAATCAGTTCGAGACCGGCAACATCTACTGGAGCCCGGTCAGCGGAGCCTGGTCCATGCCGTACGGCCCGATCTTCGACGCCTGGGGATCGGTGGGCTACGAAGGTGGCCGCCTCGGCTACCCCACCAGCGATCAGTTCGACATCGACGGTGGCGGCAAGCAACAGAACTTCCAGTTCGGCATCATCACCGTCAAGGACGGCAAGGCCACGATCGCTCCGTGACCGGAGGCAGTCACGGCTTCAGAGTTCTCTCAGAGCGTGGCTGTACTCTCGCCTGCGACCCGACGACCGAAGGATTTCGATCGATGACGCGTAACTCTCTGGCCAGAACTCTGTCACTCGGCGTGCTCGCCGTGGCGGCGAGCTCGATGCTGGCGGCGTGTGGAAGTGACGACTCGACGGCCACCGGCGCGCCGACCAGCACCACCACGGCAGCTGCGACGACGACCGAGGCGAGTTCGTCGACGTCGGCGGCCGAGAGCACCACCACTACTGTCGCTCCGACCACCAGCCCGGGCGAGGCGGCGACGGCACCGCCGGAGCAACCCCAGGCCGTGCCGGACGACTTCCCGGGGCCGACGGAGAGCCAGATCGACAACCGTGGCCAGCGTTTCCTCGACGAGCTGAAGAGCAAGGGCGTCACTCCGGCGGGCAACGGCGACATCGCGGTGTCGACGGCCAACTACATCTGTGCCGCGCAGGCGCAGGGCGTCGCAGCCGACGAAATCACGACCTACGTCACCGCGAACGTCGGCGTCGAGGCGAGTGCAGCCGGAACGCAGATGAACGAGACGCAGGCCCAGCAGGCTGCCCAGACCTACATCGCCGCCGCGCAGGCGACGTACTGCACGCCGTAGTTCGCGCTGATGGCCAAACGTAAACGCAGAGTTCTGCCGGTGATCGCCTTCGCGGTGATCATCGGGCTCGTCATCGTGGCCCTGTGGTACCTCCTCGCCGGGCGTCTCGGACCCGGACCGGGACCGGTACCGCCGCCGGGGCCCGAGCAGCCGACCTCGCAACCGGCGGACTGCCCGGACGTCCAGGTCATTGCCATCCCCGGTACGTGGGAGTCGTCGTCGACCGACGACCCGTACAACCCGACCGCCAATCCGGTGTCGCTGATGCTCAACGTCACCCGGCCGCTGCAGGAGCAGTTCCCCGGATCTCGCGCGGACGTCTACACGGTTCCCTACGTCGCACAGTTCTCGAACCCCATCGCGCTGCCGCCGGACGGCCAACAGTCGTACAACAACAGCCGTACCGAGGGTAAAAACGTTGCGGTGCAGAAGATGTCGGACGTCGCAGCGCGATGCCCACTGACCAACTTCGTCATGGCCGGCTTCTCTCAGGGAGCAGTCATCTCCGGCGACATCGCGGCCGACATCGGCGCGGGTAACGGACCCATCTCCGCCGATCGTGTCCTCGGCGTCACCCTCATCGCCGACGGCCGCCGCGACGGAGTGTCGGGTACCGACGTGCCGGGACCGCTCGACGGTGTCGGAGCCGAGGTCGCCCTCGGGGGACTCGACCTCCCCGGCATCACCATGACGGGGCGTCGGGACGGCGGATTCGGCGCGCTCGACGACCGGACCAATCAGATCTGTGCACCCGGCGACCTGATCTGTGCGTCCCCGTCGGATGGACTGTCGCTGCGCAACATTCCGCAGAGCATCCAAATTCTGATCGGGGCGGCGGGCAATCCGGTGCACGCGTCGTACAACAGTTTCGTCGTCGACGGTTCCGGCACGACGGCCACCCAGTGGACGGCGGCGTGGGCGGCCGATCTGATCGAGAATGCGCCGACGCCTCCGCACTCGTGATCGGGCCGTGTGGACGACGGCGTGATCGGGGTCGTGGGTAGCGCAGTGACCGGTGTCATCGATAACGGACAGGTCACAACGCGGCGTGTCGCCAACTGGTGCAGGGCACAAACCTGTGGTCTGCGACCCCCAGTCGGTGGGATCCGCTCCCGCGAGCGGCTAGAGTGACGCCTTGGACCTGCGCGGATCGGCCCCGGCCGACTCCCTCGCACGGTGTGCCCAGACCCCCGGTACCGACCACCTCAGACCCCAGGTGCCGGCCGCTCCAGACCCCAGAGGAGAGCAATAGATGAGTTCCGCCGAGGCCGCGACCCCCGGGCCGCGCAAATTCCGCTTCGCTGCAGGCGGAGAGGGAAACGCGGAGGAGGGCGGGGCTCGGAAGTTCATCAAGCTGGCTCAGCAGGCCGAGGAACTGGGTTACGACAGCTTCATGATTCCCGATCATCTCGGTAATCAGGTCGGGCCGATCGCGGCGCTCGGAGCTCTCGCGGTTGCCACCGACAAGATTCGGCTCGGCACGGCGGTGCTCGCCAACGGCTTCCGCCATCCCGCGGTGCTCGCCAAGGACGCGGCGACCATCGATGTGCTCTCCGGCGGACGGCTGGAACTCGGACTCGGCGCGGGCTGGATGCGCGAGGAATACGACAAGGCCGGCATCACCTACGACCGTCCCGGCGTCCGCATCGAAAAGCTCGCGGAGACCCTCGACATTCTCGACGTGTTGCTGCGCGGCCAGGAATGCAACTACGAGGGCAAGCACTACACGATCACCGGTCTCAAGGGCAGCCCTCGTCCGCGTCAGGGACCGCGTCCGCCGATCTGCATCGGCGGCGGCGGCCCCAAGATGCTCGCGCTGGCGGCCAAGCACGCCGACATCATCTCCGTGGTGCCGAGCACCTCGAAGGAAGGCAAGTTGCTGCTGTCGGGCATGACCATCGAGAAGACTCTCGAGCGCGTCGAGCTCATCCGGGCTGCCGCAGGGGATCGGTTCGACGACATCGAGCTGAACTGGGCGATCACCACCATCGTGGTCACCGACGATCGCGAGCAGATGGCCGAGATGGCGTTGGCCGCGCTGGACAACGGTTATCCGCCCAACGTGGACGTCGACGTCAAGCTCACGGTCGAGGACATTCTGTCGTCGCCGTACCTCGCCTTCGGAACGTACGAGGAAATCGCCGATCAGATCCGTAACGTTCGCGCGCGGACGACGATGTCCTATGTCGGGGTTTTCCCCACACAAATGGAAGCATTCGCTCCGGTTGTCGACTTGCTGAAAGGCGAGTGACGCAGGCGCGTGTCGGTAGCATGGAGTCGGCCTCGAGGTCGACCGAAACCGCCACCGCTGGAGTTACCACTTAGTAACATAAAACGCTGTTCGGGGTCTGCATCGATGAACGTCGTCAATGCAAGGCCAGGTCACGCACGATGTGTGGCAGCGATTCGTGTCGGAGGAGATTGAAGCAAATGAGCCACACGTTCGATGATTTCATCGATGAGAACGGCCACATCACCATCGGTGAAGGGCAGACACTCGTCCGCCACGTCGAGGCGAATGTCGAAGAGAACGCCGACACGCTCGCGTACCGGTTCATGGACTACTCCCGGGAACGGGACGGTGAAGCGCACGAGTTGACCTGGTCACAGTTCGGCAAGCGGCTGCGCGCTGTCGCCGCCCGTCTGCAGCAGGTCACCGAGCCCGGTGACCGCGTGGCGATCCTCGCTCCCCAGGGCCTCGAGTACGTCATCGCGTTCTTCGGTGCGATCTACGCGGGCACCATCGCGGTTCCGCTGTTCGATCCCGACGAGCCCGGCCACACCGACCGCCTGCATGCCGTCCTCGGCGACTGCAAGCCCAGCGCGATCCTCACCGCCAGCAACTCCGCGGCGGGCGTTCGCGCGTTCTTCCGCGCGCTCCCCGCTGCCGAGCGGCCCCGCATCATCGCCGTCGACGCCGTTCCCGACAGCGTCGGCGAGACGTGGGTCGAGCCCAAGGCAGGGTTGGACGACATCGCCTACCTGCAGTACACGTCCGGTTCGACGCGGACCCCGGCCGGCGTCGAGATCACGCACCGCGCGGTCGGCGTCAACGCGCTGCAGATGGTCGACAGCATGGAGATCAACTACGACTCGCGCGGCGTCACCTGGCTGCCGATGTTCCACGACATGGGTCTGCTCACCGTCATCCTCCCGGCCCTCGGTGGCAAATACATCACGATCATGAGCCCGCGCGCGTTCGTGCAGCGACCGTGGCGCTGGATCAAGGAACTCGCCGCTGTCTCCGACGGAGCAGGCACGTTCGCCGCGGCACCGAACTTCGCGTTCGAGCACGCCGCCCAGCGCGGACTGCCCAAGAACGGTGAAAGTCTCGACCTGTCGAACGTCATCGGCCTGATCAACGGCAGCGAGCCCGTCACCACGTCGTCGATGAAGAAGTTCAACGAGGCCTTCGGTCCGTACGGTCTGCCGAAGTCCGCGATCAAGCCGTCGTACGGCATGGCCGAGGCGACGCTGTTCGTCTCGACGAGCAAGCACGCCGACGAGGCCAAGGTCGTCTACGTCGACCGTGTCGAGCTGAACGCAGGCAACTTCGTCGTCGTCGCGCCCGACGCTCCCGGAGCCATCCCGCAGGTATCGACCGGAACCGTCGCCCGGAGTCAGTGGGCCGCGATCGTCGACTCCGAAACCGCCACCGAGGTGCCCGACGAGCACGTCGGCGAGATCTGGCTGCACGGCGAGAACATCGGCAAGGGCTACTGGGGTCGCGAGACCGAGACCAGCGAAACCTTCCACAACAAGCTCGTCCACCGCGTGGCCGACGGTTCGCACGCCACGGGTGCCCCCGAGGGCGCCAACTGGATGCGCACCGGAGACTTCGGCGTCTATCACGACGGCGAGCTCTACATCACCGGCCGCGTGAAGGACCTCGTCATCGTCGACGGCCGCAATCACTACCCCCAGGACATCGAGTTCTCGGCGCAGGAAGCAAGCAAGGCTCTGCGGCCGGGCTTCGTGGCGGCGTTCGCGGTACCGCTCAACCAGCTTCCCGACGTCGTGTTCGAGTTCAGTGGTGCCGCGTTGACCAAGGATTCGGACGACAGCTCCGAACAGCTGGTCATCGTTGCCGAGCGCGCTCCCGGCTCGGGCAAGGCGGACCCGGCTCCGATCGCCGACGAGGTGCGCACCGCAGTCTCGGCGCGGCACGGCGTCACGGTCCGCGACGTCCTGCTCGTCCCGGCCGGTTCCATCCCGCGTACGTCGAGCGGCAAGATCGCCCGACGCGCGTGCAAGGCCGCCTACATCGAGGGCACCCTGCGCGGCGGTTACCAGCAGACGGCATTCCCGGACGCCGAACTACCCGACTGATCTCTGGGCCTCCCGTTCCTTCGATACATAGCTTGGTGAGTAATGGCTGAACAAGAGACAGACAAGATTCAGAGTGCCGACGGGACGGACCTCACGGTCGCCCAACTGCGGGATTGGCTACGCAACTGGGTTGCGGACGCGACGGGTCAACCCGCGTCGGCCATCTCCGACGACCGTCCGATGGAGGAATTCGGTCTGTCCTCTCGCGATGCCGTCGCACTGAGCGGTGAGATCGAGGAGCTGGTGGGGGTCACGCTGACCGCGACCGTCGTCTACCAGCACCCCACCATCGCGTCTCTGGCCAAGATCATCATCGAGGGCGAACCCGACGAGCCGGTGGGTACCGTCGACGACGCGTTCTACACCAGCGGAGTGCAGTCGGGCGACGCCCACGACATCGCGATCGTCGGACTGTCGTCCCGTTTCCCCGGCACCGGTCACACCCCCGAGGAGATGTGGTCGCTGCTCATCGAGGGCCGCGACGGCATCACCGACCTGCCCGAGGGCCGGTGGAAGGAATTCACCTCCGACCCCGTCATCGCCGCAGCCGTCGACGCGACGGTCACCAAGGGTGGCTACCTCGACGACGTCAAGACCTTCGACGCCGAGTTCTTCGCGATGTCGCCCAACGAGGTCGTCAACGTCGACCCGCAGCAGCGCCTCGCGCTGGAACTGACCTGGGAAGCGCTCGAGCACGCGCACATCCCGGCGAGCTCGGTCAAGGGCAGCCAGGTCGGCGTCTTCATCGGCAGCTCGTCCAACGACTACCAGCTCATCGCCGTCAGCGACCCGGCCGTGCATCCCTACGCGCTCACCGGCACCTCCACAGCCATCGTCGCCAACCGCGTGTCGTACTTCTACGACTTCCGCGGGCCGTCGATCGCCGTCGACACTGCCTGCTCGTCGTCCCTCGTGGCCGTCCACCAGGCAGTGCGCAGCCTGCGCACTGGCGAATCCGATCTCGCCGTCGCAGGCGGGGTCAACATGCTGCTCGCCCCGCCGATCACCGTTGGCTTCGGTCAGACCGGCGTCCTCGCTCCCGACGGCCGGATCAAGGCCTTCTCCTCCGACGCGAACGGCATGATTCGCTCCGAGGGCGGCGGACTCGTCGTGCTCAAGCGACTCGAGGACGCCGAGCGAGACGGCGATCAGGTGCTCGCTGTCATCGCCGGATCCGCCATCAACCAGGACGGCCGCTCCAACGGACTCCTCGCGCCGAACCCCGACGCACAGGCCGACGCACTCCGATTCGCATACCGCGACGCCGGCATCAACCCGTCGGGCGTGGACTACATCGAAGCGCACGGCACCGGAACCATCCTGGGCGATCCCATCGAGGCCGACGCGCTCGGCCGCGTGGTCGGCCGTGGCCGCGACGCGGACAAGCCGGCACTGCTCGGCTCGGCGAAGACCAACTTCGGACACCTCGAATCTGCAGCAGGCGCAGCAGGTTTGATCAAAGTCGTGCTGGCGATGCAGGAGAACAAGCTCCCAGCGTCACTGAACTACGTGGGCCCCAACCCGTACATCGACTTCGACAAAGCACACCTGAAGGTCATCCCGGAGGCCACCGACTGGCCGCGGTACACCGGCAAGGCCGTCGCCGGCATCTCCGGTTTCGGCTTCGGCGGCACCAACGCCCACGTCGTCGTGCGCGAATACGTACCGGGTGAGACCTCGGCCGAATTCGACCCCGCTGCCGTGGATCCCGAGGCCGCGGTGGTGGAGGGCGTCTACGAGGAGCAGCTCGACGCCGAGACGACCAGCCCGGTGGCCGAGGCCGAGACCATCCTGGCGGAGTCCGACAGTGCTCCGGAGACAGTGATTCTCGCGGTGTCGGCCGCGTTGCCGTCGCGTCGTAAGCGCGCGGCGTCGGAACTGGCCGACTGGCTCGAGACCGAGGAGGGCAGCACGACGCCTCTCGTCGATGTCGGCCGGACATTGGCCCGGCGTAACCACGGGCGTTCGCGCGCAGTGGTTCTCGCGTCCACCACGGCCGAGGCCATCGCCGGATTGCGCGCAATCGCAGCAGGCAAGCCCGGACCGGGCGTGTTCTCCGCGGACTCACCCGCGTCCAACGGCGCAGTGTGGGTGTTCTCCGGATTCGGCTCGCAGCACCGCAAGATGGCATCGCGGCTGTACCGAACCAACGCCGTGTTCGCCGCCGAGGTGGACAAGGTGGACGAGCTGCTCGTCGACGAAGCCGGCTACTCCATCCGCGAGATCATCCTCGACGACTCGCAGACCTACGAGTTCGAGAACTCTCAGGTCGCCATCTTCGTCATCCAGATCGCTTTGGCCGCAACGCTTCGCGCACACGGTGCGGAGCCGTCGGCCGTCATCGGCCACTCGATGGGTGAGGTCGCGGCAGCGTACGTCGCCGGTGGCCTGAACCTCGAAGACGCCGTCCGCATCATCTACGCCCGCTCGCGGCTGCTGGCCGAGGGCCAGGACGGCCTCGGTGCCGCCTCGCAGGGTGCCATGGCACTCGTCGAGTACACCCCCGACGAGGTCAAGACCCTCACCGATCAGTTCCCGAACGTGGAGCCCTGCGTGTACGCCGCGCCGACGCACACCACGGTCGGTGGACCCCGCGCCGAGGTCGAAGCCCTCGTCGAAAAGGCCGAGGCCGCAGGCAAAATGGCCCGTCTGCTCGACGTCAAGGGAGCAGGACACACCGCGGCAGTCGACGTACTGCTCGGTGAGCTCGCAGCCGAGCTCGCCGGAATCGAACCGAGCAAGCTCACCGCCGGGGTCTACTCCTCGGTCGATCGTGAGGCGCACTACCGCGTCGGACATGCGGCGATTCACGGCGTCGACTACTGGACCAAGGGAATGCGTCACCCGGTCTGGTTCACCCAGGCCGTCAATGTTGCTGTGGGAGACGGGCACACGACGTTCGTGGAGCTCGCCCCGAACCCCGTCGCGCTGATGTCGGTTGCCGCTACCGCGTGGGCTGCCGGCCTGGCCGACGCCACGTTGATCCCGACGCTCAAGCGCAAGGAAGACGAGGCCGACACGTTCCTCGCCGCGCTGGCGCAGCTGTACGTGCACGGTCATGCGCTGGAACTGGCGACGCTGTTCGAGTCGGGTCCGTACGCCGCAATCCCGCGAACTGCGTACTTGCGCAAGGAGTTCTGGCTCAACTCGCAGGTCAGCTCCAGCGGTAACTCTCGCGTTCCCGGTGCCCGGGTGGCACTGCCCGACGGCCGCCACGTCTGGGAAGTCCAGGCCTCGGCCGTCTCGGGATTCGATGCGTTGGTCACCGCCGCTGCCTCGCAGGTGTTCTCCGATGTGGCTCTGGGTGCTTCGGTCTCGCATGCATCGGTGCCCGCGGGCGGCACGGTCGTCACCACCTTGACCTCGCACCTCGGTGGGGCGTCGGTCCAGGTCCATGCACACGAGGGCTCCGCGTTCACCCTGCTGCACGAGGCTGTCGTCACCTCGGGTGACGCTCGGCCGGAACCCGTTGTGGCGGTAGAAGAGCGATCCTCGTCTCCGATGGAAGAGCTGCCCGAGGTCGTCGAGACGTTCGGTGACCGCTGGGATCCCAACGGCAATCAGAAGCTCGAAGATCGGTTGGCGATCATCGTCGCCGAGTCGATGGGCTACTCACCCGAGGACCTACCTCCCGAGGTGCCGCTGATCGAACTGGGGCTGGATTCGCTGAGCGCCGTTCGGATCAAGAACCGCGTCGAGTACGAATTCGACATCCCCACAGTGCAATTGCAGGCCGTGCGTGATGCGAACCTGCGTGAGGTGGAGAAGTACCTGCGCTACGCGATCGAGAACCGCGACGAGGTGCAGGCGCTGGCAGACAAGCAGGCCGCCGAAAAAGCTGCCGAGCAGGCTGCCGAGAGTGGCGCGACTGCACGCGACGAAGCGTTGGAGACGGCCGTCGCCGCACCGGAGACCGCGGTGCCGAGTGCGGAATACCAACCCGCACCGGTGGTCGCAGCGCAGACCGACCTGGGCGGCAAGGAAGCGTTCGCCGAGGCCGCCGGATCCGATGTGCCCCCACGTGACAACGCCGAGCGGATGACGTTCGCAACGTGGGCGGTGGTGACCAAGGAATCGGCCAAGGGCATCTTCAACACCCTGCCGATCCTCGACGACGAGACGGCCGAGAAGTTGGCCGCTCGCCTGACCGAGCGGGCCGGCGGCGAGATCACCTTCGACGACGTACTGGACTCGGAGACCATCGAGCAGCTCGCCGACAAGGTACGCCCGCATCTCGAGGACGGCGAGATCGACGGTGTCGTGCGCAATCTTCGGGCCCGTCCCGAGGGCTCCACGGCCACACCGGTATTCGCGTTCCACTCGGCCGGTAGCTCCACCGTCGCCTACGAGCCGTTGCTGCGGAAGTTGCCGGCAGGCACGCCCATGTACGGCCTCGAGCGCGTCGAAGGACCCATCGCCAAGCGCGCCGCGGAGTACGTGCCGTTGATCAAGGCGATCCAGCCCGAGGGACCGTACGTGTTCGTCGGATGGTCGCTCGGCGGCATCCTCGCCTACGAGGTGGCGCGTCAGATGGAAGAGGAAGGCATCGAGGTCGCCTACGTGGGGCTGCTCGATACCGTCATGCCCGGCACCAAGATCCCCGACACCAAGGACGAAGTCCGCAAGCGGTGGGAGCGGTACGCCGCGTTCGCCAAGAAGACGTACAACGTCGACTACCCGATCCCGTACGACAAGTTGGTCGACGCCGACGACGAGGGTCAGATTCGGATCATCACCGATCTGGTCAAGCTCAGCGGGGCAAAGATTCCCGGCGGCATCATCGAGCATCAGCGGACGTCGTGGCTCGACAATCGGGCTATCCAGACGGCCGAGCTCAAGGAGTACGGCGGGCACGTCACGCTGTACCTCGCCGACAAGTACCACGACGACGCGATCGCCCTCGAGCCCGCATACGCCACCCGCGAAGAGCACGGTGGTTGGGGACCGGTGGTGAAGGACCTCGAGATCGTCTACGTCGGAGGCGACCACCTCGCGGTCGTCGACGAGCCGTACATTGGAAAAATTGCGGCCCATCTGTCGAAGACGCTCGAGAACATCGAGTCTGCAAGAACCGGAGCGTAGATTTTGAGTGGCACCACTGCGGAGAAGCTGGCCGAGCTACGGGCGAGGCTGGAACTGGCCAAGGAACCGGCCGGCGAGATCGGCATCGCCAAGCGCGCCAAGAAGGGCATTCCCAGCGCCCGAGATCGCGTGAACTCGCTGCTCGACCCCGGCAGTTTCGTCGAGATCGGCGCGCTGGTGAAGGCCCCGAACGATCCGGGTGCCCTCTACAGCGACGGCGTCGTCACCGGGCACGGAACCGTCGACGGCCGTCCGATCGCAGTGTTCTCGCACGATCAGACAGTGTTCGGCGGAACCGTCGGCGAGATGTTCGGCCGCAAGGTCGCCGGCATCATGGACTTCGCGATCAAGATGGGCTGCCCGGTCGTCGGCATCAACGACTCCGGTGGAGCTCGCGTGCAGGACGCCGTCACCTCCCTCGCGTGGTACGCCGAACTGGGTCGACGCCATGAGGCGCTCTCCGGCCTGTGCCCGCAGATCTCGCTGATACTCGGCAAATGCGCCGGTGGTGCGGTGTACGCACCGATCAACACCGACATCGTCGTCGCCACCGAAGAGGCGTACATGTTCGTCACCGGGCCGGACGTCATCAAGTCCGTCACCGGCGAGGACGTCAGCCTCGACGAACTCGGCAGTGCCCGCGTCCAGGCCATCAACGGCAACGTGCACCACGTCGCTGCCGACGAGAAGGCCGCATTCGACTGGATTCGGAACTACCTGAGCTACCTGCCGTCGAGCTGCCAGGAAGAGGCACCGGTGATCAACCCGGGGCTCGAGCCGGAGATCACCGAATCCGATCGCACGCTCGACTCGTTCATGCCCGACGCCGACAACGCCGGTTACGACATGCACGACATCATCCTGCGCATCTTCGACGACGGCGAGTTCCACGAGATCGCCGCCCAGACTGCACAGAACGTCATCACCGGCTTCGCCCGCGTCGACGGTCGACCGGTGGGAATCGTCGCCAATCAGCCGATGCACCTGTCCGGGGCACTCGACGCGAAGGCAGCGGACAAATGTGCGCGGTTCATCCGCCTCAGCGACGCCTACAACATTCCGATCATCTTCCTCGTCGACACACCCGGCTTCCTGCCCGGCGTCGACCAGGAAACCCTCGGCGTCATCCATCGCGGTGGCCGCTTCATCTTCTCGTTCGTCGAAGCGACGGTGCCGAAACTGACTGTCGTGATCCGTAAGTCGTACGGCGGCGGATACGCGGTGATGGGCTCGAAGCAACTGGGATCCGACATCAACCTCGCCTGGCCGACAGCCCGAATCGCCGTCATGGGTGCCGAAGGTGCCATCAACATCATGAGTCGCAAGCAACTCGCCGAGGCAGGCGAGAACGCTCCGGCGTTGCGCAAGCAACTGATCAACTTCTACAACGAGCATGTCGCAACCCCGTGGATCGCCGCCGAGCGTGGCTACATCGACGCCGTCATCGAGCCCTCGCAAACGCGCCTCGAAATTCGCAAGGCCTTGCACATCCTGAAAGACAAGGAAGTGCACAAGAGTCCGCGTAAGCACTCTTTGCTCCCGATCTAGCCAAGCGCGCCCGTCCTGCGTCGGGGTCGCTTCGCTCCCTTTTGGGATCAATGTGGGTTTCAGTCGCTCTGACTGCAACAAAGCCGCATTCATTCGTCGGTCTCCCCGAGCCAGTAGCGAATGAATGCCGCTTTGTTGCAGTTGAAGTGCTTGCAAGAGACATTCATCCGGTCGACGTCGCGCTCCGTCGAAGAACGAGGTTCGGACGGGGCCGCGCCAGAGCCTGTTGATAGCCGGCCCGAAGATCCGCGAGCACGCGCTGGGGGTCGTCCCGGATGTCCTGCGGCAGATGTGACACCACGATCGCGCCGTGGCGTTGCAGGAGAGCTCGGCGAGCCATCGTGTTCGCATGATCGATCGGCGAGAGGTGATGAGCGAGGGAGTCGATCTCCCACCCGAAGCAGACTGTGTCGAGGAAGCCGTCGGGGCTACCGAGGAATGTACCGTCCGAGGTGAACAGCCGGGCATTGTGAATCATTGGTGGGAGTCCGCTCGATCGGTAGAGCCGTTGAGCGTCCGCCTCGGCGACGGAGTGAGCGTTTCCTTCCAGATCCCTGATCGCCAACCGTGTCGATGCGCTGTAGCGTCTCGGCCCCTCCGCCAATTCGATTGCCAGCTCTTCGAGTGATGCCGCACCCCGTCTGATGATCTCCGCAATCAAAGCCGTGCACTGAGATCGTCCGCGTAGTGCGCGGGTCGCGTCGACGACACTCCGGGATACCGGAGCACAGCGCGGACCGTGGTCGAACACGGCTTCGGGCATGCGCCAGGTGCGTTCGGATCGGACGAATTTGACGGATGCTCGCTGCATCTCGTTCGGGACGAGAATGTGAACTTCTTTCGACGGTGGATTCGGCCCCAAGCCATGCACACTCAATGCCGCGTTCCCAGTGAGGATGCTGTGTGGACCGCCGTACGCCAGGGCAGCAGCCATTCGCTGTCGGTGAGATGGGAAGCCGTTGTGCAGCAGCACCACCCCTGGGAGCAAGTGCTGCCAAGGTCCGCCGGCTGCGCATCGGCCGGCTACCGTCCCGTCCGCGACACCGGCCGAGCGAAGCTGTGCCCTTGTCACGACGCCGTGATCGGCGACGTCCTCGAGCATCGATAGGTCTGTGGCCCAAACTCCCCGTTTCATGCCTCGACTGTCGAGCGCGACACTGACACTTCGACGTCGAAAACGGCCGTTCAGGGGTTCCCTGTGGATGGTCGACGAGGTTGTGCACAAATGTCTCGAGGGCGTGTCTTGTGCACCGAAGACTGTCGGGGGTCGGTGGTAAGCCCCCGCTCCATCGATCGTGTGCCGAACCCCGCTCCATCGGCCGTACGCCAACCCCCGTCCGAATGAATGCGGGATTCAGTCAGTCAGAGTGCAACAAAGGGACATTGATCCCAAAAGGGAGCGGGCGACACCACGCGGAGGGGCGGGCGAGGCTGGGTGGACTATTTCTCGAAGACTCGCAGCTTTCCGTCTTCGTAGAATCCCGATCGCGTGGTTTCTCCGGTTTGTAGGTCTGCGGGCACGGCGCTGGGGTAGTACTGCTCGTAGCGCTCGAGTGAGCCCCAGTCCCTGGCCCAGTCGTTTTTGAGGTAGGTGGGGACGGCGACTGGCTTGGCGAGTAGTTCGGACCATCCGAGCGGTCCGCCGTTCTCGCCGGATTGCCAGGTGTCGGTGGAGCTGACGGCCAGTGGGCGGTCGGGGAGGATGCGGTAGCCCGGTACCTCGGCGACGCCGTAGCGGTGGTCGAACGGCCGTTGGCACGGGAACTGGAGTCCGACGGCCCAGTCGAGCAGAACGGGCTGCTCACTGCCGATCATGGTGTTCAGGTTGTCCATCACCGGAACTCGCGGCGGGGTGAATGCGAGCCACTGGTCGCCGGTGAGGTTGGGGTCGTTGGCGACGATGCGGACGGCGTCGGCGTCGGGTGCGATGTCTGCCAACGGAACTCGCAGGTTGCGCCACGAGGGTGCGGGTCCGATGTCGCGAGGTAGGTAGGTGCCCTGCGCCTGGACGCTTCCGTCGGGCTGACGCTTGCCGTATTCGAGCAGCAGCGACTGGCCGTAGGTGAGGGCACCGGTGTCGTCGTAGGACCAGATGCGTCCGGCTGCGGAGAACACGACGAGTGGTGCGTCGTCGCTGCGGGCGGGTAGCTGGTACCAGCTCGAGGTGGCCTCGGCCGGTTCCTGGATTCCTTCTTGGTAGGAGCCGAGGACAGGTGTGGTGGCGGGGTCGAGTCCGAAGGGGAGGGCGGCGGTGGAGCCGTTGACGCCCAGTGCGCCGGTGCCTCCTGCTGTTCCCGAGCTCTGGCCTTCCTCGAAGGCGGGGCCGACGGCTTGTTGGTCGGTATTGCCTTGTCCTGGTTTGACTTCCACGGCGTCGGCGCTGAGGTCGCTGGGGATTCCGTTGGCGGTGAAGTTGCGCAGGGTGGCGCTGGCTCCGCCGAGGGGGCCTGCGACGGGATCGAACTCACCCGGCAGGGGGCTCAGTACATCAGCGTTGGGATCGGCTTCGACGAGCACGTCGTTGGCGAGTCCGCACGAATTGCCCAGTACCGATTGCACATTGGAGCGCGCGAGCGAGTAGGCGGGATATTGGGAGACGGCACCCTTGACGAGGGAGAGGACCTCGAACAGCACCATGATTCCGGCGATGACGGTCAGTGGTGCGGCAGCGAACTTGCGAATGCGTCTACCGCGGGCCGACGTCGGTTTCGGTTGTGGCGGTGCGTATCCCTCACGTAGGTATTGGAATGCCGCGACGGCGAGAACCAGTCCGAAGAGGACGAGGAACAGCGAGCCGGATTCGTTGCCGCCGAGCGAGACCGTCTTGTCGAACCACGGCACGCCGTAGCTCGAGACGTACCAGTACCCGTTGATACCCGAGAACGACAGTGCGAGAACGAACATCAGGCCGGCCGTGAACAGTGATCGGTTCCGGCGTGAGCGCAGTGCACTGGCCGAGACGGCCACTGCGGTCAGTGCAGCGAGCCCACCGGCGATTCCGGCGTAGGAACCGAAGTGGTGAGTCCACTTGGTGGGGTTGAACATCATGAAGAAGATGGTTCCGAGGACGACGCCGAGCAGTCGCCAGGCAGGCCCGTTCGCGATTCCGGGAATGCGCCGGCGGCGCAGGAGCACGAACAGCGTGGTGAACAGGCACAGGAGCATCGCGAGGAACGCGAAGCGGCGGGCCACGGAACCGTCGACGGTCTGGACGAAGAGGTAGTAGTACCGCAGGAAGTCTTGGTACCACGCCTCGTTGGGGCCGATGATGGTGCGCACTCGGGTGGATTCGATGACCGTCGCGAAGGTCTGGTCGGCGAACACGACGACGAGGACGAGTACTCCGGCAGCGGCCAACGGTGCCAGCATGGCGAGGGTGCCGACCTGCCGGTGGCGTCGGACCACGATGCGAGCGATGGGCCGGGCTCCGGCGAGAAGCGCTGCCACACACATCAATCCGGTGGGTGCGGCGGCCAGGGTGAAGGCACCGATGAGGCAGGCGGCGGCTGCGGGAAGCAGTCTGCCGGTGGCGATGGAGCGTTCGATCGAGCACCAGGTCAGCAATGCGCCGAGGGCGACGATCGGCTCGGGACGCAGTCCGTTGTTGTACGGGAGCCAGAAGGCGAGGAAAACCAGTCCGCCGGTCCACAGCGCCACGTTCGATTTGCGCACCGCGCGTCCGAGTCGCGGCACCACCTCGCGGCTGATCACCATCCAGCACAGGACTCCGGCGATCAGGGCGGGCAGGCGCATCCACGGGCTTGCGGTCGAGATCTTGGCGAAGACGGCCAGGACGTCGTAGTACCAGCCGAACGGTGCCTCGGGGACGCCGAACCAGCGGAAGTAGTTGGCCATGTAGCCGGAATGTTCGGCCGCGCGGGCCATGGTGAGCAGATAGCCGTCGTCGGAGGTGTTGGCACCGACGAAGTGCCAGCCGACGAGGACTCCGAGAACCGTGACGTCGACGCCGGTGAACTTCCACCAGTGCGACGGGAAGAAGCGGCGGTGCGCGCGGCGGTCGGTGCCGTCGAGCCGTGCGAGCGCGCCCATGGCCAGCAACGTGCAGGCGATCGCCAGCACCATTATCAACGACTTCAGGATGGTCGGAGTCGACGAGAAGCGGGAGTCGACGTCGACGGTGACCGACATGTCGGCCGGGGCCGCGCCACTGAGATCACTGAAGATGCCCACGACCTGCGGACGGAGGTCGCCGTCGAGCCGACCCTGGACGGGTTGGCCGCTTTCGTCGGTCAGTCCGGTGAAGGCTGCGGAAGTGTACTGGTCGTTCGAGGTGATCTCGATGGCGGCGCAGCGCGTGCTCTGGACGTCGGCGCGCGGTGCCGTCGCGACGACGACGTTGCGGTCGAGGACATCGACGTTCGACTCGCCGACGCGAACGAACAGGCTGTTGAGGGCGGCACCCTCACCTTGCGGGGGTGCGGTCGCCAGCAACAGCCCGCCCGACGCGGGTAGTGCGGCCACAGCAGAGCACGGGAGGGTGGCGGACAGTCGCAGGGGTGCCTGGGACACCAGTGGGGCGTCCACGTCCTGTAGGAGGCCGTTCTGCGGCCACTCGATACTCGCGGTGGTCTGCGTGACGGGTGCGAACGGAGTGATCAGTGCGAACAGCACGCCGAGTATGCCGGCCACCATCGCGATCAGCCGGGGAATCCGTACCTGAGCACGAAGTTCGTCCGAGGCTCCGAGCGGAGCGGGGACGGGGGGACCAGCTGATGAATCTGTCACGACGTCGGGCACGATTGTCGATGTTATGCGAGCGTGACTTCGAGGTCACACAGGCGCCGTCCCCGGATCCGATGGAGAAACAGGGAATCAGCCGGTCTTCATCGGTCCGTCGCTGGACAGTCCCGACCGAGACTGTTGCTCGACGGTGATCCGGGCGGTCGCGGCAGCCGGATCGAGTGGCGTGTATCTCTCGATCGACCCCCAATCGCGGGCGTAGTCGTCAGCCAGATACGACGGCAGAGTCTGGGCACCGAGCAGCAGTTCGGTCCACCCCAGCGGGCCGCCACCGAAAGAATCCTGCCAGGCGTCGGTGGATTCGGCTCCGGTTCGGTCGGGCAGGATGCGGTACTTCGGCACCTCGGCGACGCCGTCGCGATGATCGAACGGACGCTGGCACGGGAACGCCAGCCCGACCGCCCAGTCGAGCAGAACGGGGTCGGTGGACCCGACCAGAGAATTCAGCGTCTGAGTTTTCGGGACGCGAGGGGGAGTGACGGCAAGCCACTGATCTCCGGCCAGGTCGTTGTCCTCGGCGACGATGCGAACGGCGTCCGCGTCGGCGGGTAGGTCGCTCATCGGTACGCGCAGGTTGCGCCACGACGGTGCCGGGCCGATGTCGAGAGGCGTGACACGGCCGAGTGCCTGGACGTCGCCGCCGTCGCGGCGTCCGTATTCCAGTTCGACGCGTTGGCCCGGGGTGACGATGCCGTCCTTGTCCACCGAGCGAATTCGGCCTGCGGCGGCGATGGCGATCAGGTCGCCCTCTCCAGGCAGCGAATACCAACCGGAGGTCAGTGACGCGGGCTCGGTGGCTCCGAAGCTGCCGAGGACCGGGGTCGTTTCGGGGTTCAGTCCGAACGGCAGAGCGACTGTGCTGCCGTTGATTCCGACGTTCTCGTTGGTTCCGCCCGAGGTGCCTGCGGAGTTCGACGAGGTGGCCGACGCGCTCTCTTCGGAGTCCTCGGGGCGGATGGAGTTGGCACTGCCCTGGGCGGTGTCCTCGGAGTCGGCCGTGAGGTCTTCGGCGACGCCGTCCGGGGTGAATCCGGTGCTGCCGCCTGCTCCCAGCGCGTCCGGGGCGGGGTCGATCGGCTGCAGGACGGATCCGTTGACGTCGGTCTCCACCTGCACGTCACCGGCGAGTCCGCACGAGTTGCCCGCGAGTGCGGAGAAGTTGGATCGCGCGATGGAGTACGCAGGGTATTGCGCCACAGCACCTTTGGCGAACGAGAGCACTTCGAATGCGACGACACCGCCGGCGACGATGGTCAACGCGGAGGGGGCGAAGCGTCGACGCGTGGTGGTTTCTGCTGTGCGATAAGGCAATCGGACATGTTGGTACGCCGCATACAGCAGGGTCAGCACGGTCAGGCCGAGCAGGATGGTCGAGAAGCCCTTGCCGGCAATGGACGGCGGCTTATCGAACCACGGAATGCCGTAGCTCGAGACGTACCACCAACCGTTCGAGCTGGTGAACGCCACGGCCGTCAGGAACAGCACCGCGGCGGTGAACAGCGTTCTGTTACGCGGGGATCGGACGGTGGCCGCCGTGACGGCCACCGCTGCCAGTGCGCCGAGGGACGCGGCGAGACCGGCGTACACACCGAAGTGGTGGGTCCACTTGGTGGGGGTGAACATCATCAAAGCAAGTGCGCCCAAGACGATTCCGAGTATCCGACGCGATGGCCCGGTGGCGGTACCGGGGATGCGTCCGTTCTTGCGGAGCATCACTGCGATGCAGACGACGATGCACAGCAGCATCGCGAACATGCCGAATCGTCGGGCGAGCGAGCCGTCGGGGGAGATGGTCATCAACGCGTCCCAGCGCACCCGTTCCTCGAACCAGGGCACGTTGGGTCCGAGAGCCGAGCGCACCCGGGTCGCTTCGAGCACGGTGCTCAGAGTTTGGTCGGCGAAGATCGCGATCACCACGGCCAGTCCCGACGCGATCAGCGGCGCGAGGACCGCGAGCAACCCCACTTGGCGGGCTCGTTTGACGATGATCATCACGATCGGGCGCAGTCCGGCGAGCAGCGCGGCGACGGCGATCAGTCCGGTAGGTCCGGCGGCGAGGGAGAAGGCGGCGATCAGTGTGCCGACCGCGGCGGGCAGCAGTCGTCCGGTGGCGATGGCCCGCTCGATCGAGCACCACGTGAGCAGCGCGCCCAGGGCGATGACGGGTTCCGGGCGCAGTCCGTTGTCGTAGGGCAGCCAGAAGGCGAGGAACACCAGGCCTGCGGTCCACAGCGCGACGCGGTTGGTCAGTACCGCGCGCCCGAGGCGGGGGATGACCTCGCGGCTGATGACGAGCCAGCACAGCAGTGCGGCGATCGTGGCGGGTAGGCGCATCCAGATGCTGGCGGTGCTGACTTTGGCGAGGGCGGCCAGCATGTCGTAGTACGGCATGCCGAACGGTGCTTCGGGAACGCCGAACCAGCGGAAGTAGTTGGCCATGTATCCGGCGTGCTCGGAGACGCGTGCCATGTTGAGCAGGTAGCCGTCGTCGGAGGTGTTGGCACCGATGAAGTGCCACAACACCAGCACTCCGACGACGACGGCGTCGACGCCGGTCACCGTCTTCCAGCGCGACGGCAGGAAGCGGCGGTGACGCCGACCGTCCACGCTGTCGAGGCGATGCAATGCGAACAGGGAGGCGACGACGGCCAGCGCGCCGACGATCATCGCCAGCAGCTTGAACGTCGTCGGGGTCGAGGAGTAACGGGAGTCGATGTCCACGCGCACGTTCAGACCGTCGACCGGCGCGGTGAGGTCGGTGAAGATGCCGACGACCTGAGGTCGGACGTCGCCGTCGACAGTGGTGGCCGCGCCGCCGAGGTCGACCACCGTGCGAGCGGCGTTCGAGGAGATGGTCAGCGCGCAATCGGAGGCCAGGTCGGATACGGGAGCCTCGGCGAGAACGCGATCGCGCAGCAGCACCTGCAGTCGATCGTCGTCGACCCGCACGGTCAGTGCTCGCTGCTCGGTTTTCGCGGCCGCGATCGGAGCGGTGGACATCACCGTGCCGCCGCCGTCGAGCCGAGTGGCAGTACTGCACGGGATCGTCGCGTCCAGATCGAGCGGGGAGTAGCTCACCAGCGGAGCGTTGACGCTCCCGAACGAGTTCTGCGGCCACGACAGCGTGGAGACGTCCTGCTGCACCGGCAGCAGCGGAGTGGCGATGGCCAGGACGGCACCGATGATGCCGGTGACGATCGCTATCAGCCGGGCGGTCGTGATGTTCGGAGCGGTCGCAGGCACACCGGCGATGCTATTGGACGAGCGAGCGCACATCCCACACCCATACGCCGCCGGTGTATTGCGGCTGGACGTCGAGCAGCTCGGTGACCGTGCTGCGCAGGGCGACGGTGTTCTTGCTCGGCGGAAGTACCACGACGTCGGCTTCCCAGAAGCTCATGTCCTGCGCCGCCTGGCTGCGCTGATCGGCGGTGATCTCGGGGACGGTGCCGGAGTCGTAGACCGAGCCGAGCAGCAGCGCCGTCGGGCGGTCGACGGCGCCGTACTTGGCGACCTTCTCTTCCTGATCGCTCGGTCCGACGAAGTATCCGGCGGCCAGCGTGAAGCCCATGTCCGCGTCCATCTGCCAACGCAGCGGACGGGCGTCCTCGGGCCGTGGGAGAGGGACGGTGACGACGGAACCGTCGTCGACGTAGTTCTGCCAATCGCCGTCGGCGAAGAACCGAGGTGTGGGGGATTTGTCGACGGTGACCAGCGGCGTCGGGATCAGCGGAACGAGGGCGAGGGCGAGTCCGGCGATCCAGAATGCAGGCAACGGCCGTAGTCCGTTGCGGAACGTCCGGTCGGTGGCCAGGACGAGCAACAGAGCCAGTGCGGGGACCGCGCCGAGGGCGAAGCGGGTCTCGAGGACGGATTCGACGAGTGGGTATTCGGCGAGTTTCGTCCACGGCAGGGTGATGCCGGTGTCGTTCTTGCCGATCGTCAGCGTTGCGCCGAGCGAGAGCACGCTCATGACGATGGCCGTGGCAGCCGCGGCTCTGGCGCAGGCAACACGCCACATCCACACTGCCGCCACGAGGCACAGCGCGAGCAGCGGCCAGCCGAAGTAGGCGTTCTCCTCGGTGGCGTTGATCCGTACGTTCTGACCCGGGGTGGCGACGCCACCGATGGATTGCGTCGGGAACTGGAACAGGGCTTTGGCGTCGTTGCCCATCGGGCCGTGTTCGAGGAAAGAATACGACTGCGGTCCGAAGAACTGCCACCACAGCGGCAAGGCCACGATGGCCAGCGCGATGCTCGCCGATACCGCGAGCCGGGGTACGGCATTGCGGACGGCCGGCCACAGGGAACGCGGCCGGGACAGGTAGTAGACGACGGCGAAGATGGCGAACGACATCGCGAATATCAGCAGCGGTTCTTCACCGAGCAGGATCTGCAGCGCGACGATCAGGCCGAGCCCGACGGTGTTCTTGGTGGTTCCGCCGCCGTGTGCGATGCGGGTGACCAGCATCGCGATGACCGGGAGCAGAAACAGCACCACGAAGTTCGGGTGGCCGTTGGCATGGGAGATGGCACCGGGCGCGAAGCCGCACAGTGCGCCGCCCATTGCGGCGGCACCCTTGGACGCGTTCAGCTGACGCGAGAACAGCCAGTACCAGGCGAACGAGGTGCCGGCGAGACCGGCGGTGAGGGCGATCGCCCAGGTGACGGTGGGTCCGAACAACAGCGTGATCGGAGCGAGCGGGATGGAGATGCCGAACATCGCCGTGTTCGCCATCAGATTCACCCCGAGCGGGTAATTCTGCAGGTCACTGGACAGTGGATTGTCCAGATGCGCGACGGCGTGGGCGGCGACGGAGAAGAACCACTCCCACATCGTCTGGTCCTGGCCGCTGTTGTAGAGGTAGCCACCGTTGAGATTGCGCCACTGACCCTGCAGGACGTACACGGCGGCGATCAGAAACCCGACGGCCGCCACGAGGTCGCCACGCCCGACGCCGGAGTGTCGAGCCGGTGCCGTGGTCGGCTGCCGCTCGAGAACGCTCTGGTCGTGGGTGGTCATCGCGTCGAGGTTACAGAAAGATCACGGTGGGCGAAAACTCGAACGTGCTGGGTCACACCGGCTGGAGTGCGACGCCGCCCCACCCGTATGTACAGATCAGTCACCGATCCAGGTGGCCACGTTCGTCACGTCCTCCCGTTCGGTTCGGAACGAGTTGATCGGGTGCTCCAGGTCCGCGTATCCGAACGAGATGCCGAGCACGATGCGCCGGTGCTCCGGTATGTCGAAGTAATCGTGCAGAAAATCGGAGTACGACGCGAGGGCGGCCTGTGGGGCGGTTGCGATGCCGAGGCTGTGTGCGCTGAGCAGAAAGGTGTTGACGTACAGACCGCAGTCGATCGCTCCGTACTCGCCGAGATCGGCCTCGGTGGTGATCACGGCGACGTGTGGCGCATCGAAGAAGTCGAAGTTGCGGAGCATCTGAGCAAGGGCGCGCGGATCCCCCTTCTCGATGCCGACACTGTCGTAGAGCTGCAGTCCGCACGCACGGCGACGGTCGCGATAGTCGCCGGCGTACTGGGTGGGGAAGGGGATGTCACTCTGCACGGGGCCGCCGCCGCGGACGTGGTCCTGGAGTGTCCGGCGGAAGCGGTCTGTCCCTTCCCCTTCCGTCACGATGACCTGCCACGGCTGGGTGTTGCACCACGACGGTGTGCGCTGGCTCAGCGCGAGCACACGCTCGATATCGCCGCGTGGCACTGCATCCGGCCGGAACTGTCGGCACGTCCAGCGTTCTTCGAGAATTCCGGCGAGTGCCGAGAATTGCTGCCCTCGATCGTCTGTCACAGCGTCCATGTACACCCCTGGTCTCATTTCGAGACTACAAAGTAGCAGCAATAGTCTCGTTTCGAGACTGCTGGGTAAGGTCGACGGTATGCGTCATGCGGAGCTGGCCGATGTGCCCTGCTCGATTTCGAGGTCTCTGTCCGTTCTGGGTGACCGGTGGACGCTGGTGATTCTGAAGTGGTCGTTCGCAGGGGTTCGCCGTTTCAACCACTTCCAGAGCGCCATGGGGATCTCACGAAGTCGGCTGCAGGATCGACTCGACCGCCTCGTCGAGCACGACATTCTCGCCAAGGTGCAGACCGATTCCACCTACGCGGAATACCGGCTGACCCGCAAGGGCCACGACATCTATCCGATTCTGATGGCCTTCAAGGACTGGGGCGACGCGTACATGGCACCCGACGGTGTCCCCGTGCACTACACGCACCGCGACTGTGGGGGCAACGCACACGTGAGGCTCGAGTGTGACTCGTGTGGCGATGAGATCACGGCTCGTCAGGTGCTGCCGGCGCCTGCCGCGGGTAACCCGCTTGCGCCGTGACGTACTCGGCCTGCGGCCGCGGTCTCGATCCGGCGCGCATGGCGTTTATGCAGTGCGCACCACCAGTGCGAAGGGGCCGATATCGGTCACCGTGAAGCGTGGATCCTCGAACAGTGACTCGGGGAAGGTGACGGTGTAGCGCCGCACGTTCGGATCGTTCGGGTAGACGTCCTCCGCCAGTCTCAAGGTGTAGCCGTCGGCACCGCGGCGGAACAGGAAGGCGTCCGGGGCGCGCCACTGGCTGGTGTCGAGCGCCTCGATCATCTGGTCGGGAGTCTCGAGCTCGGTCCACCGCTCGATGGCGTCGGCCCGCTGATCGAACTGCGCCAGCGGGTTGGCGTAGTGCGAGGTCAGTCCTTGGAATCCGAAGTACGGGTAGTAGCTCAGGAACGAGGTGTCCGCAGTGAGCAGGACGGTTTCGTCGCGTGGTCGACCGGTCTGTTCGGTCAGGGCGTCGTCGACCTCGCGGTAGTACGAGACGGCGCTCGGCGGACGCATATCGGCACGGTTGCCGTCACCGTCGGTGTCGGAGTACGCGACGGTGATCTCGCTCTGCAGTACCTGGGGGATGTTCTGCGCGAAAGCCATTGCGCCGATGGCCGCGACGACGACGGCAGCGATGCGGAACTTCGGGGGCTCGTTGATGGCCTGGTAGATCGCGTGGCTGCCTTCGAGGAATCCGAAAACGCCTGCGCTGCCGAGCAATACGATGAGAACCGCTTCGAGTCGGAACGAGAGCAGTGTGGTGCCCGCAGCCGTGGCCGCCATCGACAGCAACGTCCACAGGTAGACCGCGACGACGCCGACTCCGAGTGCCTGTGCTCGACGCGACGACGAGAAACGTACTGCGACCCATACCGTTCCGATGAGGCACAGAATGCCCATCATCGAGAACTCGAACATCGGGAACGGAAGCGTTGCACCGGCCTCGGGCAGGTAGTGCAGTGCGGTGCCCGATGTGGACGGTGCGCCGCGGAGGAAGTCGACGAGATACGGCAGCCATACCGTCGCCGCTATGAGGCCCGAGATGACGGCGATCGCAGCCACTTTGATTGCGATAGGAATCAAGGCCCGCCAGGTCTTGCGCTCGCGGTAGGAGAGAACGGCGGCGAACAAGGCCATCAGCACGACGGTGAACGCGGCCAGACCCAGGTACAGGGTGTAGAACGTCGCGGCCAGACCGAGGAACAGGCCGGTACCGATTACCGCTCCCCAGCCGCTTGCTGCGCGTCCCCCCGTGGGGATGAATGTCCCATTCTTGCCGTCTGACCGACTGGATGCCGCATTCATCCCGACGGGCCGATGCAACGCGCCCCAGGCCAGGAGCAATGCCGGGGCGAACAGCAGCACGATGACGGCGCTGTAGGCCTCGGGGGAGGCGTAGGCGACAACCAATGCAGTCGTGACAGCGCTGACGGCGACGGCCCAGTCACTGCGGATCAGGGCCTTCCACAGTACGAAAGCGACCACCGACGTGACGGCAAGCAGTCCGATTGCGTACGGCTTGAACACTTCCCAGCCGTCCATACCCAGCAGGTTGCCGACGCGTCCGCCGAGCCAAAACCAACCGGCGGGGTAGAACGGTGGGATGTCGGCGTACGTCATGTCGCGCAACGACGCCGAATCCGTCAGCCGCGTCAGGTATTCGGTGCGAAACTCCTGGTCGACGGAGATGCCGAACAGGTACAGCTTGGTTGCCGCCAAGGGCATTCCGAGGGTGACGGTGACGAAACCGGAGAGCCCGACCCACGCCGAGAGTCGAGCGATCCACGGCCACTTGCGGATTCGGTACAGGTAGATCGACGACGCGAACAGTGCCGCGGCTACCACCTGGCCCAGAGTTGTCAGAGCGCGAGTGACGTTGGACGAGTTGAACGCCGGCCACTGAACCAGTGAGAAGGCGTACAGCCCGACCGTCGCCACCACGACTGCGACGAGCGCACCGAGAACGATCTCCCCGACGGCAGAGGCGGTTCTGCGAGCCGGTGCAACCCCGTCAGTCATCGAGATCAGATGGGCAGCTTGCGGAAGATCGGCCGCGGCACGTGTCGCAGCACCATCATCACCAGACGCCACGGTGCGGGAGTCCAGATGAGCGGGGTGCCCTTGCGCGATGCATTCACCGCGAGCTTCGCGATGACCTCCTTGTCGACGGTCATCGGTGCTTCCTTGACGTGGGCGCTGAACTTGGTGCGCACCATGCCCGGACGAACGACGGTGACCCGAGGACCGAACTCGCGCAATGCTTCTCCGAGTCCGAGGTAGAAACCGTCGAGGCCGGCCTTGGTGGAGCCGTAGACGAAGTTGGAGCGACGGACCCGCTCGCCTGCCACCGAGGACATGACGATGATGCGGCCGTACGCCTGCGCCTTCATCTTCTCGCCCAGCAGAACGCCGACCGACACCGAAGCGGTGTAGTTGATGTTCGCGGCGAGGACGGCCTTGCGCTGGTCCTGCCAGAGCTGCTCGGCATCGAAGTCGACGGCGAAGGCAACGATGGCGACGTCGACGTCACCCTTGGCCCAGGCCGCATCGATGACCTTCGGATGCGACGCGGTGTCGAGTGCGTCGAAGTCGATGACGTCCACGGACTTCGCGCCCTTGGCGGTGAGCTGTGCAACGGCACTCTCACGCAGCGGATCGTTGGGCAGCGCAGCGAGAACGACGCGTGCCGGAGACTTCGACAGGTACTCCTCGGTGATCGCGAGACCGATCTCGCTGGTGCCACCCAGAACGAGAATCGTCTGTGGGTTACCTACGGCGTCTATCGTCACAGCAGTTCCAGCCTTCTAGCCATATCGGAGGCGAAAACGCCTGTGGGGTCTACAGATCGACGAACCTTGATCCATTCGTCGATCCGCGGGTACATCGAGTGGAACGTCTCGGCGTCGGTGCGCGAATCCTTCGCGGTGTACAGACGACCGCCGAACTCGAGCACACGCTTGTCGAGTTCGCGGACCATCTCGTTCAGCCCCGCCTTGATGGGGAAGTCCATCGCGACATTCCAGCCGGCCATCGGAAAGCTCAGTGGAGCTTTGTTTCCCGGCCCGAACAGCTTGAACACGTTTAGTGCCGAGTACTGGCCGGAGCGTTGAATGAACCGGATGATGTCCTTGAACTCCTCGAGCGCCTCTGTCGGAACAAGGAACTGGTACTGCAGGAAACCCTTGGGCCCGTAGCCTCTGTTCCACTCACCGACGAGGTCGAGGGGGTGGTAGAACTGCGTCAGGTTCTGCACCTTGCCGGTGTAGTTTCCGCCCATTCGGTAGTACGCCTCGCCGATCATGCTCATCGACAGTTTGTTCAAGCCGCTGATCGGAAAGATGTCCGGCACAGTCAAGAGCTGGGGTGCGTCGAACTTCAGTGGATCCTTCTGCAGTTTCGCGGGAAGTTCGTCGAACTTGGCCAGCGATCCGCGAGTAATCGTCGCGCGCCCAAGCTTGGGTGGTGCGCTCATCACGTCGAACCACGCACTCGAGTACGTGTAGTTGTCCTCGGTGCCGTCCTGGTGAGCCGCGACGGTCTCGTCGAGGCTCTCGGTGCGGATGCCGTCGTTGATGAAATAAGCCGTTTCTGTCGGCGTCATCTCGATCGTCGCACGCAGGATGATGCCGGTCAGGCCGTTGCCGCCGACCGTCGCCCAGAAGAGCTTGGCGTTCTTGCCCGTCGGCGTCAGGTGACGGATCTGGCCATCGGCGGTGAGCAGTTCCATCGAGCGGACGTGGTTGCCGAAGCTACCCGCGCTGTGGTGGTTCTTGCCGTGGATGTCGCAGCCGATGGCACCACCGATGGTGACCTGACGGGTACCCGGAAGCACCGGTACCCACAGGCCGAACGGCAGCGCAGCGCGCATCAGCTGATCGAGACTCACGCCGCCGTCCAGATCGACGATCCGCGTCGCGGTGTCGATGCTGTAAATGCGGTTGAGCGCCGTCATGTCGATGACGAGCCCACCGGAGTTCTGTGCGTTGTCGCCGTAAGACCGGCCGAGGCCGCGTGGAATGACGCCGCGTCGGAGGTAAGTCGGCTTGGAGTCGTTCTGCTCGGCGACCTGCTTGACCGCGTTCGCGATGAGCTCGGGGTCGGAGGTAGCGAGCACCTCTCCGGTCGAGCGCGCGGTGCGTCCGAATCCGGAGATCGTGCGGGTCTGCGTGGGTAGCGGCGCAGTGTTCCCGGCCTGTGGTTCCAGGGGGAAGAGTGCGTCGTCGGCTGTCGTGGACATCGCTCAAGAGGGTACCCGCATTGCGATAGCAGCTAATGTCAGTCCTCGTGTCCACCCCTGATCGCTCCATCGAAGACGGCTCCGGGAACGACGACTGGTCGCCCGAGGACGACGAGCTGCAGCATCACGTCCCGCTGCCCGTCGAGCTGCCACTGACCGAGAACATCGCCGACGCGGCCCTCGATCTCAAGACGCAGGTGGTGCGGTTCTTGGCGACGGGTGTGCTGTCGGCGATCGTCGATCAGGGCGTCAATCTGATCCTGCATTTCGTGTTCGGCGTCGGGGTGACTCTGGCCAAGGCAATCGGGTTCGTGCTCGGCACCACCACGGCGTACCTGATCAACCGTCGGTGGACGTTCAACGCGGCACCGTCCCGCGCTCGGTTCTTCGCCGTCGTCGCGTTGTACGGAGTCACCTTCGCCGTCCAGGTCGGGATCTACACCTGGCTCTACCAGGTTCTTCCCGACGGCTTCTGGTACGCCAACGTGGCATTCGTCGTCGCGCAGGGAACGGCGACGGTCATCAACTTCCTGGTGCAGCGGTTCGTGATCTTCAAAATTCGGTAACTGTTGTGGGGCGCTAAGTTTCCTTGATCCCGGGCCGAAGTCCTGGTTCAATATGGCCCCAGGAGGGGAGTATCCCCCAGCAGCTTCGTCGTCACCACGGCCCGGCAATCCGGGCCCGGCGAGCGGCCCGCATCGGGCGGGAGAGACCTCCAGTTCACCGAACTGGAGGTTGTCATGTCCGTTCCATTCTGGGCTTGGGTGGCAGTACTCGGCTTCATCGTCGCCATGCTTGCGGTCGATTTGTTCGCCCATCGGCGAGCACACGTCATCGGAGTGCGCGAAGCGGCTGTCTGGTCCGGTATCTGGGTCGCTTTCGGCGTTGGATTCGGAGTACTGATCTGGGCCACCGCCGGTGCCGAGTTCGGCCAGCAGTACTTCGCCGGCTACCTGATCGAGAAGTCGCTGGCGGTCGACAACGTGTTCGTGTGGGCCATCATCTTCACGTATTTCGCGGTGCCCAGGGAGTTGCAACACCGCGTCCTGTTCTTCGGCGTACTCGGTGCGCTGGTCTTTCGTGGCATCTTCATCGCCGGGGGATCTGCCCTCATCGCCAGCTTCAGCGCGGTGCTCTACCTCTTCGCGGCCTTCTTGATCTTCTCCGGATACCGCATGGTGCGTCAGCGCAACGAGCATCTCGATCCCGAACAGTCTCGTACGCTGCGGTTGTTCCGTCGCTACGTTCCCATGACCGACGCGTTCTACGGGCAGAAGTTCGTGGTGCGCATCGGGGGCGTTGCGTTGGCCACTCCACTGTTGGCGGTGCTCGTACTCGTCGAGGTCACCGACATCGTCTTCGCTGTCGATTCCATCCCGGCGATCTTCGCCGTCACCGACATCCCCTTCCTGGTGTTCACCGCCAACGCATTCGCCATTCTCGGACTGCGGGCGATGTACTTTCTGCTCGCGGACCTGATGCACCGATTCGTGTATCTGAAGGTGGGACTGGCGTTGGTCCTGATCTGGGTCGGCATCAAGATGGCACTCAAGGTCGACGTGTTCTACATCCCCACCGCCGTCTCGCTCGGTGTCATCTCGTCGATTCTCGCGGTCTCCGTGATCCTCAGTTTGCGAGCCACCCGAGGGCAGGATGCGCACCCGCAGGTCGACCAGTCGGCGTCTCCGTTCCGGACGGCGACGGAAACGGAACTTGCTGCGGCTCAACCTTTGTGGAGCACGCGCGGTCGACGGAAAGACCGTCTGTAGCCTTCGCATCGGGTGTTGGGGCGACGCCGCACGACCGCGGTGTCGCCCCAACAACGACCAACTCAGAAGGTGGGCAGGTTTCCTGCTTCGAGGGCTTCGGTGAGGGTGGGGGCGGCTTTGTCTTTGGCGGAGAGCTCGTAGGTCAGAGGCGATCCGTCGCGGCCGGTGGTGGGCCAGTCGATGCCCAGGGCGGGGTCGAGGGGGTTGATGTCGCGGTCCAGTGCCGGGGTGTACTCGAGGCCGCACAGATACATGACGGTGGAGTTGTCTTCCAACGACAAGATGGCGTGCCCGAGGCCTTCGGAGAGGAACACCGCTTTGCGGTCGATGTCGTCGATCAGCACGCTGTCCCATTGCCCGAACGTCGGGGAGCCGACGCGCAGGTCGACGATGACGTCGAGGAACGCTCCACGGGCGCAGGTGACGTATTTCGCTTGCCCGGGTGGGTTGCTGGTGAAGTGGATACCGCGCAGCACTCCGGCGGCGGAGACCGAGCAGTTCGCCTGCTTCAGATCCAGGGCTCGCCCGGTGGTCTCCTCGAACAGGCTCGCTTTGAACCATTCGAAGAACACGCCGCGGTCGTCACCGAACTGGCGTGGGGTGTATTCGTAGGCACCGGATATCTTCAGTTCACGAAAGGTCATCTGTTTCCTCGGTCGATCAGGTCCAGCAGGTAGCGGCCGTAGCCGGATTTGACGAGTGTCTCGGCGCGGGCGCGCAGTTCGTCGTCGGTGATGAATCCTCGTCGCCAGGCGACTTCTTCGGGGGACCCGATCTTGAGTCCTTGGCGTTGTTCGATGGTGCGCACGTAGTTGGAGGCGTCGAGGAGGGAGTCGAAGGTGCCGGTGTCGAGCCAGGCGGTGCCGCGGGGGAGGACTTCGACCTGCAGGCGGCCGGCGTCGAGGTAGTGGCGGTTGACGTCGGTGATCTCGTATTCCCCGCGGGCGGAGGGGGCGAGGTCGCGGGCGATGGCGATGACGTCGTTGTCGTAGAAGTACAGGCCCGGGACGGCGTAGTTCGATTTCGGGGCGGCCGGTTTCTCCTCGAGGGAGATGGCTTTGCGGTTCGCATCGAATTCGATGACGCCGTAGGCGGTGGGGTCGGAGACCTCGTAGGCGAAGACGGCGCCGCCGTCGATGGTGTCGAAGCGTGAGAGTTGGGTGCCCAGGCCGGGGCCGTAGAAGATGTTGTCGCCGAGCACCAGGGCGGCGGAGTCGGTGCCGATGTGATCGGCTCCGAGGACGAAGGCTTGGGCGAGGCCGTTGGGTTCGTGTTGGACCTTGTAGGTCAAGGAGATGCCGAATTGGGAGCCGTCGCCGAGCAGGCGTGCGAACTGGTCGGCGTCCTGAGGCGTGGTGATGATGAGGATCTCTCGGATGCCGGCGAGGATCAGGGTCGAGAGGGGGTAGTAGATCATCGGTTTGTCGTAGACCGGGACCAGCTGTTTGCTCACTCCCATAGTGATCGGATGAAGCCTTGAGCCCGTGCCGCCCGCCAGAATGATTCCCCGCATGAGCCCGAAGTCTTCCAGACCCTCCGATCACCCGCTCGGTCGTGCACCTTCGTTCCGGCGCGCGAGGTGGCAACTGCCCATAGACTCCGGCCAGCCCTGCCCCGTTCCGACGGAACCGCCCGTCGACCGAACAAAGGACAAGCCACGTGACGACGAGTAGCCAGATCGCCACCGGTGCCACTCAGATCACCGAATTGATGGCCGGAATGACCGACGCCGAACGCGCGTCGGCCACGCCCTGCACGGAGTGGACAGTCGCTGACCTGACGGACCACCTGGTGCACACCGCGGCCAACCTGGTGACGATGGCGCGAGGTGGGGAGATCGACTGGTCGGCCGCACCCGAGCCCTCCTCGGATCCGGTTCCGCTGTGGACCGCCCGGACCCGCGAACTGCTGACCGAGCTCGACGCAGGTTCACCGCTGCCGGCCGGCATGGTCGCTGCTGAACTTTCGGTGCACGCGTGGGACCTTGCGACCGCGCTCGGGCGCGGTACCGACGACTTCGACCAGACCGTGGCGGAGGAGGGGATGGTGTTCATGTCGGCCAATATGACCGATGAGCGCAGGGGTGGTGCCTTCGATCCCGAGCAGCCTGCACCCGACGGAGCAAACGCGTACGAGCGCATCGCGGCTTTTGCCGGGCGTACTGTTCGACGGTCCTGACACGTCCAGCGGCGCTCACTGCCACGGGATTCGATAGGGCTGAGACAGGGCTTCGGTCGTCGATGTCGGCCATTCCGACGGCCACACGATCAGCGGATCGGCTGTGAGCTCGTCCACCTCCGGAGGCAGCGGATTCGCGTCCACCTGGATTCGTTCCCAACTGCATTCACCCGACGCGACGCGGCGTGCGTAGTGGAACAGGTCGGCCGACGCTCGCGGTGAGGACGCCACGCGGGCCAGTAGTTCCGTTGTGACGGTCCGGGTTTTCAGGTCTGCGTTCGAGGCGCGTGTACGCATGGCTTCGAGCTCTCCGCAGGATGCCATCAGTCGGTCGTAGGCAGCGCGGGCGTGCGGAGGCAGGGACTCGATCATGCGTCCCTCCATGGTTCGTCGCCGGTGCCGACGGAGAAGTCCTCGTCCGGTGTGTCGAGTACCGGTCGGATATCCGCGGTCTTGCCCGCTTCGACGGCTTGCTTGCCGTAGTCGAGGAGGTCGTTCAGCGGCCGCAGTGTGTCGTCGATCTTCTGGCCCACCTGGCCTTCGGGGTCGCCGAGCGCGTCGAGGAACCCGCCGAAGTCGTCGACCACCTGCTCGATCTTCACAATGAGATCCTTGGTCAGATCCATTGTCGTCAAGCATATTTCGATGATGCTCTCCACCTGCCATGTAGTGCCGACCACCGGCACTTTCTTGAGCACGACCTTCAGCGCACCGCGGGCGTTGTCGAGGGCCACTTCGGACTCGAGCAATTCGACGATCTTGCGGACCACTGCCAGCGCTGCGCCACGAAGTTGCTCGGCGATGGCTGTACAGATTGCGGCGATCGTTCGGCCGGCATGCCCTTCCCATCGCATTGCGGCGAGTTGTCGGTCGGCATAGTCGGTGAATGCCTGTGCGGCTGCACCGTTCCAGTGACCGTCGACGCGGCGTACTCCTGCAGCCAACGACTCTGCTGCGGCTTCCATGGCGTCGCCCGCAATCTGGTACGCCTGACCGATTCGACGGATTTCGTTCCAGTTGCCGGTGACAGGAATGGTCGCTTCGCGTAGCGGACTCCACCCGGAGAGTTCGAAGATCGTTCGGTCGATCTCGCCGAGCCACTCGGAGGCATCGGCGAGCACGTCGCGGATGTCGTCGATGGCGGGATTGGTTGGAGGATAATCGATTCCGTGAGGATGACTGTAGTCAGCGGCACCGTCGAATTCGTCTACATTCCCGGCCGCGGCGTGATCCGAACTCCCGCGGTCGCTGCCGGGTAGCGGTGGCACAGATGTGTGGGCGTTGAGCAGGTCGTAGTTCTTTCGATCTTGATCGGCATACAACCAGGCAGCTTTGTTCAGCTCGGCCCCCATCTCGCCGCAGTTGGCCGACAGGTGAACGTGTCGGGTGCGGGTCATCTCTTGGAAGCGCGCGATATACGGACTCAGCTTCTTCAGAATTTCTCCGACCACGTTCTCGCCGAGGCCCGCGTTGTCGAGCAAGTAGTGGTGACTGGCCAGGGTATCGGCACCGATGCGATCGAGAAGATTACCGAGACCGGCGATGTTCGCCGCGTCCGCCGAAAGGAGTTCTTTGGTCATCGCGTCACCCCGCCGGGATCGGTACGGCGGAGTGTGGAAATGATGTCTTCGACGACCGAATGATCCACTGCCCCGTCGACAGCGAGGTCCAGCTTCACGAAGAACACGGCGACCGTCGCCGTCGCGAACCCGGGCACGGCAACAACATCGAACGTCCCCTTCGTGGGGTCACAGTCGGCTCGCTTGTGCACGCTCGATGCCGTGACGGTGTATCGCACAGCCGGCCCGCCTGCGACCTCGATGTCGCTCGGCTGCGAGTACTCGATTCGAGGCGGTGCGGCGGAGTCGTCGCCGAAGATGATCTCTGCGCCTCGTGCTGCGTCGAGCGCTGCGGTGTGCAGATCCATCGCGCGGCGCCCGGTCATGCCGGACATGGCAAGCGTCGACCCGTCGGATTCCGGGCAGTAATTGCTCCCGAAATCTCCGATCGAGCCGTAGACGACCGATCGACCGGCATTCGACCAACCCGCGATTCCGGTCGAAAAGTTCCGCCACTCTGCTGGTATGTCGTAAGTCCAGCCGAATTTGGTGGCGATGGGCTGCGGCTGCCCGTCGGGCACCTCGATTTTCGGTGGCGGGCGTTCCATCGACGGAAAACCCGGCGGCAGGGGCGGCGGCACTGTCGTCGAGCCCGTGGGTCTGGGTGACACCGGTGGCAGAGTCCGTACACCCTCGTACGGTTCCGGCACTTGCGGAGCCAGCTGCGGAATTGCCCACATGAACCCGAACAGCAGCGTTGTCAGTGCCGCGAGGCGGACAAGAATTTTTCCCAGACCCATTGACGTACTCCCCCCGAAGTCGAACAGAAGCTAGCACGCGCGCCCGACAAGAACGGCCCGCACGACCCTCCACCGGTAAAGTGCCTGTTCATGAGAATTCTCGTCACGGGTGGGGCCGGGTTCATCGGCGCGAACTTCGTACATCAGACCCTCGCGCAGCGCCCCGACTCCCAGGTCACCGTGCTCGACAAGCTCACCTACGCCGGCAACAAGGCCTCTCTGGACCCCGTCGCCGATCGCATCGACTTCGTGCACGGCGACATCGCCGACGCCGATCTCGTCGACCGCCTCGTCCGCGAGACCGATCTCGTCGTCCACTTCGCCGCCGAATCCCACAACGACAACTCGTTGACCGACCCGTGGCCGTTCGTGCACACCAACGTCATCGGAACCACCACGTTGCTCAATGCGGTCCGCGAGCACGACGTCCGCTACCACCACATCTCCACCGACGAGGTCTACGGCGACCTCGAACTCGACGACCCGGCGAGATTCACCGAATCGACCCCGTACAACCCGTCGAGCCCGTACTCGTCGACCAAGGCGTCAAGCGATCTGCTGGTGCGCGCGTGGACCCGATCGTTCGGCGTCCGCTCCACCATCTCGAACTGCTCCAACAACTACGGTCCGTATCAGCACGTGGAGAAGTTCATCCCGCGTCAGATCACCAACATCCTCAGCGGCTCACGCCCCAAGCTCTACGGTGCCGGCCAGAACGTGCGCGACTGGATCCACGTCGACGACCACAACAGCGCCGTCTGGGCCATCATAGACGGTGGCCGCATCGGCGAGACCTACCTCATCGGAGCCGACGGCGAAGCCAACAACCGCACCGTCCTCGAAGCGATCCTCGAAGAGACCGGCCACGAGCCCGATGCCTTCGATTTCGTCACCGACCGCCCCGGCCACGATCTGCGCTACGCCATCGACTCGACCAAACTCCGCACCGAATTGGGTTGGACACCAACCTATGTCGACTTCCGAGCAGGGTTGAAAGCGACCGTCGACTGGTACCGCGACAATGAGCAGTGGTGGCGACCGCAGAAGGACGCCACCGAGGCCGTCTATGCGACGAAGGAGTCCGTACTGCCTTAGCTGCTGCGCGACATCCGATGTCGCAGCAGCAGGTACACGGCTCGCCGCATGAACGAGGTCATGAGTGCCTTGGCGTTGCCGATGCGAACGTCACTGTCGGACAACAACGTCGGGTCGCTCGCCTGGAGGGAGCGGTGGAAGTCGGCGGCCTGACGGGCCTGCTGGGTGGCGAGCTCGACGCTCCACTGTCCCGAGTTGATGCGAAACGACGCCAGCGGCTGGGGAATGGCAACGATGTCGCCGCGCAGCGCTACCGCAATGAAGGTGGCCTGGTCGATCAGGTACGGATGACTGTTGTCCCACAGTCCGACTGCGCGCAGTTCCGACAGCTTCATCATGACGCCGCCGGGTTCACCGAAGATGTTGGCTCCGGCCCGAACTGCCGTTCTCGCGGCCACTCGACCCGACGTCTTTCCCTGTAGTCCGCCGAGTCCGCGCGCGGCGATGACGGTTTTGCTGTTGGCGTCGATCAACGTGCGTTGCGCGGCGACGAGTACCGCGGTCGGATGGGCGTCGAAAGCCTGAACCTGGGCGGCGAGCGCGGTGCGGTGGATGGTGTCGTCACCGCACACGAGTTTGATCAGCTCGCCCGACGCTTCTTCGGTGACGCGATTCCAGTTGGCCTGTGCCCCGCCGCCCGCGGGTGTGGTGAGGAGTCGAATGCGTGGATCGTCGTACTTCTGGGCAACGGCCAGGGTGCCGTCGGTCGACGAGTGGTCGGCAATGACCAGCTCGAAGTCCGTGAACGTCTGGGCGAGAATCGAATCGATGGTCTCGGCCAGGTATTCGGCGTTGTTGTACGCCGGGACGACGACGGAAACTCGGGGTGTCATGGTGTGGGGTCCTGGCTCTTTCTGCGAAACGAGAAGTCGCGGTAGCCGAAGAAGCTGACGACTGCCATCACTGCTGTGACGACCAATTGGGAAGGGATGGGCGGGAAGTGGAACACCGAGACAGCGAGGGTCATCAGTGAGATGTTGGCGAGGAACGCTCCGAAGTTGACCACGAAGAACCGGAGCAGATCTCTGAAGAAGTGCCCGCGAACGCGAAACACGAGGTAGCGATACATCGCGAACGCGCACAGTACGTTGCAGAGATACCCGAGCACGATGGCGGCGTGGTAGCCGTATCGCTCGCCGATCAGCAACTGCCACACGATGAACCATGCGGTGCCCAGTGCGGTGTTGACGCCGCCGACGAGCAGAAATGCGATCTTCTGATTCTTGACGATGCGCATCAGTGGTCCCGGTGCACCGTTCATGCCGGCCGGAGGCGCGGGAGTCTGCGGTTCGGTCATCGGCCCACCGCCAGTGCCTGACGCGTCGCGAACAGGGTCGAGGCGATACCCGCAGGCAGTGTGCGGTGGGTGCGTCGATCGATCTGCGGCCAGACGTTCGACCGCAGTCGTAGGTCGCGTCCTTGGAACGCCGCGAGGGGAGAGGCCGCCAGCACTACGTTGGGGCGTCGACGAAAGACCGTTCGGCAGGCACCGAGAATGGAACCGATGGTGACGGCCTCACCCGAGGCGAAGATCTTGACGGTCGGAGCGATACGTCGTTCGGCGGAGACGGTTAGGGCGTCGGCCACCATTTCGGCGGCGTCGCTGACGTAGAGGTAATCGCGCAGGGTGTCCATGGGGACGTAGATCGACACCGGTGAGGCCATCAGGTATCCGCGGCACAGGTGCGAGATCAACCCCTGAGGTTTCGCGAGATTCTGTCCCGGGCCGTAGAGGTTGGCGAATCGGCCGACGACAACGTTGACCCCGGTGCGGATGCCGAATTCGGTCGCGACCGACTCGGACTGCAGTTTCGCGAAACCGTAATCGCCCAACGGGATCGGCGGTGTTTCTTCGTCGTGTGGGGCTCCCGGTGCGCCGGCGTAGACGCCTCCGGCAGACGACGCGAGAAACACCGTTCCGGTGTCCGCGCGGTCCGCAGCGACGGACTCGATCCGGGCCAGTACGGTCCGGATCAGATCGTTCTCTTCGGCGAATTGTGCTGCGCTGGTGCCGTTCACGCCGGCTCCGGCGGCCCAGACGACGTTCCACGCGCCGGTCCGGAACGAGTCGAAGAAGGCCGAACAGCGTTGCAGCAGAGTTTCTTCGGCCAGTGACCGGTCGGACCACGGGATTGCACTGGTGTGCACGTGATGTCCGCGTCGTCGAGCTTCCCGCGTCACCGATGCGCCGAGCAGTCCGCCGCTGCCGACGACCCAGGTGTGCGTCGTCGCGCTCACGCCGGCGGTGCGGGATCGGTCGACGGTTCGGTGCGTCCGAGCGGCCCGTTTCCAGGGTCGGTCACGATCAGGTAGGGCGGCTTGCCCATGGCGGTCTTGACGTTGACGCCGACGTACTCGGCCACCACTCCGAGCGAGAACAGGGTGGCTCCGAAGCCGAACAGCAGGATCACCATCGTCGATGCCCAGCCTCGCACTTCGGCACCGGAATCGAAGACGAAGTACGACACCAGCACGTAGGCGACGAGAACGAGGCCCAGTAGCGCGAAGGCGATGCCGATGAAGGACACCAGCCGCAGACCTTTGGTGCCGCTGGAGAGCACCATTCGCCAGAAGTGCGACAGAAGCGTCCGCAGCCGGTATCCCGATCGACGGTCCACTTCTTCTCGCAGGGCCACCGGGCTCGTCGTGACGTCGCCTGCAATCCACCCGAGTGCGATGTCGAGGTATGCCTCGGAGCCGGCGTAGGCGGCAACGGATCGACCGACTTCGCCGAGGACCAGGCGGTAGCTCTGGTAGTCGACGGTGTTGTCTCCGGCCAGAGCCTTGGCGATGAGCCACTTCGCTCCGCGTGAGGCGGCGTTGCGCCAGAGTCCGTGCGGTGCGACGTTCGTCGGCTTGGCGTAGACGACGGTGGATTGCCGGTCGAGGGCGGTATCGAGCATGCCGCCGATCGCGGCCGGGTCATGCTGGCCGTCCTCGTCCATCGTGACGATCCACTCGCCGCCGCTCGAAGCCATGCCGGCGAGGGTGGCCGGGTGTTGGCCGAAGTTACGACTGAGCCACACGCCACGAACGAACGTATGCGCCTCGGTCAGCTGCCGGATCACGGCTGCGGAGTTGTCGGGTCCGTGATCGAACACGAGGAGAACTTCTTCGACGATCATCGGCCGCCCGAGGGGCGTGTAGGTGACCTGCGTCAACGGGATGATCTCGTCCATCAGCGCGCTGAGCGTCCGTTCGCCCTGGTAGACCGGAACCACGATGGAGATGCGGTGCGGAGCAGCAGCGTCGGACGTCACGAGGTCTGACCCTATCTGCTGGACGTCGTACTGCCGAACTCCGGCGCGGAGGGGCGTCGACGTCGTCGAACATCGAGTACGACCAGGCCGATCAGCACCATCACCCCACCGGCCATGGCAGCGAGTCCGAGTCGTTCACCGGGCGGCCGGAAAGTGAGTTCCAGGTCCGCTGCGTCGGTGCCGGGCGGCAGGTCGACGTACAGGAAGATATCGGCCAGGCCTTTCGTCTGCAGCGGCTCACCGTTCAGAGTGGCGGTGTAGCCGGGCCAGGCCAACCGCGAGAAGACGACGCTGCCGCCGGCGGGCGCGGAGACGGTGACGTGCTCGGAGTCCGCGTCGGACGAGATCGGGTCGGCGGAGGCGTTCACCGTCGCTACGACGCGTCCCGACGCGTCAGGAATCAATCCATCGACGCGTTCGAGGACGTAGACCTGCCGAGCGGAGTCGGGGGTGGGCGCGGTGACCCACTGCCAGCCTGCGGGCGCGGCCTCCCTCTCGGCCAGCGGATACTGCAGTTTCTGCAGCACGACGCGGTCCAGCTGCATCAGATCGGCATAGGTCTTGCCGGTGTACGGCTCGATCTCGAAGAGCCGATCGAAGGCGTCGGTGCAGGTCGAACCCTCGTGCTCGAAGCACAGCAGGTTTGCGAAATCGAGGTAGCCGACGGGGGTGTAGGCGTTGACGTAGTCCAGGCCCATCACCTTGGCGGAGTTGCCGTAGACCTGCGAGTGCCACGGCAACTGCGGGTCGTCGGGCCCGTCGGCTTCGGTCTCGGTCAGCGCACGACTGCCGAGCTGCAGCGTCGAGCCCTGCCACTGCGGGAACTGCGCCTTGGCCTCGGACTGCGAGGTGGGGAGCCACCATTTGGCGAACGGCGGTTGGTACCCGGCCACCTGGTACATCGCGATCGGCGCGATCGTGACCAGGATCAGCGCGGCGGTGGCCCGGGTGGAGAAGCGGTGGGCGAGCAGCAGGGCGAGTGCGCCGACCAGCAGGATCGCGAGCGCAGCAACAATGTGGCGGCCGAAGAACTCCGGACCCGACGAGCCGGCACGCAGCAGCAACACCAGCGTCAGCAGGCCGGCGGCGAGCAATCGGGGCCGCAGCTTGTCCAGAGTTCCGTATCGGCTGATCAGGGTGACGACGAGGATCAACGCGACGATGGCGACGAAGGGGAGGATGCGCGCGGGCCAGCGGATGGGGCCGATATCGCTGGGGCCCGCGGTGAAGACCAGCGCGAACGCCAACAGAATCAGTGGTGCGGCCAGCTCACGCAACGCCGTGGGCACCCGACGCCACGCGATGAACGCGAGCGCAGGGACGAGGAACCAGGCGATGTAGGTGACCGGGGACTCGGTGGTCTCGCCTGCCCACGATTCGATGCTGGTCACGGCCGTCGGGATGCTGGCGGTCAACGATTCCGACCACGGTGCCGTCAGGAAGTTGTCGTTGAACGTTCCCTCGTCACCGCTGCGCCAGGTGACCGCGGAGGTCAGTACTCCCGGCAGAAAGGTGACGGCCCCGCAGGCGGCCGCGGCGATGCCGACGCTGCACACCTTCAGCGCCGGACGCCACAGGCGCTGGAACAACCGTTCGCCGATCGCGACCGAGCCGATCATGACTCCGGCCATGACCGCGGCGTGGACGTATCCCACGCTGATGGCCAGGTAGAGGAACACGAACGGCACGACGGGGCCGCTGTGGCCGCGGGCGTACTTCACCGAGCTCGCCCATGCGTTGGTGATGTACGCGGTGCCGATGAGGGCCGTCACCCACGAGGTGTTCTCGAAGAACAGGGTGAAGCCGACGAACGGCGCGCTTGCGCCTGCGACAGCGGCCCAGTTCGCGCGTGCCCCGTAGACGAGCGCGACGCGGTACACACCCCAGGCCAGCAGGATCGAGAAGCCGAGTTTGACGACCGTCGCGAGCAGGACCAGGTTGTCGATCGAGGGCGAGACGTAGTTGATCGCCATCTGCACCGGGTTCCACAGTCCGCCCTGGCCTTCGACGGGATAGTTGCCCGCCATCCACTGATCGAGCACGAGGGACGGGAAGTGACCGTCGCGCATGATGCGCCCGAGTTGAAGCCAGTTGGGGATGGCACCGGATTCGGTGTCGTCGATGTAGAAGAAGCGAGGGTCGACGCTGAGCACCAAGAGATAGCCCAACACGACGACGGCCGCAATCGCCGCTCCCCATACGAGGCGCTCTCGTCTGCTGTCGGGCAGGGAGCTGCTCGCGATCTGGGTATCCGTGGTGGGCAAGGGTCAACTCCGTGAGTTCGGGCAAAGACACCCGACTGTAGCTGTCGCCTTGCTCCCGAGCCGAAACGCCGACGCATGCACCACGCAGATGTCCGCAGGAAAGCGGCTATTGCGAGTGACCACTCTCTAAGTTACTGTTTCGTCATTCTATGACGGAGGTCACATGAACCCGAACATTCCTTTCGATGTCGTCATCGCCGGCGGAACCGTGTATGACGGATCCGGCGGCCCTGGAGTTCGGGCGGATGTGGGCATCGTCGACGGCGTCGTGCGGGCCGTGTCGTCCACTCCCCTCGAGCCGAGCGCGACGACCGAGGTGGTCGATGCCACCGGCAAGTGGGTCACGCCGGGGTTCGTGGACGTACACACCCATTACGACGCAGAGGTGTTGGTCGGGCCGGGTCTCGAAGAATCCGTCCGGCACGGGGTCACGACGGTTCTCCTGGGTAACTGTTCGTTGTCGACTCTCTATTCCACTCCGGTCGACATCGCGGATCTGTTCAGTCGGGTCGAGGCGCTGCCCCGCGATCATGTGCTCAAGGCCGTCGATGCGCACAAAAATTGGAACAGTCCCGACGAGTACATCGCAGCGCTCGAGCGCCTGCCTCTCGGTCCCAATATCGCTGCATTGGTTGGGCATTCGGATCTGCGCGCGCACGTCATGGGATTGGACCGCTCGACCGATCGCAGTCAGAAGCCCACCCGCGAGGAGTGGCGCGCCATGTCCGACGCGCTCGAGAAGGCGCTCGATGCCGGGCTGCTCGGAATGTCGACCATGACGAACCCGTGGGACAAGTTGGACGGCGATCGATACCGGTCTCGTTCGTTACCGTCCTCGTATGCGCGGTGGAGCGAATTCCGTTCTCTGCACAAGATTCTGCGTCGACGCGGTCGGTTGTTGCAGAGCATTCCGAACCTGAATACCAAGTACGACATGTTGTTCTTCCTCGCCTCGGCCACCGGGGTCGGCCGCACTCCGCTCAAGATCTCGTTGCTGGCGGCGGCCGATGCCAAGGCGTCGCCGTGGATCCATCGCGTCTTCGGCCCGCTCGCCCGGATGGTCAACGGCCCGGGCAAGGGTCAGTTCCGCTGGCAGCACCTCCCCACCACGTTCGACGTGTATTCCGACGGCATCGATCTCGTGGTGTTCGAGGAGTTCGGCTCCGGCCGCGCCGCACTGCATCTGCGAGAAGAGTTGGGACGCAACGAGTTACTGTCGGACGAGGCCTACCGCCGCTGGTTCCGTGCCGACTTCGAGAAGAAGTTCAGCTCGCGCGTCTGGCATCGCGACTTCGCCGACGCCGAGATCACCGAATGCCCCGACGCCTCGGTCGTCGGAAAGAACATCGCGGAGGTCGCGGCCGAACGTGGTGTGCACGTGGTGGACGCGTTCCTCGATCTGGTGGTCGAGCACGGCCGAAAGTTGCGCTGGCACACGACGGTTGCCAATCACCGCAAGCGGCAGATGGACAAGCTGATCAATCAGCCCGGGGTGACCGTTGGTTTCTCCGATGCCGGCGCTCATCTGCGCAACATGGCGTTCTACAACTTCGGCATTCGGTTGCTGCACCGCGTGCACGACGCGCAAAACGATCGCCGGCCGTTCATGACCGTGGAGAAGGCAGTGCACAAGCTCAGCGGCGAACTGGCCGACTTCTACGGTGTCGACGCCGGTCACCTGCGGGTGGGGGACCGTGCCGATATCGTCGTGATCGACCCGGAGGGCCTGAACGAGGATGTCCTGGCCTATCGCGAGGAGACCATGCCGGAATTCGGTGGCCTGAGCCGCATGGTCAATCGCAACGACCGAGCGGTCACCGCCACTCTGGTCGCGGGCCGAGTCGTGTTCTCCGGCGGCACCTTTGCGCCCTGGTTCGGTGTGTCGGAGCGGGCCGGTAGCTTCCTGCGGGCAGGCACTCCCACGGCCCCGCGACGCCGGGAGCGTGTGTGAGTGGCGAGTCAACACCAGCGTCGAACCGAGACCATCGGAAAACTTCTCGACGCGACTATTTCGTCGTTGTGCGAGAAGGGCTACGCCGCAACCAGTGTCAGTGAAATCGTCAGCCGGGCCGGGGTGTCGTCCGGGGCCATGTTTCGACATTTCGACACCAGGCTCGACCTGATCGTCGCCGCAGCCGACGAGGTTCGTCGACGTCAGTTCGAGGAGTTTCGCCGCGGCCTGTCCGGTTTCGGTAGCGCATCCATCGAGCACTGTCTCGAACTGCTCAGAGCAGCGTGCCGCGCCCCGATCAACGGGGCCTGGTACGAGCTGTTGACCGCCGCCCGCAGCGACAACGAGCTGCGAGAGAGACTGCAGCCCTTCACCGTTCGATATCACGAGCAGATCGCCGAACTTGCTCGTGCGCTTCCCGTTGCCGGCGTGATCGATCCGCAGCATCTGGAAACGGTGGTCTTCAGCGTCGTCCACCTGCTCGACGGCGAGGCGTTGGCAGCCGTGGTCCATCCGCAGCCCGAGCAGGAAGCCATGCGGTTGAAGATGATTGCTCACCTGTTGCGTGGCGGCGCACTGCATGCCCTGACCGACGCGGGATGACCCACTGGACGGTGCGCATCGCCGGTGCCGAGCTTCCCGTCTTCGAATACGGGGACCCGGCCGCGAAGTCCACAGTGCTGCTGGTGCACGGCTATCCCGACAACCGTCACGTGTTCGATCCGCTGATCACCGCGCTCGGTGACACGGTCCGGGTGATCGCCTACGACACTCGAGGCAGCGCAGCGTCCGTGTTGGAGCCTGCGGCAGACGTCGCCATCGAGCAGCTGGCGCGGGACGCCTTCGCGGTGGTCGAGTCGATTCCGGGCCTCACCGGCAAGGTGCACGTCTTCGCCCACGACTGGGGGTCGGTCCAGATGTGGGAGGCGATGGCCTCGCCTCGGGCGAGCACCGCATTCGCGTCGTACACGTCGGTGTCGGGGCCGAGTCTGGATCATCTGCGGCAGGTGGCACGGGCGCGGTCGGTCCGGCCGCATCGGTGGCCGTCGCTGGTGGGGCAGTTGGCCAGGTCCTGGTACGTCTTCGGGTTTCACGTGCCCGTCCTGCGAACGCGAATACCGGCTCTGCTGGCCCGACTGCAGGCCGAGGGCGAGCCGACCCCGACGGCTACCGACCAGCAGCGCGGCATCGCGCTGTACCGGGCCAACGTGCTGCGGCGTGTGCTCCGTGGGCCCGATCCGCGATGCGTCGTCCCGACCACCGTGGTGGTCCCGACACACGACCCGATGCTGTCGACGAACCTCACCGAGGGTCTCGATCGGTGGATCCCCGACCTGCGCGTCGTTCACGTCGAGTCGGGCCACTGGTGGCCGTACACGCACCCGGCCGACGCCGCTCGGGTGCTGATGGAGAGGGTTCGGGAAGGGGAGTAGGTGGCGGGCAGTGCGGCGAGCGTCGGACGGATCGGCCGTGGGCTGTGCAACCATGGTCAGTGGTCTTCTTCTCGGTACGGCCACACCTGTGATCGCTCGAACTGTCACTACTCGAACTGGATGGGGTATTTCTCGGTATGGACGGCACTGCTCTCGATCGTCTCGGTTCCTCGGACGTGCCGGCTGCCGCCGGCGGTGACGACACGGCCGAACTGACAGTTCAGAGGCTTCTGTTCGACGGCCCGTCGCCCCTGGTCAGCGCAGACATGTACAGCGAGGTCCGCAAGGGCAACGCCGAGCGCACCCGCACCGGTGTCCGGATCGCCAAGCGCAGCGTCGTACATACCAACAGCTACTTCGGACGGTTCCCGGCCAGCTACTGGCAGCGGTGGACCACCGTCACCGAGGTGGTGTTCCGGGCGACCGTCGCCGGTGCCGGCCGGATCGATCTGGTGGCCACGGACTACAAGGGTCACGAGCGCACGATGGCCAGCACAACGGTCGATTCCGCGAACGCGTCGACTCAGTTGGCCGTTCCCGTCGCCACCACGCAGTTCCTCGACGGCGGCGCGCTGTACGTCCGCTTCACCACCACATCGAGCGAGTTGTCGGTGCAGGACGCGGAATGGACCGTCGCCGCACCGGAGAAGCTGCGTCCCACCTCGGTGGTGATCTGCACGTTCAATCGCGCCGACGACTGCGCCAACACCGTCGCTGCCATGGCCGACGATCCCATCGCTCTGCTCGGTGTCGACAACGTCTACGTCGTCGATCAGGGCACCGATCAGGTGCAGACGCGGGAGAAGTTCCAGCGCGTGGCGGCCGAGCTCGGCGACAAGCTCGTCTACATCACCCAGCCCAATCTCGGAGGTGCCGGCGGGTTCACCCGCGGCCTGTACGAGGTACAGGGCAAGGGCGGCGATCCGGCCAACGTGATCTTCATGGACGACGACGTGCTGTGCGAGCCCGAGGCGATCGTGCGCATGAACTCGTTCGCCAACATGACCGTCGAGCCGGCGATCATCGGCGCCCAGATGCTGTACCTGCTGCACCCTGACCGCGTGCACGTCGGTGCCGAGGTGGCCAACCTGCAGAAGCTCGAGGCCGGAGTCCACGTCAAGAACGCGGTATCGGACAAGAGCGCATTCAAGCGCAAGCGTCAGCAGGACGTCCGCGTCGACGCCGGATACAACGGCTGGTGGTCGTGCCTCATCCCGTCGGAGATCGTCGGGCAGGTCGGCTACCCGTTGCCGCTGTTCTTCCAGTGGGACGACATCGAGTACGGGCACCGTTCGCGCGCAAACGGATTCGCCACCGTCACGCTGCCGGGCGCAGCGGTGTGGCACGCCGACTTCGCGTGGAAGGACTGGGACGAGTGGCACCGCTACTTCAACCTGCGCAACGGCATGATCACCGCCGCCCTGCACATCGAACTCGACGGTAAGACGCTGGCCAAGCAGCTGTTCACCGACCTGCTTCGCTACCTGGTGTCGATGCAGTACGGCATGGCGTACACGCTGATCAAGTCCGTCGAGGACTTCCTGGCCGGTCCGGAACATCTGCTCGACGGCGGCATGGACGCGGCCGGTTCCATTCGGCGCGAGCGCGCAGCGTACGGAGAAACCAAGCGGCACAACGCCAACGACGTTCCGGGGGTGCGTCCGGCCGACATGTTCATCACCCCGGCCGGCCCGCACCCGAAGAAGAGCATGGAATTCGCCGTGCTCGCCAAGCGCGTCCTCAACCAGTGGCGCGGCACGGTGGATCCGGGCCCCGTTTCCATCTCGGCCGACGACGCGCACTGGTGGCACGTCTCGCTGTTCTCCCACGCGATCGTCACCGACCGCTCGCAAGAGGGCGTCCGAGTTCGCAAGCGCAACAAGGCACATGCCGTCGAGCTGCTCAAGCGCGGGGTGACGGCACTCAAGCGTCTGCGCACAGAGACACCCGCCGTGGCAGCGTCGTACCGCGCCGCCGTCCCGCAGCTGACGAGCCGCGAGAACTGGGCTCGTCTCTACGGGCAGTAGCTAGTTCGACCGGACCTTGGGTGCCGTGCGAATCCGCACGACGACCTGTTCGTTGTCGGCGGTGTACCCGAGGTAGTCGAATTCGGTGCCGGTGCGTGCGACGAATTCCGTCCACGCCCGGTACTCGTGGTTGCGCCAGCCGGGGAAGTTGAAGTACTCGTCGAACACGATGACGGTGCCCACTGCGAGTCGATCGGCCACGAGGTCCAGCACGGTGACCGTCGACGAGTACAGGTCGGCGTCGAGGTGCAGGAAGGCCAACTTCTCGTGGTGGCCCTTCAGGAAGCCCGGCAGAGAATCCTCGAACAGCCCCGGGACGATCTGTGCGCCGGGCACTTCGGGGATCGTGTCCTGCTCGAACAGTCCCTTCGGGAAGCCCGTACGCCAGGTCTCGGGTAGGCCGGAGAACACATCGAATCCGGCGACGACGGTGATGTCCTTACGCGACGCCAATTCCTCGGCGATGATCTCGAGCGTCGTCCCGCTGGCCACTCCGAACTCGAGCGCCATGCCGCGAATGGAGACCTCACCGAGTGCGAATCGCAGTGTTGCGTGCGGCCGCAGGAAGGTCGGTGCCTCCGGCATCATCTCTTCGGCGAATTCTGCGCTCTGGGCGGCGGCCTCGACGTCGGAGGCGTACGGAATGTCGCGACGCATCCGCATCTCGAGACCGCGAATGAAGGCGTGCAGATCGTCGATCTCACGTCGTTGACGTTCGAGGACGTCGAGCAATTTCGCTTGCTGATCGCTGGTCTGCTCGGCCAGCTGCGCGGTCTGCTGCGCCAGAACCTCACCGATTGCTCGTTGAAGTTTTTCTCGAGCCGACGACTTGATGCGATCCGCGAGCTTCCGAGGTTCCGTCATGGGCACACGGTAGCTGGTGAGGGCGCGTTCGCAAACACGTCAGGGCTTACGAAAGTGCTCTCGACGGCCGAGTCCGCGCAACCGGAACCACTCGGCCAGACCGCGAGGATTCCTGGTGGTGATCAGGAAGAACCAAGTGAAGCGAATCCACTCCTGCGGCAACAGCTTTCGCATTCCGGGCTGCGACATGAGGTAACCGCGGTTGCGGTAGGTGAAGTACCGCTTGGTCGCATCCTCCGGGTACTGCGTGTGCATCCGGCCACCGAGGATCGGCTTGAACTCTTCGGCTCCGTTGGGGTGCACGTACGCGGTCGTGAGACACGTTCCGAACTTCAGGCCCGAGCGCTGCAATCGGCGGTGTACTTCCACCTCGTCACCGCGCACGAACAGCCGCAGATCGGGTACGCCCACCGCATCGATCGTCGACGCCTTGAACAGGGCACCGTTGAACAACGATGCGATGCCTTCGAGCAGATCGTCTTCGGGATTCTCCGGGTCGATCAACTCCGAGCGAAGACGGCGCCACTCGACGCCGCGTCGCAGCGGAAACGCCAAGCGATCCGGATCCTCGATGTCACAGACGACTGGGGAGACCTCGTCCAGTCCGTGCGCGAGCGCGCAGTCGTAGAGGGTTTCGAGGACCTTCGGGCCCTCGGGTCGGCCGTCGTCGTCGGCGAGAAACACCCAGTCCGCGCCGAGCGAGAGCGCATACAGAATGCCGAGCGCGAATCCGCCTGCGCCACCCAGATTGTGCTGCGAGCCGAGGTACGTCGTCGGCAGGGCCGTCGACTCCACCAACTCACGGACGTCCGGCTCGTTCGCATTGTCGACGACGACCAGATGATCGAGCGGACGCGTCTGGGCACCGATCACGTCCAACGACAGAGCCAACAACTCACGCCGCTTGTGCGTGACGATGACCCCGACAATCTTGTCAGGCACCGGTGTTGTCCTCGCGCTCGATCTCTTTCAGGATCTGCGCGACGTGGTCACCGGCGTCGTCGCCGTCGTATGCCCGCACCACGTCCTCGATGCCGCCCTGCTGGCGAATCTGGCCGTGATCGATCCACATCGCGGTGTCGCACAGCTGAGCCAGGAACTCGTTGGAGTGGCTGGCGAACACCAGGATTCCCGAGCGCTTCACCAACTGCTGCAGTCGGTGCCGGGCCTTCTTCATGAACTCCGCGTCGACGGCACCGATGCCCTCGTCGAGCAGCAGGATCTCCGGGTCGATGCTGGTGACGACGCCCATCGCGACGCGCACCCGCATACCTGTGGAGTAGGTGCGCAGCGGCATGTCGAGGTAGTCGCCGAGTTCGGTGAAGTCGGCGATCTCGTCCATCTTCGCGAGCATCTGCTTGCGCGTCTGGCCGAGGAACAGCCCACGAATGATGATGTTCTCGTAACCGGAGATCTCCGGGTCCATACCGACGCCCAGATCGAACACCGGCGCGACGCGGCCGCGGATGGTGGCGCTGCCACGCGTCGGCTCGTAGATGCCCGAGAGCAGCCGCAGCAGCGTCGACTTGCCCGCGCCGTTGTGACCCACCAGGCCGACGCGATCGCCGTCCTTCAGGTTCATCGTGATGTTCTTGAGAGCTTCGACGACGACGACGTCGGAGGAGTTCCGGTCGATGGCACCGCCGGCTTTGCCGAGGAACGCCTTCTTCAAGGACCGCGTCTTGGCGTCGAAGATCGGGAAGTCGACGCATGCGTCATGAGTACTGATGCTGATGGACAACTGCTGACCCCTAAACCCAGTAGGGCACGCGGGCCCGGTACTTCTTGAGAGCGACGATGGCCAGCGCCCACCCGACGACGGTGAACCCGAGCACGATGTACCAGTGGTACGCCTGCTGGTCCTCGCCGATCAGAGGGGCCCGGATGATGTCCAGGTAGTGGAACAGCGGGTTGATCTCGACGAGCTTCGCGCGATTCGCGGCCTCGCCGCCCATCTGCTGTAGGCCCGAGGTGGTCCACACGATCGGCGTCATGAAGAACATCAGCGTGACGAAGCTGCCGAGGATCGGGGCGATGTCGCGGTAGCGGGTGGCGATGATGCCGAAGAGGATCGACACCCACACGGCGTTGAGCAGAATCAGGACCAGCGCCGGGATCGCGAAGATCACGGTCCAGTGCAGTCCGCCGGGCGGCCAGAAAATCGCGATGATGATCACGTAGATCAGCAGGTTGTGGCCGAGCAGCAGGAGCTGACGCCACACCAACCGATAGACGTGCACGCTGAGCGCACTGGGCAGCTGCTTGATCAGGCCCTCGTTGGCGACGAAGACGTCTCCGCCTTCGAGGATCGCGGCGCTGATCAGGCCCCACACGATCAGCCCAACGGTCACGTGCGGCAGGAACTCGCGCAGATCGATGTTCAGGAGCACCGAATACAGCAGGCCCATGGCGATGGCCTGGACGCCGGTGGCGATGGTGATCCAGAACGGGCCGATCACCGACCGTCGATAGCGCTGCTTGATGTCCTGCCAGCCGAGATGCAGCCACAACTCACGCTGGTTGAAACCGGTCCGCAGATCGCCGAACGCGCGCCGATAAGTCTGTGAGTCCGAAACCGGAGCAGGCATCTGTTCTCCTGCCTCGCTCTCGGGATCCTTCGCTGGTGCCGACACGACGGTCGACACTACCTGTAATCGACCATGCAGCTCATTTTGCGAGCGTGTGTGTGGTGTTACAGGTACTGGCCGGTACCGCTGCCGTGGCCGCCGGCCGGTGTGGGCATGACGCCGGGAGGCAATGCACCCTGACGCATCTGCTCGAGCTGGGCCCGTGCGGCCATCTGCTGAGCGAACAGTGCCGTCTGGATGCCGTGGAACAGTCCTTCGAGCCAGCCGACGAGCTGAGCTTGCGCGATCCGCAGTTCGGCGTCGGTGGGCACGACGTCGTCGCCGAACGGCAGCACCAGACGCTCGAGCTCGTCGCGCAGCTCCGGGGCCAAGCCCTGCTCGAGCTCCTGGATGGACGATTTGTGGATTTCCTTGAGCCGATTACGGCTGGCGTCGTCGAGAGGTGCCGCGCGCACTTCTTCGAGCAGTTGCTTGATCATCGTGCCGATGCGCATCACCTTGGCGGGCTGTTCCACCATCTCCGAGAGGTCCGATCCGTCGGACGACTCCTCGTTGGCCGCCGATCCGGAAGCGCGGGCTGCAGCAGCGGTGGCTTCCTCGCGGCTCAGTGCGAGTGGCTCTCCGTTGGGGCCGATCACGACGACGTGATCGCCGGGTGCATTGTTCGACTCGGATTGCGTCATGCATCCATCTTTACGCGTCGCCTGCCGTTGCGCGATCGACAGGGGCGATTATCCTGGTTCGGTCGTTCGCAACCGGGGTGTCAGGAGGATCGAAGCGTGCGTTGTTGGCTGCCGTTCCCTGGGGAAACGGGACGTGAAACACACCCTCGGCGGGTCGGCGCTTAGAGTGTCCGGCATGGGGTACGACGTCGCACGGGTCAGAGGGTCCATTCCCTCCCTCGGCGACGGGTGGATTCATTTGGACCCTCAGCTGGGAATGCTGATTCCGGATCGCGTGTCGACGGCCGTCTCCACGGCGTTCCGGCACAGTGCGTCCAATCATTCGGCCGGCAACATCGCCGCCAAGCGGAGTGCTGCTCTGCTCGAATCCGCCCGCGTCGCAATCGCAGATCTGGTCGGTGCCTATCCGTCCGGGGTGGTCATCGGACCGGATCGGGCGACGCTGCTGTCGTGGCTCGCCGATTCTCTGAGCTCCCGGCTCGGGCTGGGAACCGGCTTGGTGCTGTCGCGTCTGGACGAGGAAGCCAACGTTGCGCCGTGGCTGCGGGTCGCCAGCCGAACCGGAGCACACGTGCGCTGGGCCGAGGTCGAGATCGATACGTGCGAGCTGCCCACGTGGCAGTTCGAGGAACTCATCACCTCCACCACCCGGCTCGTCGCGGTCACCGCGGCGTCGCCGATCGTGGGTAGCGCTCCCGACGTTCGCGTCGCGGCGGATCTGGTCCACGAGGTCGGTGGACTCATCGTCGTCGATGCCGCCGGAGCAGCCCCCTACGCGCACGTCGACATCAAGGAACTCGGAGCCGACGTCGTCGCGATCGACGCGGCCGCGTGGGGTGGGCCGTCGGTGGGTGCGCTGATCTTCCGCGATCCGACACTGCTCGACCAGTTGCCGTCGATGTCGCTGAACCCGTCGGCGAAGGGGCCGGAACGGCTCGAGGTCAGTGGTCATCAGTACGCGCTGCTGGCCGGTGTCGTGTCGTCCATCGACTACCTGGCCAACCTCGACGACGCAGCCACCGGCACTCGCCGTGAGCGGCTCGAACTGTCGATCGGGTCGCTGCAGCACTATCAGGATCGGCTCTTCGAGCATCTGATGGCTGCGCTCGCCACCCTCGATCACGTCATGGTGCTCGGCACTGCGCCCACGCGTATCCCGACCGTCAGCTTCACCGTCGACGGTATGCCCGCGGTGAAGGTGTCCGAGCAACTCGCGCAGGCTCGAATCGGCAGCGTCAGCGGGGTCCATGGTGGCAGTCGTCTGCTCGACGCCCTGGGCGTCAACGACGAAGGTGGTGCCGTCACCATCGGACTCGCTCCCTACACCACCCGGTACGAGATCGATCAGCTCGTGAAAGCTCTCGCTGCGCTCGCCCTTTGAGCGGCTGCGCCGCACGTGCGCGAGGTGCCTCCGGGTCGTTCCGCAGGCTCCACTCCGGCCTCGTAGCCCACTACGAAGTTCCACGCACGACCCTCGGACGCACATCACTGCACGCGCAGGATGACTTTCCCGATCGTCTCGGCGTCGTCGAGCATTCGATGTCCTTGTGCTGCTTCGGTTATCGGGATTTCGGCATGCACGACGGCGGTGACGCGGCCTTCGGAGATCATCGGCCACAGGTGCGCGGTCATGTCGGCGACGATGTCGGCTTTGCTCGACGGTCCGGTCTCGGGGCGTCCACGCAATCCGGCCGCGTGTACCGAGCCACGCTTGGCGATGAGCTTGCCGAAGTTCAGCTCACCCTTCACGCCGCCCTGCATTCCGATGGTGACGACGGTGCCGTCCATGGCGAGCGCGTCGAGGTTACGGTCGAGGTACTTCGCGCCCATGTTGTCCAGGATCAGGTCGGATCCGTGATCGTTTGTCTGTGAACGTATTTCGGTGACGAAGTCTTGGTTCTTGTAGTCGATGAGTATGTCGGCACCGAGGTCCGCGCACATGTCCAGCTTGTACTTGGATCCGGCGGTCACGGCGACGGTGACGCCCAGCTGTTTCGCGACCTGGATTGCGTGCGTACCGATTCCGCTGCCGCCGCCGTGGATCAGCAGTACTTGGCCCGAACGCATGTGCGCATCCATCACCAGGTTGGACCACACCGTGGACGCGACCTCCGGAAGTGCTGCTGCCACATGGAGATCGAGGCCCGCAGGGATCGGGAACAGCTGGGTGGCAGGCACGGCGACCTGCTCGGCGTACCCGCCACCTGCCAGCAGCGCGCAGACCCTGTCGCCGACGTTCCAGCCGCTGACGCCGTCACCGAGCTCGGAAATGATTCCCGAGCACTCGAGACCGAGGATCTCGCTGGCACCCGGGGGCGGCGGATAGTTGCCTTGACGCTGCATCAGATCGGCACGGTTGACGGCGGTGGCGAAGACGTCGACGATCACCTGTCCGCGGGCCGGTCGTGGATCGGGAACCTCGGTCCACTCCATGACGTCGGGATCGCCGAATTCTTTCAGTGTGATTGCACGCATGCATCCATGATGCGCCACCACTGTCGCAGGCGCTTTACAGGTCCCAGAGGTTGATGCCGAAGTCGCCGGCGTGACTGTCGATCTGTTCGAGTTCGGCGTCGGAGAAGTCCAGATTGTCCAGCGCCGCGACGTTGTTCTCGAGCTGCTCGACGCTCGATGCGCCGATCAGTACCGACGTCACTCGCCGGTCGCGCAGCGCCCAACTCAGTGCGAGCTGCGCCAGGGACTGACCGCGGGCCGACGCGATGTCGTTCAGTGCGCGAAGGTGCCCGATGTGGTCGTCGGTGAGCCAGTCCGGGTTCAGCGACTTGCCCTGTGCTGCGCGCGAATCCGCGGGAATGCCGTCGAGGTACTTGTCGGTGAGCATGCCTTGAGCGAGGGGAGAGAATGCGATGACGCCTGCGCCGATCGCGTCGAGTGTGCCCAACAGTTCGGGTTCGATCCACCGGTTGACCATGGAGTAGCTGGGCTGATGGATCAGCAACGGAACACCGGCGTCGGCGAGTAGATCCGCCATCTTCTGCGTGCCCTCGGGCTTGTACGAGCTGATGCCCGCGTACAGGGCCTTCCCCTGTTGGACAGCGCTGATCAGCGCGCCGGCTGTCTCTTCGATGGGAGTGTCGTGGTCGGGGCGGTGGCTGTAGAAGATGTCGACGTGGTCGAGTCGCATACGCGTTAACGACTGGTCGAGTGAGGACAGCAGGTACTTGCGGGAGCCACCGAAACCGTACGGGCCGGGCCACATGTCCCATCCCGCTTTGCTGGAGATGATCAGTTCGTCGCGGTACCCGGCGAAGTCCTCGGAGAAGATGCGGCCGAAGTTCTTCTCGGCGCTTCCGTACGGCGGACCGTAGTTGTTCGCCAAGTCGAAATGGTTGATTCCCAGATCGAAGGCGCGACGAAGAATCGCGCGCTGCTTCATCAGTGGAACGTCGTCGCCGAAGTTGTGCCACAGGCCCAGCGACACCGCCGGCAGTACCGGCCCACGCGATCCCACTCTGCGATACGACATGGATTCGTAGCGATCGGCGGCGGCAACGTACGGAGGGTCGATGTAGGGATCTGTCATAACTCGACCCTAGGTCTCATCGGCGAATCGGACCCCGAACCACGGCAAGCTACTCGTGAGTAGATTTCCTGCCTAAGATGACTCGCGTGACGGCCGAATTAGCCATTGGTCCCGGGGGGGACCCGCAGTGGCTCGACACTGCGGAAATGAGAGCTTGGCGTGCCTATGTCGACGGCGGTCAACGATTGATGGAGGTATTGAACAGGGATCTACAGGACAAGCACGACCTGTCGATGGCGGAGTACCGCATCCTGGTGATGCTGTCCGAGGCGGACGACGGCTCCATCCGCATGAGCGAGTTGGCCGACGGGGTTCTGTCCTCCCGAAGTCGCCTCACCCACCAGATCAGGCGAATGGAAGTCCAGGACATGGTGCGCCGCAGTACCTGCGCGCACGACGGCCGTGGCGTCCTCGCCGTCATCACCGAGGAAGGTCGACGACGACTGACGGAGGCAGCACCCACGCACGTCCGCAGCGTCCGGCAACATCTGGTCGATCTCCTCACCCCGACCGAACTCGACGTCCTGGGCGACATCTTCCAGAAAGTGGACGCCGCAATGGACGCATCGGCAACCCGACCCCGACGCTGACAGACCGGCAACGAGGGGCGATTGGGCCGGTGCCGCCCCGGCCGTTAAGATCGCACACGGAAGCGTGGCAGAGCGGCCCAATGCACTCGCCTTGAAAGCGAGAGACGTGTAAAAGCGTCCGGGGGTTCAAATCCCTCCGCTTCCGCCATATGTCGATTGATCGAGCCCGGTCCGCCCGCGAGGGTGGACCGGGTTTGTTCGTTTGTGCATTCCTGTCGTCGGCCTCACACGCCGAACCGACGTCAGCGCTCGGTGTATCGCCGGATCCAGCTCGATAGCCGCCCACCTCGGGTCTGCTGACGCCCTTCTAAATCAACCGAAGAATGAGACAATCGATCAATGAAACACACTGCGACAGTCCGAGTTTCGGATAGTGAGATGCGATTGGCCCAGCAAGTCTCCCTGGATTTGATCTGGCCTCCCAGCGGTGTTCCAGGATTCGTGTATTTCGGCGACGGAGGAGCACTGATCAAGACTGGAATCTCGGGAGGGTTCGTGAGCGTCGAGCTAGAAGTGCTCGGAAGTGAACCTGATCTGAATCTCGCCCCGTGGGAAGACGTCGACGAGGGTGACCTGGCAACCAAGGCCGGAGGCATACGTCTGTCAGCAGGTATGGAGGTCACGAACTGGATACCCGGAGGCAACGAGGGCCTGACGGCTCGACATCCAGCGCTCCACCGGGTTCGGGTCAGCGCCGCAGGCAGAAGCAAGAACCGCGACTTGGTGATAGTTGGCGATGGACCTGTCGAGTCGTACTCGATCGAGATCTGGCCGGTGTCATCCGTATCGGCATCGATCGTCCGCAAGCGCTCGTCGGGCTGTTAGGGCTCGGAATATTTTGGCTCACAGCCTGGGTCGGTGTGGGACTTTTCCATCGACGCAGATGTCGAGTGCTCACAGGAAGGCTGCCGACGGGCTGGCATCAATACCGGTTCAGTGGGTACTACCTGCCAATGAGCGAAGAAGCGCGGCGCAACGACGGCGACAACGAGGGACCTCTGGAAGAGGAGCTCGAGGAGAGTTTCGACGCTGTCGTCACCGAAGGCGGTGAGCGATTGCACCGCACCGTACGCACCGTGCTGATCACCGGACTCTTCGGCGGACTCGAGGTCGCTCTGGGGGTGATGGCGTACCTGGCGGTGCTGGACGAGACCGGCAGTCACCTGCTGGCGGGCCTGGCGTTCGGAATCGGCCTGGTGGCCATCTATCTCGCACACGGTGAGCTGTTCACCGAGGATTTCCTGATGCCGATCGCCGCGATTGTGGCCCGCAACGGCACGCCTGCGCAGCTCGCGAAGTTGTGGGTCGGGACGCTGCTCGCGAATCTGCTCGGCGGTTGGTTCGTGATGTGGTTGATCGCGCACGCGTTTCCGCAATGGCTCGAAGTGTTGTCCGAGTCGGCGCATCATTTCGTCTACGCACCCTTGGATCTTCAATCGATCTGCCTCGCTGTTCTCGGCGGCAGCACGATGACACTGCTGACCCGCATGCAGCAGGGAACCGAATCCGACGTAGCGCGGATCATCGCCGCCATGGCGGCGGGTTTTCTGTTGGCCGGATTGCAGTTGTTTCACTCGGTCCTGGATTCCCTGCTGATCTTCGGGGCCATCCACGCAGGAGCGGACGTGAGCTATCGCGAGTGGATCGAATGGTTCGGCTACACAGTACTGTTCAACATCATCGGCGGCGTCGTGTTGGTCACGGCGCTGCGCTTGGTGCGCACGAAGGAACTCGTGAAGTCCGAGCGTGACCAGAATTCTGAGTAGGGCTCCACGAGAGAAGCTTCTGTGCCCCTGGTGGAAAGCGCGGCGATCCGATCTGTTGCTACCTTCGTCGGTATGAATTCCGCCGAACAGGCCTACTTCGCAATTGCGCTTTTCGAGCTCGGCTCGAATGATGGCACAGGCAAGTATTACCGGGAAGATTTCTATCTGATCCACGCCAATAACGATGTCGCTGCGCAGGGCAAGGTCGAAATGCTCGCGCGCGAGCAGGAGTACGAGGTGGGCTCCGGCGAGGACCGGTCATACGTCCGATTGGTGCGTGTGGTCGATGTGGCTCGCACTCTTCGCGATCTCACCGGTGACGCCGACGATCTGTATTCGCGTCACTTTGCCTCGCTGGAGACGTATTCAGAGTTCGAGATGAAGCTGGGCGGACGCGATCCTCTCGCCCCCGGTCGCGAGTGATCAGCCCTCCGCGGTCTCCCAACGCTCCAGGCTCCGTCGAGTCTCGTAGCGTCGTACAGCTTTCGAGATCGGGTCGATGAATTCGATTGCACTGGCGAGTAATTGGAGGGGTACTGTGAAATCGTCGACGGCTCGGCCGGTTGCCGTCGGGTAGAGATCGTCACCCAGGATGGGAATGCCCAACGAGTTCATGTGCAGACGTAGCTGGTGGGTTCGTCCCGTCGACGGTGTCAGTCGGTACCGTCCGATACCCTCGCGGTGTTCCAGAAGTTCGACTACGGTGTGCGCGTTGGGTTCTCCGGCCACCTCACGTGCAGTGAACTGGCCCTTGTCCGCGACGATTCGACTGCGTACCTCGGTCGGCAGGGTGACCGACGGGTTGTACGCCGCGATGGCCTAGTATTCCTTGTGTACCTTCCGATCCTGGAACAACGTCTGATACGCCCCGCGAAGTGTCGGATCGACGACGAACAGCACCAGGCCCGCGGTGACGCGATCGAGTCTATGAGCAGGCACCAGTTGCGGAAGATCGAGTTCGAGGCGCAGGCGCACCAGCGCGGTCTGCAGAATGTGGCCGCCGCGCGGGATCGTCGGTAGGAAGTGCGGCTTGTCGATCACCAGTACGGCGTCGTCCTGGTGCACGATCGAGATGTCGAAGGGCACAACGGTTTCCGTCGGCAGGTCGCGGTGGAACCAGACAGCGTCGCCGGGGACGTACGGCGCATCAGCGGATACAGGCCCGCCCATGTCGACGACCTCGCCCGCAGCGAGCATCTCGTCGACGCGCTCCGGCGAGATCCGCTGCTCGGTCGCCGTCAAGAACTCGCGGACGGTGGGCCATGTCCCGTCCTCGGGCATTCGGACGCGGGCGGGGTCGAGGCCGTTGCGCTTCGCCAGGGGCGGTTGCTGGCGTCGTCTCACCGGCCGAGCGTATCCGCCCGCCGAGATCGCACTTGTGCAGACGATCGACAGCGATTCACCTACACAAGTGCGAACTCGCTACTCGCAGCCGATGCCGTCGTTGTCGCGGTCGAGGTGGGGGCCGTAGCCGTACTCGTCGCGATAGACCGGTGCAGCTCCGGCGTCGCGGGCGGCGTCGCAGTTCTGGTACTGGAACCCACCGTTGGGCCGAGGTGCGGGAGCGGGCGCACCCTGAGGTGCGGGCGGGGGAGCGAAAGCAGGCGGCGGCGGAAGGATGCAGAACTGAGCCGAGCCGGCACCGCACAGGAAATCGGTGATCGGATCCGCCGAAGCGAGGGCGGGGGTGGTGACCATGGCTGCCGCAGCGATCGCGCTTCCGATGCCGATTCTGACCAGCAGATTCTTCGTCTTCATGTTGCTCCAATTCGAGGGGGTGCGATGGAGCCTCCTCGCCGGATCCTTGAACTGTCAACGAAGTCATTCGCGCGACCGACAGCCGTGCTGAGCAGGGCGGCACCGAAATGCGCAGGGTCGATGCGTTTGGAAACCGGCAGTAGAGCGTATTTACGAACGTATGAGCGAAAACGAGCAGGTCAACCAGAACCCCGAGAAGGATCCCGACGACTGGGTCACCGGCGACGAGCCGATGACCGGTCCGCAGAAGAGCTACCTGAGCACCCTCGCGCAGGAAGCAGGGGAGGAAGTTCCCGACGACCTGAACAAGGCGCAGGCGTCGGAAATGATCGACAAGTTGCAGGGCGAAACCGGCCGCGGTTGAGCCTGCTCCGTCAGAAGTCCACTCGATGTGACATTGACCCCCGAAAAGTCCACCGAATGTCACATTGAGTGCCTTCTGAAGGACCTCCCGGTGGCAGCATCCGACCAGGTAGACCGTTATTTCTTCGGTACATGTAACAAAGGATTACGCAGACTTTTGTACCCGGGATTTCGCGGCTACTGTGAGCGGACCCACAGCCCTCGGCGTGTCTGCGTCGCGGTGGGTACGTTGTGGAACGGATGTTGTTTTGTGTTGCGCCCGCGAGGGTGCGCCTGGGGAGGATGGCAGATCAGATGCACCGTCGTGTGTTGGCAGTAGCGGGGGCTGCGCTGGCTGTGTCCTTGCTGTCGTCGGGTATCGCCGGAGCGCAGCCGCTTCCGGGTACCGGCAGTGCCGATGGTGGCGGGGCAGCACCTGGCATACAGGCACAGTCGTTGCCGACGGCAGCGGCTCGTATCGACCGAGTCGACATGTTGACTCCGCGTCGTGCGGCCGTGTGGGTCGATTCGCCGGCCATGGGTCGGGCGATTCAGGTGCAGGTTCTTCTTCCGGCCGCGCAGGCCGTGTCCCGTCCGACGCTCTACATGCTCGACGGGGTCAGTGCCGGCAAGGAATCCGATTACAAGGAAAGCACCTGGACGCAGAAGACCGACATCGTCGATTTCTTCGCCGACAAGCCGGTCAATGTGGTGTTGCCGGTCGGTGGATCGAGTAGCTACTACACCGACTGGAATGTTCCCGACCCCGTCCTGGGCGTCAACAAGTGGGAGACGTTCTTGACGGCGGAGTTGCCGCCGCTGATCGACGCGCGGTTCTCCGGTAACGGCACCAATGCCATCGGCGGTGTGTCGATGGGTGCCCAGGCCGCGATGGATCTGATCACGCGCCACCCCGATCTCTACACCGGAGTAGCCGGTTTGAGCGGGTGCTACGACAATTCGCAGAACAACCTCAAGGACGCCGTGCGCGCCACGGTCGCTACCAACGGCGGCAACGCCACCAACATGTGGGGCGAGAACGCCGACGCGAAGTGGATCGAACACGATCCGTCACGCAACGCAGAAGCATTGCGCGGCAAGGACGTCTACGTGTCCGTCGGCACCGGCCTACCCGGCCCGTACGAGCTGGGCCCCGGAGGCGGTGGTGTGCAGGAAGCTGCGATGGGCGGACCGCTCGAAGCTGCAGCGCTGTACTGCACCACGCTCTTCGACACACGCCTGCGCTCGATCGACATACCGGCCACCTTCACCTACCGCCCGTACGGCATTCATCAGTGGCCGTACTGGCAGGACGATCTCCGGGAATCCTGGCCGACGCTCGAGCGCGCGCTAGGACTGTAGAGCGAACTTCAGAAACGCGTCGTTCTCGTGCGGGTCGCCGATGGTGACCCGCACTCCGTCGTTTCCGTAGGAACGCAACAGCACGCCCTGTTCGGCTGCGCCCGAGGCGAATTCACCCGAACGCTCGCCCAGCGGCAGCCAGATGAAATTGGACTGGGATACGCCCACGTCGTAGCCACCCGAGACCAGGGCGTCGCGCACTCGATCACGTTCGGCGATCAGGGCATCGGTACGAGCCAGTAGCTCGGCCGAGGCTTCGAGCGACGCCAGAGCTGCCTGCTGAGCAATCGTGCTGACGGCGAACGCAATACGAACCTTCGACAGCGCAGTGATCACCTCAGGATCGGCCACCGCGTAGCCCACCCGCAGACCCGCGAGGCCGTACGCCTTCGAGAACGTCCGCAGCACGATCACGTTGCGCCGACCGCGAGCGATCTCCACCCCATCGGTGTGATTGCCTGCCGCGTCGGGCCGGGTGTACTCGAAGTAGGCCTCGTCGAGGACGACGAGGACGTTGGGCGGCACCGCGTCGAGAAAGGCCACGAGCTTGTCGCGCTGAACGACGGTTCCGCTCGGGTTGTTCGGGTTGCAGACGAAGATGAGCCGGGTGCGCTCGGTGATGGCGTCGAGCATGGCGTCGAGATCGTGCACGTGGTCCGAGGTCAGCGGCACCTGAACGGGCGTCGCTCCCGTCACCCGGACGATGATCGGATAGGCCTCGAACGAGCGCCACGCGAAGACAACTTCGTCACCGGGGCCACAGGTGATCTGGACGACCTCCTGGCACAACGCGACCGAGCCGTTTCCGGCGGCCACGTTCTCCGGAGCCACTCCGAGCTTCTTCGCCAACGACTCGACGAGCGCCGTCGCGCGGATGTCGGGGTAGCGATTCACGCCGCCGGCCGCTTCCGCGATGGCCTCACGGACACTCGGCAGAGGGCCCTGTGTCGTTTCGTTACTCGCCAGCTTGATCGCACCGGGAAAGCTGCGGCCGGGTACGTAAGCGGGGATGGCGTCGAGGTCGGGGCGGATGTGCACGGTCACGTCAGTCATTATGCGCCGACCCTGTCGGTAGTCGACTTCTGCCTGTCCGCGTCAAAGCTGTGCAGGACGGCCGCGATCGTCCTATCTTCGTACAGTATGTCGGGAACTTTCAGCGACTTCGCAGTCCTTCGGTCCGCCCCCGCGCCCACAGTCGGCGCGGACGACGAGGTGGATACGGCCGCATCGAAACCCGTCTCGCAGGAGAAAGTGCCGTTGACGGCCGTCGAGCCCGATGGGTCACCGCGCGGCGGGATCGTCGTGTTGCACGAGGCCAGGGAAATTCCCGAGTCGCTGAAGGATCTCCTGCGCGCGCTCGCGTTGGAAGGGTGGCTGGCGGTAGCGCCGGATCTGTTCCATCGGGGGCACGGCGACGACAAGGAAGTGTTCGGCGACGACCTCTTCGCCGATTTCGACGCCACCTCCGACTGGCTCGTCCAGCGCGGGGTGTACTCCGATTGCATCGGCGTCATCGGATTCGACGATGCCGGAACGGCCGCGTTGATCGTGGCCACCAGCCGTCCGGTCGGAGCGGCGGTCAGTGTCGCCGCAGCGGGGATCGTGGAGCCGCTCAATTCGGACGCCATCGCATTGGTCGACGCCGCGCCCAAGCTGCAGGCGCCGTGGCTCGGCCTCTACGGCGAGAACGACCCCCACACCCCACCCGAACACATCGAAGCCCTTCGCGATGCCGCCACGCGCGCCTCAGTGGCCACGAACGTCGTCAGCTACTCCGGTGTGGAGCATCGCGCCGATCATCCTCGGGAACAGCCGGGCAGCAGCGACGACACCGACCCCGCCGAGGCCGCTCTGGTCGATGCGCAGACGCGCATCTTCGACTGGTTCGACAGCTTCATGCGTTGACGAGCAACAAGCATCTTTTACGCGAACGCCGCGCGAACCTGGGGCGTCGACCAGCCGTTTTGCCTTCTGGCCTCAGCCGTGTGTAATCTCTTTCCTCGGCGGTCCGAGAGGGCCGGCAGCCTAGGAGGCGTGCCAGAGCGGCCGAATGGGAGTCACTGCTAATGACTTGACCCTTCACCGGGTCCGGAGGTTCAAATCCTCTCGCCTCCGCCACGCTGATCCGCAAGGATCGGCACGTCGGTTCTTCGGAACCGACACAACTGAACATGCGCCCGTAGCTCAACGGATAGAGCACTTGACTACGGATCAAGAGGTTAGGGGTTCGAATCCCTTCGGGCGCACAGAAGAAAAAGCCCCGAACTGCAGCGATGCAGTTCGGGGTTTTTTCGTCGTATAGGCCAGTGGTGGGCGGCTCGACACCTGCCCGGTCCAGACCTCCGACGACGGGTCCGCGTGTGGGATGAACAACAGGGACGCCGGCGAGGGGCGGCCTGGTAGACGGCGTGCAGATCGGTACAAAGCGCACCCGTTGGAAACAAACCGGACGTAAGGTGTGCTTGTCTCGCCGAGGAGGGCACGTGAGCGATCGATCAGGCAGAACGGCGACTGTGAGCGAGTCGGATGCTCAGGCTTCGCCGTTGTTCATCCCGCTGTTGTTCATCTCGGTGCTCTTCGTCGGTGCGTTGCCGTTCTACGTTCGGCAACCGGTCGTCGGTGGTGAGTCGGTGTCGGGTCCGGCGTGGTTCGGCGGTGCGCACCTCGTAGAACCAGCAGCTGATGTGTACTGGCTGTGCGCTCTGCCGGTGTGTATCGGGGCCGTCGCGGCCTACTGCGGGTGGAGCGAACGACGATCGGGCGTCGCCATGCACGTACGGCTTTGGCTGGTCGCGAGTCTGGGATTGTCGATTGCAACAACGGTTTTCATGCAGAACGGAATGATGTTCTACGTAGGCAACCTGACGATTCGAGGGCTGTTGCCCTTACTGGCGATATCGATCGCGGTCCTGGTGTGGGGTGTCGGCCTGCGGTCGCGGTTGCTGGTGGCAATAGGTGTTGTCGCCGTTGCTGCGAGTCTGGTGTCCAACCTCTACAACGTCGAGAATCTCGTGCCGCGGGAGTGGGCACTGGACCCCCGCTTCGGTCTGTGGCCGAACATCGTGCTGACCGCAGCGGTGTTCGCGGTCGGAGCAGTGGGGTCGGGGTTTGCCGAACGGTCCCGGCGGTAAAGCCTGCAACGCAGCGCGACCCGGACGATGGGGGTCGTCGCCGGCGGTGGACACTGGCAGGATGGCCAGCCCAGGTGACCCGAAGTCGGTGTGGACGACAGTCTCGGTGATCGTCGGCACCGTGGCAGCAGGCGTCGTAGTCGCCGGTCTTCTCCACGATCCGCAACCCGACGCCGTGTCGATACCCGGCTGTGCGGAGGTCGTCCAGCCCGAGGACATGCAGAGAATCAATTACGCCATTGTCGGACCGGATTCCGCCCCGGCGGGGTTCGACGCAACAGCCAAGTCGGCCGCTTTGGCGCGAGCCCTTCCCGCCGGGACCACGGTAGAACCCGATGCCATGTTCCCACCGCTGACATTCGACTTCAGCGCCTCTGCGTATGGGCGTATCTCGCTGGGCGGAGCCGTGGGTGACCTGAACGTGAGGCTGTCGACATCCGATCAATCTGCCGGTCCATGTTTGGCCGGCTACGTCGATGAGCGTCGGACACTGAGTGACGGTACAGTCGTCGATTTGAGATCATCCGAAAGAGGCAGTCGCGTAGAGGTATACGGGACCGACGGCAGCATCGTCGATGTATCCGCCGACCCCGTGTTGACGGTCCAGCAAGTGACCGAGATCGCGATGACGCCCGGTCTTCGCTGGAATTCCTAGGCCCCCTTGACCGCCGTACCTTGCACGCCGAAGTCGGCACTGCCCCAACAAGTCCGACCCCGCCGCAATGTCTGCGACGGGGTAGGGCACATTAGCGTGTATCTACGCGCGGGCGACCAGCTTTCCTGCGATTCCCGACAAGATTTCGGTCGGCCTCTGCTGCTCACCCTGCTGAGCACCCAGCACCACGAGAGTTCCGGTCAGGACCGGCAATGCCCACTGGAGGTACTTCAATTGCTTCTGTGCCGCGGCGGCCTCGCGTGGGGTTCCTGCTGACGGCTCGGTTGCCGAATCGATCGAATGGCCCTGAGCCTTGGTCGTTTTCGCGCCGAGAACGCCGCTGTACGCGGTTGCGGCCAGGGCGGCACCGGTAACGGCGATTTTCAAGTTGGTATTGGCGGTGACACCCTGCTGATGACGAGCCCGACCGCGGTTGGCCATGAGTATGCCTGCGCCGCCGATGAGATGTGCACCGATGGCCGCGGCGTTGACCGGAGCCCATTTCGCCCACCCTGCCGCGGCAACCTGTGCGCGGTCTCGCGGATCCTGCACCGCAGTGGCAGCACCGTTGACGCCCACGGCACCCATGAGCGAGCCGCCGAACCAGGCAGCGGCACCGAGATCGTGTAGCGAACGGATGAGGGTATTTCTGTTGGACATCTGAGGATCCTTCGGTTGTGTGCGCTGCTCCGATCGCGAAACGCGCGATATAACAGAGGTTTTGGCGGCCTCGTGAACGGCTCCTTGGCTATCGGTTACCCGCGTGAGCGGTTTCCACACCTGGGCCCCGCGCCGATTCGCGTTGGAATGCTGGTCGTTTGAGCCATATCGCGGTCGTACCGGGGGCTGAGGCGTGTTCAGGTTCGATGGCGCGAAAAGTCACCCGCCGATCAGAGGCGGCGGGGTGTGCTCGTACATCTCGCTGAATGTCGCGTCGTCCAATGTCATCAGGTGATTCGATGCAGTGACGACCATCCAGCTACCCACGTCGGCGATCACGTGCCCGATCCCGACCGCGCCACCGCAGTTGGCCGCGTCGAGTCCCTTGGTCTCGAGCCAGGTCACGACGTCGTCGGCGTTGGTTCCATCGACGCGGACCGCCTCCACCGGAGAACCGGTGTAGGCCTGTGGAGTGGAGCCGGTTCTCCATCGTTCGTAGTCACTGTTCACCACGGATGCGCCCTCCTCGCTCTTCGGCTCCGACGGCGTTCATTGCGCGTCGTCCTCTTCCTCGCCTTCCGCCTGATCCGGTTGCGTGCCGGCGTTCTGCGTGAGGTTGGCCGGGTCCGCATCCGGATCCTCGCCGGGGTCGTATGGGTCCGTCGAATTCTGTGGACTGTTTTCACTGGTCATACTGCAGCTCTACCCGCGCGGAACGTACTCAATCGGCGCACGGTCGTTTGATTCGATCCGGACCGGATATCTCGATGTCGAGGTAGAGCCACCGACTTCGTCACCCGAAAGGACCGACCGTGAACGACATCGCCGATCGACTGCAAGCTTTGTACGACAGCACCCCCGATGCGCGACTCGTTCTAGTGGAGGGCGAACTCGTGCTCGATGTTCCGGAGAAGTCCGGCGACCAGTCGCAGGACGACGTCGCTGTTGTTGTTGTGACCCGAGCAGCGTTGACGGAGCGTCTGGAGGACGCGGGCGGCTTCTCCCGCGCGGCGTTGGAAGACTTCGCCCCGGTCGTCGTTGACATCGCTGCAAAGTTGGGCGCATGAGTTACTTGCATTCACCCCGTAGCGAGAACCGACACAGCAGGGGGTAATCCCATGTCCGTCCTCGATCTCGCGCGACGCAGTCGAGATGCGCAGCGCGCTGACGACAGCAGATTCTCCGAACTCCGCACTGTATCGACGCACTTGCTGGGTCTGCCTTTTCGCGGCCTCTCGGCCGTGCGGAACGCCCGGGCTTTTCATCCGGACGGGGTGAGTTTCAGTGGCTCCCTCGAACGACTGTTGCCGGACCGATACGGAATCCCGTTGCGTTCCTGCGAGGTGACCGTGCGAATCTCGAAGGGGATCGGTATTCCCGCAGGCCTCCCCGATGTCGCCGGGGTAGCGATCCGGGTCCCACCGCTCGAGGTCGGGGCAACCCCGTGGGATCTGTTGCTCGCCGGCTCGGCGACCGGAGTGGTAGGACGTATGGTGCCGTGGCCGTCGACGTCGTGGAACGACGCGCATCTGTCGTCTCTGATGCCGGTGAAGTACCGGGGCAGGATGTGGTGGTTGCGTGCACGGCTGACCCGCCCGCAGATGAACGGGATGAGCGTCGCGGACGTTCGACAAGCGATCGACGACCACGGTGTGAGCCTGGTTCTCGAACATGCTTGTGGTACAGCTGCGTTCGAGCCACTGGCCGTCGTTCACTCGACGACAATTCTGCAACCGTCCGAAGAGATCGACGCGTTCGATCCGGTGCTGAACAGTCCTGCGTCGGTGCGCCCCCAGCCGGAGTGGCTCCGCAACCTGAGACTGTCGGCGTATCGCAATTCTCGCGCAGGGCGAGGTATCGACAACGTCCGCAGAGGCGACAGAGGACGTCCCACCTGAGTGAACGAAACACATCGGCAAGCCTCTGCCGATGTGTTTCGTCCTCGAACTCCCGTCAGGCGTTCAGAGCAGTGAGCCGACCAGTCCGCCGTCCAGAACGAGGCTGCTCCCCGTGCACCACGACGACTGTTGCGATGCGAAGAACGCGACAGCTGCTGCTACTTCCTCCGGTGTGCCGTAGCGCCCTTGTTTGTCGGCGATGAGGGTGTCGAACCCTCCTTCCGGTAGCCCCAGAGCTGCCTCGAATTCGGGGGCTGCCTTGGTGACCAGGGCGGTGTCGATGAACCCTGGCAACACAGCGTTGACCCGAACACCCTGAGCCCTGAACTCCGTTGCGGCAGTTTCGGTCAAATTTCTCACCGCGGCCTTGCTGGCGGCGTAGGGCGCGAGCAGCGCCGAACCTGCCGTCGCGGTGATCGAGCTGATGGTGACGATGGAGCCGCCGCCGGATGCTGCGATCGCGGGTGCGGCGTAGCGGATGGTCAGGAACACGCCGTCCAGGTTGACTGCGGTGGTACGCCGCCAATCGGCGTACGACATCTGTGCGATCGCTCTGACCTCGCCGACACCGGCGTTGGGAATTGCTATGTGCAGGTTGCCGAAGTGTTCGACGGTCTGCTCGACGAGAGATCGAACCTGATCCTCGTCGGTGACGTCTGTCGCGACAGCGATCGCACCGTCGATCGAAGACGCCACCTGGCGAGCGGCGTCGAGATCGATGTCGGAGACGACCACCTGTGCGCCGTCGGAGGCCAGTCGCCGCGCGATGGCGGCGCCGAGGCCTGCCCCGGCACCGGTGACGAGTGCGACCTTGCCGTGGAGAGATTCGTCGATTGGCATTGTGTTCGGTCCTTCCGTGGGAAAGCAGAGGTGGTGCCTTCTCGCTGACGACAGAGAAGGCGAAAGGTATTGCTGTGTCGCTGTTTCAGCGCTTCAGCAGGTCATCCAGAGCTCGTCGCGCTGCATTCAGTCCCGCCATGCCGTGTGCACCGGGTCCGGGGGGAGTTGCCGCAGAGCAGAGATAGAACCCCGGCGTTCCCGTGCGGTACGGGTCTCGGCCGGGACGTGGTCCGAGGAGCAATTGTGTCGGTGACGACGTACCGCACAGAATGTCGCCGCCGACGAAATTCGCGTTTCCTTCGGCGAAGCTATGCGGAGACGTGCTGACTGTCTCCACAATTCGCGAACGCAGGCCCGGTGCGAACTGTTCGATGCGGTCGATCACGACGTCGGTGACATCGTGGTCGAGGCCGGCGGGAACATGGGCGTATGCGTACAGCGGTACGACGTCTCCGTCCGCGCGCTGAGGATCTGCGACGAACTGCTGCCCGACGAGGACGAACGGCCGATCGGGCATTCGTCCTGCAGCAACGGCCGCCTCGGCTGCGATGGTGTCCTCGGCGCTACCTCCCACGTGCACAGTGCCGGCCTGCGCGACCCGGGGGTCGGTCCACGGGACTCCACCGCGCACCGCGAGGTCGACCTTGAACGCAGCCGGTCCGTGCCGAAACCTGTTGTAGGAGCGACGTGTACGCGTCGTCAATTCCTGGCCGAGTACGTCGGCCACCACGGCCGGCGTCGTGTCGAAGATCGTGATGTCCGACGACGGCAGATCGGCTCGCGTGGCAACCCGCGTCGAGGTCTGCACGGTTGCTCCCAGTTCGATGAGCGCGGAGTGCATCGCCCGTGAGATCGCCGCGGTTCCGCCCTCCGCCACCGGCCATCCGTTGTGGTGTCCCGCGGTCAGGATTCCCACCCCGATGGCGGAGGAGAACACTTCGGTCAACGGCCGCATCGCGTGTGCCGCTGCTCCGACGAACAGTGCCCGCGCCTGCGGCGTGGCGAACACCCGTGACAACACCGCAGCGGGCAGAGCAGTCGGCGCACCGAATCTCGCCAGCAGCAGTGGATGTCGGGGCAGGTGCACGACCGGTCCGAGTAGGTCTGCGGACAGTCTGTCGTACGACGACGACGGTTGCCCGAACAGTGCCTTCCATCGTTTGCCGTCCGTGCCCAGGCCCACAGCAGTCTCGTTTATCGATCGATGGAGCAGCGCTGCCGCGTCGTCGAGAAGCGGATGGGCACAATCGATCTCGGGCCACCGCCACGTCAGTCCGTGTTGCTCGAGACCGGCGAGGGCAGGTGAACCCACCGCCATCGGATGGAAACCGGCACAGTGATCGACGAGCAGATCGACGGTGGTGAAAGGCCGGTGGCTACGGGTGCCGCCGCCGATCTCGCTCTCCGCCTCCAGCACGGTGACGTGTATGCCGTCGCGTGCCAGAGCAAGTGCAGCGGCAAGCCCGTTCGGGCCGCTGCCCACTATCGTCGCGGATCGCGTCATGATGTCGATTCTCCAGCACCGGCCGTCGCTGACGACGTCTCCGGTGCCGAGTGTCGAGCGGTTGTCGAGTCTGCGCGACGCCGCCACGTCACCGACATGGGGATGGGGCCGTCGGGTAGCCACGGCTGGGTGGACACCGCGTCGTCGACGTTCCACGTACCGGTTTCGATCACGCCGAGGGCGGCATCGATGAGTTTGTACGACTGCGTCTTTCGATGGATGGGCTGCGATTCGACCCACGCCACCACGAACTCGCCCGGCTCGAAGTTGCAGCGTCGCTGAATCGCTGCGATGAGGGAGGCGTCGTGCAGGTGGCCGTCGCCGAAGTTGAAGCCGAGAATCGAGTTGCAGGCGAATTCGCCTTCACGCACCGTCCATCGATCGATGTCGGGAACGTTGCGGATCAGAAGCGAGAACAATCCGCGACCCTGACTGTGCATCGAGCGCCATGCGATGGTCTGTTGCATCGTGATCTCGGCGACGGCCGGCGGGTAACCCATGGCTTCGAGCTGTCGTACCTGATTGCGGGTGGGGCGCACGATCTGATCGAGCTTGTCCTCGGCACCCGGTGCGAACGCCCACAGACCTGAGGCCCAGTTGCCCGCGTACTGGCGCATCGAGGGCGTGAAGGCCACGAGGTCCGGTCGGAGGTTGCCCAGAACCGGGAAGAAGAACAAGCACACCAGCGCTGTCGCCACGAACCACGGGGAGGCGTCGAAGATCGAGAATCCCTGTCCTGCAGGGTGTCCGACGAAGAGGAACACTGCTGCGTAGGCGAACAACAGATTCCACTCGAGCGGCACCGCCAGCGGGAACGTCGAGATGATGAACAGGTGGAATGCCACCATGAGAAGTGCTCCGACGAGTGCGACGGTCGTGTTGGTGGTGAGCAGCAACACGACCGGTACTGCGATCTCGACGGTGGTGCCCAATACGTGCGCGATCAACTTGGCCGTTGCCGAGGGGCGAATGTCGTCCGGGAAATTCCGGTAGTGCTTGCGTCTGGCCCAGCGCGTGGGAATGCAGGGGCTGTTCGAGACCATGGGCGGAACGACGTTGGCGAAATGTGCACCGAATTTCGAGATGCCGGCCCCGACCCACACCGAGAAAATGAGCAGTTTCAGCCCGACGACGAGGTCGACGATGGCGTTGTCACCGAGGATTCCCACGAGACCGAACAGGACTATCGCAGGACCGTACTGCTCGGCGCGGGCAGCGATGAAGATCGTCTTGTCACGAAGGCCCACAACGATGGTGAGCAAGACCGGCGCGATCGCCCAGCGTGGATCGACGAGGTTGCCGATGCCCTCGGGCAGGATCGAGGCAAATGCACCGGGCGATGTTCCGGGCGCGATGACGGGTACGAACAGACTCACCAGGAGCGCGAGATACAGCACGACGTCCAGCGGCGTCCTGGTGTCGCCCGAGGTGAACGGCACCTTGCCCGGCCACGGAGGCATCCGAACGGTCCCCGGTTTCGCCCAGAACAGGATTCCGCCTGTCATCGGCTTGAACTTGCCGGCGATCGGTCCCCATGACCCCGCGAGTCCGACGGTTTCGAGCAGCATCGTCCAGTAGACCAACTTCTGGTAGACGATCATGTCGTCCCACCACGAGCTGACGTCCCACGGCATCCCGACGCCGGAACTCAGTGTCGCCAGAGTCAGGCCGATCCCGATGTAGAGCACCAGGAGCTTGACGACGTAGGTGGTGGGGATGACCTTCGGCGAGCCGAAGCCGTAGTCGACCCAATGCAGTGCAAGGGTTTTCACTCGTTCCAGCAGGGGCCGGTCGAGGAAGGTTTCGAGGTCGACAGGTGGAAACTGTCCGTTCTTGAATCCCATGAGTGAGCTTTCTGTAGCGAGCGCTGAGGATGAAGGAGCAGGAGTCAGCCCTGTCGCCCGAGGCTCGGGTCGCGGTGACGCAACCATCGGACTGTGTCCTGCACCACAGAAAGCTACGGGGTTCCTATCGGCGGTCCCAATGGTTCGCCGACCCGAGGCTCACCTTCGTTTTTGTGACGCCGACACAAAGTGCACTCTCAGGAGAGGATCCGAGACCCGAGCCACTGACATGCGGTGAGGGCAACCTCGACGGCGAGTCGGTCGTCGGACAGTGGCCGGGGGAGCAGCTTCTCGGCGTTGTCGACGCGGTAGCGAATCGAGTTCTTGTGCATCGTCATCACCGCAGCCGCCGCGGAGAGGCTCCGTTCGCACGCAAGGTAGATCCGCAACGTGGTGCGCAATCGTTCGGCATGTGTGGTGTCGGCAGCCAACTGCGGTCCCAGCACGCTCAGGACCCAGGCCTGCAATGCCGACGGGTCGCGAGCGCACAGGTCCACCACGGCCAACCCGGGGTCGTCGTAGCGTTCGATCGTTCGGCCTCGGCCACCCAGAACGGCCACGTGATGGGCGCGCTGAGCCTGTCGGTGGGACGTGACGAACCCGGCCGCGTCGAGTCCGATGGCCCCGGCCGCCAACAGGGGTGCGTCCTCGGTCCGCGGTCGAGTGTTGATGCGATCGAGAACGACGGCGAGATCTGTGTCGTTCGCTGGAATCTGAATCCATCCCCACGCGGTAGCGCCGTCGCGTCCGACCACCAGGGGAGGGGCCGGACTGTCCAAGTCCGCCGCCAGAGCGCGGATGGTGGTGGTGAACCTGCGCATCCGGTCGCCGCGAACGGCGGACTCGCCGACCCAGGCCACGACGGCCAGGTGGCGTCCGCGCAGTCGATACCCGGTCACTCGCTCGACGACGTCCACCGACCCCTTGCCGTTCAGGAGATCGAGTACCGCATCGAGTCGAGCATTCTCGCGATCCGCCAGCCAGGACTCCCGCTCGGTCTCGTACACCGCGGCCACCCGTTGCGAGATCCAGTCGATGTAGTCGAACACCGAATCGACGATCACGCGGTGCGCTTCCATTCGGACCGGGTCCGGCGCGGCCAGCGACATCGAGGTCTCGAACGCTCGATCGAGCAGAAATTGCTGTCCGAGTCGATAGGCGCGAACCAAGGCATTGACCGGCACGCCCCACTGAGCCAGGCGGCGCGCATATTCGATGGCCGCCGCCGGCGGCTCGAATCCGGCACCGCCGATGTCGTGCTGCAGAGCGTGCAGGATGGTGTCGACGTTGCCCTCGATACTCGATCCCAGCAGCTCGATCAGCGATGGTTCGTTGTTCAGTTCCGTGATGCGCGACGCGAGTGTCGTGCGCATCTGCGCCACGACATCTGCCAGCCGGGCATTGAGGTGCGCGGCAACCGCAGCCACGTGAGTGCGCACCGCCTCGGCGGAGGCGGGCGAGATGTCGGCAGGTGTCGGCACGGGTGTTCCTTTTCGTTTCGGGCTACAAATAATCCGCGGTTTTTGTGCTGCTGGACCGAAGTCTTACAAATGGGCAATCCGTAACCTACGTCACATGCTGCCAATTCTCGACGCCTCCTCGCCGGTTCTGCAGGCCATGTACCGCCGCATCGACAACGACCCGGACGGCGCGTGTCTGTCCGACGACTCCACTCGGTTGAGCAATGCCGAGTTCGGGCTCGAAGTCGACGCGGTTGCCGCCGAACTCGTCGACGCGGGGGTGGGAGCGGGTGATGTGGTTGCAGTCTTGCTTCCGAATCGCATCGACATCATCACCACGATGTTCGCGGCATGGGTGCTGGGAGCAACGTTGACCCCCGTCAATCCCGCACTCACCGACGACGAGGTGCGCTATCAACTCGAGGACTCGACCGCCCGCGTGCTCGTCGGTAGCGAGCGAGCCTGCACTCTCGGCCGCGCACAGGGTATTTCGTTCATCGACGTGGACTCCCGCGATCGTCGTCCCCACACGCCGCAGTTGGACGGCATGCATCGTGGAGCGGGGCCTGCCGACAGCTCGGCCCCTGCCTTGATCGTCTACACCTCGGGAACGACGGGGCGGCCGAAAGGCTGTGTGCTGACTCATCGCAACGTCGACCGGATGAGCGCCGCCATCGTGTCGGCCTGCGAACTGACCGAGGCCGATGCGAGCCTGTTGGTGCTTCCACTCTTCCACTGCAACGGACTCGTCGTCGGCTCGGTCGCTCCGCTACGAGCCGGCGGGCGTGTGCACATCGCGCCTCGTTTCTCGCCGGACACGTTCTGGCGCAACGTGGAGACTGTCCGGCCCACCTACTTCTCCGCAGTGCCCACCATGTACTCACTGCTTGCGGACCGTGGATCGACCGACCGCGACATCTCGTCGCTTCGATTCGTCATCTGTGGAGCAGCGCCCATGCCTGCCGGCCTGATCGCGTCGTTCGAATCGATCTTCGGCGTGCCGGTCGTCGAAGGGTACGGCCTGTCGGAATGTACTGTGGCGGCAACGATCAACCCGCCGAACGGGATTCGAAAGCCGGGCACGGTCGGCATCGCGCTACCCGGTATCGACATTGCGATCGATACACCCGACGGTCCGAGCTCCCTTCCTGGCCGGACCGGTGAAGTGTTGGTGAGCGGCGAGACGGTCATGCAGGGATATCTGGGTCTGCCGGACGTGACCGCTAAGACCATTCGAGAGGGGTGGTTGCACACCGGCGACATCGGAGTCCTCGACGAGGACGGCTATCTCGTCTTGGTGGATCGACTCAAGGACATGATCATTCGCGGCGGCGAGAACATCGCGCCGAGCGAAATCGAACATGTCCTGCAATCCCATCCCGACGTCCTGGAAGTGGCCGTCGTGGGCGAAGCGCATCCGGTCTACGGGGAGGTGCCCGTCGCGCACGTCGTTGCACGAGCCGGTCGCAGTATCTCGGTCGACGAGCTGGACGCGCACTGCGCGCGGAGCCTGGCCAAGTTCAAGCGACCGACTCGGACAGTCGTCCACGACGCTCTACCGAAGAACTCCGTCGGAAAGATCGTGAAGAAGGAGCTCGGCGCGTAGTCCGATCCGACCTGCCCTGTCGCTACCGGGTCAGGACGGTCGCGGTCACATGGACGAGGCCGCGAAGGTCAGGAACACGACGAACAATCCGATGCCACCGAGCGCCGCACCGATCACGGCGTCGCGACCGTTGGACGCGTCGCCCTCGACTGCGCGGCCGAGACCGATCCAGCCACTGACCACCGCGATCACTCCGGCCGGGATGGTCACGAAGTCTCCGACGAACGGCACGAATGCGCAGACGACCGCGATGATGCCCGCAATCAACGCCAGGTTTCCGGCACCGTCACGGAACATCGACCGAGAAGGGGACTTGCGCATCACCGGCACTCCTTCTCGCATGCAGTGCGGCAGCACCGCCCCGACCTGTTCTTCTGCAGGTAACCGGCAACGACGCCTCCATAGTAGAGACTCGATCATCTCTTCATCGGCGACGGTCAGTCGGATTTCATCGGAACGGGGTGGGAGTCGCGGCCAGTTGTATGCGCTGTGCCGTCGGGCAATCGCCGTCGAGCCTCGCACATGACCCGAATGGTCAGGGCGTGGGCGTGCTTCTGCGAACGCGGTAGTTGTGCCATGCCTGCGCCGCCAGAGGCATCCCGACAGCGCCGATGCAGACGACCGGCAACGCGAAAAACCACGGTACGGATGCGCTCTTCGCGGCCACTGCAACACCGAAGACGACCATCGGAAATCCGAAGGTGTCCAGTAGGTCTACCTGCCGGGGTTCGATCGGCGGCCGACCGTTCCAGGGAATTCGGCGGCCCGCGTTCTCGCACAGCGTTCGCCTCGTCGACGCAACGGTCAGCGCCGCGCCTATCGCTGTGGTGCATATCCCTGCGACAACCATCCATGACTGTCCGTCCTCGAACAGAATCGCGGTCAGAACAAGTCCTACAAGGACGATGCGCGCACCCCACACCTTCCATCGAGGTGCAGCTTCGCGCTCGTCCCGTTGCACGTCGACCGGCCGCATCGGCTGCAGGGGCTCCATGTCTCGACCCTCCCATACCGCGGCTCTTGACCGGTCCCTGCGACTCACCGTACCCTGACCGACAGTTGATATATCAGAAACGCAGCGGCCCGCCGAACCGAGGAATCGAAAGTATGACCACAGCGCTCAAGATCGACGGAACCGCGGTCAGCGCGATCGTCAAGGACGATCTGCGGTACCGCGTCGAACGGCTCGCCCAGCAGGGGATTCGGCCCGGCCTGGGCACGATTCTGGTGGGCGACGATCCGGGGAGCCGTTCCTATGTCGCGGCGAAGCATCGCGACTGCGCCGAGGTGGGACTGCATTCGATTCAGGTCCGGTTGCCTGCGTCCGCGAGTCAGCAGGAGATCGAAGATGCCGTGCACGCTCTCAACGAGGATCCCGAGTGCACCGGGTTCATCGTTCAGTTGCCGCTGCCCTCGCACATCGACACCCATCGGGTGATCGAGCTGATCGATCCTCGCAAGGATGCCGACGGGCTGCATCCGACCAATTTGGGTCGGCTCGTACTCGGCATGGACGGGCCGCTGCCCTGCACCCCACGCGGGATATTGGAACTGCTTCGGCACCACGATGTTCCGATCACCGGTGCTCGCTTCTGCATCATCGGATGTGGAATCACGGTGGGTCGTCCGCTCGGCTTGATGCTGACGCGTCGCAGCGAACACGCCACCGTGACGATGTGTCACGAGGCGACGGTGGACACCGCCGCGCACACTCGGGCCGCCGACGTGGTCATCGCGGCAGCGGGTGTTGCGCATCTGGTGCAACCGGACTGGATCAGTGCCGGGGCCACGGTGTTGTCGGTGGGAATCACCCGTACCGTCGAGGGCATTCTCGGCGACGTGCACCCCGGCGTCGAGCACATTGCGGGGCGGCTCAGTGGAGCGACCGGCGGGGTCGGGCCGATGACCAGGGCGATGCTGTTGACGAACGTGGTGGAGTGCGCGGAGGCCGCTCAGGCCGAGGGGATGAAGGACTCCCGGTAGCCCATCTTCTCGCTGATCTCGGCGGCGGCGGCCAGTACGTCGGGGACGATGGCCCGCATTCTGGTTTCGTCGAAGCGGTATACCGGTCCCGAGATGCTCAGCGCGGCGGTCGTCTTGCCGGTGTAGTCGAGAATCGGGGCTGCGATGGCGTTGAGTCCGGTCTCGAACTCTTCGACGACGACGGCATATCCGAGGGATACCGCGGCATCGAGTTCGGCAGTGAGACCGGCTTTGGTGGTGAGTGTGTGCTCGGTGTACCGGTGGAGGTCGAGTCCGTCCACGACGTCCTGACGCGTATCGGAGTCGAGGGCAGCCAGCAACACCTTGCCGCTCGCGGTGGCGTGCAGCGGTGTCTGCTCCCCGATCCAGTTGTGGGTTCCCACCGAACTCGGCCCGCGGGCCTGATCCAGGTGGACCGCTGTATTGGACCGCAGCACAGCGATATTGACCGTTTCGCCGAGCTTGCCGGCGAGGCGTTCACAGACCGCGTGGCCGTATTCGGTGATCTCCAGACGCTCGGGCACGGCCGCCGCGAGCCGGAGGACTCCGAGGCTGAGCCGGTACTTGCCGCGATTGTGCGTCTGCATCACCATGTCGTGTTCTTCGAGCGACGCCAGCAGCCTCGACACCGTGGATTTGTGCACACCGATCTCGGTGGCGATGGCGCTCACGCCGGCCTCTCCGAGCCGTGCCACGACCTCGAGCACCCGAAATGCGCGGTCGACGGACTGGACGCCACCCTCGGGGGCACGTGTCGAATCGTCGCTGGCCACCCCCGCGACTATACGTAACAGGCACTTGGCCGTGGTGTTGCCCCTCGGGGCGTGGCCCGAGCCGGCGATCTAGATGACGGCGCGCACCGCGTCGTCGAACTCGGTCACGTGTGCTCGGGCGATGGTCGCGGCCTTCTCGGCATCCCCGGCCGCGATGGCGCGCAGCAGCTCGGTGTGCGTTCCCACGTGGTCGGCCAGCGGAGGCAGACGATCCATGAACAACCAGAAGATTCGCGTCGCGAGATTGTTGTAGCGAATCAATGCGTCTTCGAGAACCGGGTTCGCCGCCAGCCGGTAGACGGTGCGATGCACTTCGGCATCCCAGTTGATCAGGTCGTGTTGGCTCGGCGGCGTCGCCTCGAACTTCTCGGTGCGGTCGGCCATGCCCAGCAGAACTTGGCGTTGGGTTGCGGTGGCCGCGGTGGCTGCCTTGGCGGCGGCAAGAGGCTCAAGCCGCTGGCGGATTTCGGAGATGTCGCCCAGATCGGCGACGTCGATGGCCGTGGCAAAAGTGCCGCGGCGGGCGTGCGAGATGACGAGGCGCTCGTACTCGAGCCGTTTGAGCGCTTCCCGTACCGGCGTGCGTCCTACCCCCAGCTCGGCGGACAACGCCGATTCGACGACGGCCTCACCCGGCTTGATGGTCAGCATGATCAGTTTGTCGCGGATAGCCGAGTAAGCGACGTCGGCCATCGTCGCTCCGGGTTCGCCCGGCACCCCCGACGATCCGGGGGCGCCCGGCGATGCGACCTCGACACTCATGGTTACCGATCCTATCGGCACCGAGTGCGGGGCAGCGTGCGGTCAGGCCTCGATGCGGTTCTTCAGCCAATCGTGGAAGATGCCGATGTGGTGTTCGCTGCCCACCAGCACTCCGCCGTCGCGGTACTTCCGTGAGCTCATGGCGGGCTGGCAGCGTTCGCACGCCTCGAAGTCCTGCAGATTGACGCGGTGGAACAACTCCACCGATTTCTGCAGATCCCGTCCCGATGCGACGACGCCGGGCAGGTACAGCCAATCGCATTCCACCAGAGTGCGATCGGCGGCAAGCGGATACATCCGATGGATGATCACGTGATCCGGGACGAGGTTGACGAACACCTGTGGCCGGACGGTGATGGCGTAGTAGCGCCGGTCCTGTTCGGGTGCGATTCCGGGAATGGAGTCGTGTCCCTCGGAACCGTCGAGCGTGAATCCCTTGACCGATTCCCCGAATTCGGCCCCGTGGCCCACGTAGTACTGGGCGGCGTAACCGTCGGCGAATTCGGGAAGTACCTCGGTGAGCTCGGGGTGAATGGTGGCGCAGTGGTAGCACTCCATGAAGTTCTCGATGATGAGCTTCCAGTTGGCCTTGACGTCGTAGCTCACGCGGCGGCCGAGACCGAGGTCTTCGATCTTGTAGCGGTCGATCGACTCGACGTCGCCGAGTCGATCACGGATGTCCTGCACCACAGTGGTGTCGAAGGAGGCCGGATTGTCGCTCAGATTGACCCAGACGTACCCGAGCCATTCCTCGACCGACACCGACGCCAGGCCGTAGCGAACCCGATCGATGTCGGGCATCTTGGTGAGATTCGGTGCTGCGATGAGCTTTCCGTCGAGATCGTAGGTCCAGGCGTGGTACGGACACTGGAACGATCGCTTGACTTCGCCCTTGTCCTCCATGCAGATTCGAGCACCGCGGTGCGCGCACACGTTCAGGTAGGCCTTGATCGCCCCGGTTCGGGTGCGCGTCACGATGACGCTTTCGCGGCCGATCTGCACGGTGCGGAAGGCACCGGGCTTGTCCAGATCGGCGGCACGGACCGCGCAGATCCACAGTTCCTCGAAGATCTTCTCCTGCTCGAGCTCGAAGATGGCCGGATCGGTGTAGTAGCGACCGGGCAGGGTGGAGATGAGGCTTTCGGGCAGGGGAAGCGAGGTTGCGGGCGGCGTGGTGTCGGGAATGGTGGTCAAGGGGTCCTCCGTACGTGGCCGATCTTGTGGATCGGTGACGAGACGTCAACTGGGGTAATGGAATACGACGGGTGGAGCAGCGGCCTGGGTGATTTCAGACCGCGCGAGCGGGAGCCGAGAGCTGTCGGCGCCAGCGGGTGAACAATCGAACTTGATTGACACCGAGTACACCGACCGGAAGTCCGTCGGATCGATACACGGCGAGGAAACTCCCGAGTTCGGGCGAACCCTCTTCGATGGTGCATTCACTGTCCGGTCCGGCGGTGCCGGCGAACTGAATACGTGACCCGTACTGGTCGGACCAGAAATACGGAGGTTTGACGTGTTGGCCGCCGTAACTGCCCGAGAGCAGGGTGGCCACTGCAACGGTGGGCCGTTCGGACGCCCCGGCCCAATGCTCGACGCGTCGGTGGACACCGGTCGAATCCAGCCATGCGGCGCAGTCGCCGACCGCGACCACTCCGGGTACGGCGGTCGCGCCGCCGCCGTCGCACAGGATTCCGTTGCCCAGCGCGAGTCCGCTGGTGCCGAGCCAGTCGATGTTCGGAATGCCGCCGATGCCGACAACCACGACGTCGGCGTCGAGGAGTCGGCCGTCCGCGAGGCGAACGCCTGTCACTCGGTCGGTGCCGGTCAGGCCGTCGACGGCGATTCCGCAGATCAACGTGGTGCCGTTGTCGCGGTGCAGATTTCCCACCGCGCTACCCAATCGTGCACCGAGTGGCCCGGCGAGCGGTGACGGGGCGGCTTCGACGACGGTGACCTCGAGTCCCAACTTCCTTGCGGTGGAGGCTACTTCGGCTCCGATGAAGCCTGCGCCGATGACGACGAGACGTGCGCCGGGCGTGAGATCTGCACGCAGCCGGTCGGCGTCGTCGATCGTACGCAATACGTGCACACCGGCGAGGTGATCGGTACCGGGAAGCGATCGCGCGCGTGAGCCGGTGGCGAGGACGACGCCGTCGGAGGTCAGCTCGGCACCGTCGTCGAGGGTGACGGTGCGACGCGATGGATCGAGGGCGGTGGCCGTGCGGCCCAGAATCCAGGTGGCGTCGAGGTTTTCGTCGTCGGGTTCGAGGGCGAGAGTGCTCACGTCCACGTCGCCGGCGAGGTATTCCTTCGACAGGGGAGGGCGGTCGTAGGGTCGATGGCTCTCGGCACCGACGATGGTGACCGAGCCTTCGAACCCAGCGGCCCGTAGTGCACGCGCGGAGCACAGGCCTGCCAGGGAGGCTCCGACGATGGTGACGCTCTTCATGAATGTCCCTCGGCGGCCAACCGGCTGCGAACGTCGGGCGGAAGATTGGGGGCCGCGGTGCTCAGCTCGACGTAGACGACGCCGTCCTCGACGACGACGGTGTGCGTGCGGACAGGCAACTTGGCGGGCGGAGCGTCGACAGCACCGGTACGCAGGTCGAAGGTGGACGCGTGGAGTGGGCATTCGACCGCGCACCCTTCGAGCCAGCCGTCGGCGAGCGACGCGTCCTGATGCGTACAGGTGTCATCGATCGCGAACAGCTCACCGTCCTCGGTGTGGAACACCGCCACCGGAGGGGTGGTGTCGACGCGCAGAGCTTCGCCGCCGGGGAGATCGGCCAAGGAACACACCTTGAGCATTCGGATCCTTTCTGTATCGCTATGCGGAACACGTCTTACTTCCCGCAACAACAGTGTGAACATCGCCACAAGAGTGTGTCAATAGGTGACGGCACTTTTCATACACGCGAAACACGACGTAACCGGAACCGGACAAACCACGCGTTGTACCAGCTGAGCAGGTGGTTAGCCCGTGCAATGACATGCGTAGCCGGTGCCTCATCCGCCCGACTCGATGATGCCCCCGACGCCGGAAGACGTCGAGGGCACCATGAAACAAAACGCTACCAACGGGTAAAAAGGTCCACTTTGATATATCAGAGGTGGCGAGCCGCAGCGCACGGGCTCGAGTCACCGGAAGCGGCCACCTTCTCGATTCGCAACTGCCCGCTCACAGGACCACCACCGAACGCAGCACCGTGCCCTGATGCATCTTCTCGAACGCCGCCTCGATATCACCGAGACCGATCCGTTCGGTCACGAACTTCTCGAGCGGCAACCGACCCTGCTCGTACAGATCGACCAACATCGGAAAATCCCGCTCCGGCAGGCAATCGCCGTACCACGACGACTTCAACGACCCACCCCGGGAGAAGAAATCGATCAACGGCATCTCCACCGTCATCTCTGGGGTCGGCACACCCACCAACACCACCGTCCCGGCGAGATCGCGGGCATAGAACGCCTGCTTCCACGTCTCCGGACGCCCGACGGCATCGATGACCACATCCGCCCCGAACCCACCCGTCAACTCCTGGATGGCCTCGACCGCATCGACCTGCGAGGCATCGACGGTGTGGGTGGCCCCGAGTTCGAGGGCCCAGTCGAGTTTTTTCTTGTCGCGGTCGACGGCGATGATCGTCGACGCCCCCGCCAGGCGGGCTCCGGCGATCGCGGCATCGCCGACACCGCCGCACCCGATCACGGCGACGGAATCCCCGCGGGAAACGTTCCCGGTGTTCATCGCCGCACCCAACCCGGCCATCACCCCGCACCCGAGCAACCCGACGACCGCCGGATCGGACTCCGGGTCGACTTTGGTGCACTGTCCTTCGTGGACGAGGGTCTTGTCGGCGAACGCCCCGATCCCCAACGCCGGAGAGAGTTCGGTGCCGTCGGCGAGAGTCATCTTCTGCGACGCATTGTGGGTGTCGAAGCAATACCAGGGGGTGCCCTTCTTGCAGGCTCGGCATTCCCCGCACACCGCCCGCCAGTTCAACACCACGACATCACCGACCTCGACATGAGTGACCGCATCGCCGATGGTTTCGACGGTGCCCGCGGCTTCGTGGCCGAGCAGGAACGGGAACTCGTCGTTGATGCCGCCCTCGCGGTAATGCAGATCGGTATGACACACCCCGCACGCGGCGATGGTGACCACGACATCGTTCGGGCCGGGATCGGGAACGGTGATCGTCTCGATCGAGACGGGCTCGCCTTTGCTTTTGGCGACGACGGCGCGGACCTGCTGCGGCATGGTTGGTACTCCTGAGTGAGGTGAAGGAGCGGCGTTCGAGGCCGCCGGCGGTGGTGGAATCGGCTTAATATATCAGTTACCGGGCAGTATCGAATGTTAAAAGCGAGTATCGAATTCGGACAACTTTTGGCATATGTACTCGCATAGTTGCTGTTCAGGGACGTTGTCCGTTTCGAAAAACCGTGATGAACGCGTCGAAATGACCAGCCATCTATTGACATAGCCCCTGGGTCGGCTCAGTCTTGTTCGAGTCCAAACAAATCGTAGTTGCGCAGAGAGCAACGAGTCGCGCACCTATCCGACCACCCACGCTGCGTGCACGGGCGACACACCTATTCGGCGAGAGCCGGAGGGAGAACGATGTGACAACGAACAGCAAACCCCGGGGCGACAAAACTCGCGTCGCTGCACCCGAGAAACATGCCCCTCATCATTACGGCCCCCTCGAGGTCTACCACCACGGAGAGGAGGGCAAGCCGCGCACCGACAAGGTGGTGTTCGGTATCACCGCCGCCATCGTGATCGCGATTCTGGCGTGGGGCATCCTCGGCACCGAGAACATGAAGTCCGTCAACGCGTCGGTACTCGACTGGGTCGTGACCAACGTCGGCTGGCTGTTCATCTTCTCGGCCACCGGATTCGTGATCTTCGCGCTGTGGCTCGCACTCAGTCGATACGGGAAGATTCCGCTCGGCAAAGACGGTGAGAAGCCCGAATTCAACACCGTCAGCTGGATCGCGATGATGTTCAGCGCCGGCATGGGAATCGGCTTGATCTTCTGGGGAGTGGCCGAGCCCCTCACTCACTTCGTCACCCCTCCGCCCGGAATCACCGATTCCACTGTGGGAACGGCACTCTCGACGGCCATCTTCCACTGGGGACTGCACCCCTGGTCGATGTACGCGGTGGTCGGATTGTCCATCGCCTACGGCACCTACCGGATGGGCCGCAAGCAGCTCATCAGCTCCTCGTTCATCCCCCTGATCGGTCGCCGCGCCGAAGGCCCCATCGGCAAGGTCATCGACATTCTGGCGATCTTCGCCACGATGTTCGGCACCGCGGCATCCCTCGGCCTCGGCGCACTCCAGATCGGTTCCGGTATCGAGGTTCTCGGCTGGGTCAACCAAGCGGGGACGCTTCTGCTCGTGGCTGTCGTCGCCATCCTGACACTTGCGTTCGTGGCCTCGGCAGTGTCCGGGGTTTCCAAGGGAATTCAGTGGCTGTCGAACATCAACATGGTGCTGGCTCTGGTGCTTGCGATCTTCGTGTTCGTCGCGGGCCCCACGGTCCTGATCCTGAATCTGCTGCCCACCACTCTCGGTGACTACGCCGCGCACATCGCCGGCATGTCGGCGCGGTCGGCGGCATCCGGTGGTCCCGAGACCGAGTCCTGGCTCTCGTCCTGGACGATCTTCTACTGGGCCTGGTGGATCTCGTGGACCCCCTTCGTCGGTATGTTCCTCGCTCGCATCAGTCGTGGCCGTACCATCCGCCAGTTCGTCATCGGCGTCATTCTCATCCCTACGTCGGTGAGCTTGGTCTGGTTCTCGATCTTCGGTGGAGCGGCAATCGGCGAGCAGCAGAAGGGAACCGAGGATCTGGTGGCCCTCGGTAAGCCGGAATCGCAGCTGTTCGCGGTTCTCGACCACTTCCCATTGGCCGGCATCTCGTCGGTGTTGGTGATGGTCTTGGTGGGCATCTTCTTCGTCAGTGGTGCCGACGCTGCCTCGATCGTGATGGGCACCCTGTCGCAACGCGGCACCCTGGATCCGTCGCGTGGGGTCGTCGCCTTCTGGGGTGTCGTCACCGGCGGCATCGCGATCCTGATGCTGTGGACGGGAGGTTCGGACGCCCTCAACGGGTTGCAGACGATGACCATCATCGTGGCGGCACCGTTCGTACTGGTGATGATCGGTACGTGTGTCTCGCTGTACAAGGACGTCACGAACGATCCGTTCATCGTCAAGAACCCCAAGGCCCCGCCGAAAGTCAAGGCCGGCAAGTGAAGTGAGCGATGGTGCGGGACGCGAAACTATGCGTCCCGCACCATCGGTATTTCGGGGGTTGACCACATCCATCCCTGCCCATACTCTTGATATATCAATCTCTGGTTAGTTGTCGTGCAGGCCGTGGACCGCTTCGGCCGAGCTCCATCTCTCCACCCCGATACGGAAGGACCACCATGGGTTCACCGAGAGTTGTCATCATCGGCGCCGGCATAGTCGGTACCAACGTGGCCGACGAGCTCACCGCACGCGGTTGGGATCGCATCACCGTGCTGGATCAGGGGCCGCTCCCTCTCACGGGTGGATCCACCTCGCACGCACCGGGTCTGGTGTTCCAGACCAATGCATCCAAGACCATGACCGAACTCGCCCGATACACGGTCGAGAAGTTCATGGGCCTCGAGGTGGACGGGCAGTGGTGCTTCAATCAGCTCGGCGGCCTCGAAGTGGCCACCACCGAGGAGCGACTGGCCGACCTGCATCGCAAGCAGGGCTGGGCCACGTCCTGGGGCATCGAAGGATCGGTCATCGACCCGTCCGAATGCGCCAAACTGCATCCGCTGATCGACCGTTCGCGGGTTCTCGGCGGTCTGTACGTCGAGACCGACGGTCTTGCCAAAGCGTCCCGTGCCGTCGTGGCACTGACCCGTCGCGCAGAATCGCGCGGAGCCGTGTTCCGTGGTTCCACCAAGGTCATCGGTATCGAACAGACGGGTGGCCGCGTCACCGGTGTGGCAACCGACAACGGCGTCATCGAGGCCGACATCGTGGTGTCCTGCGCCGGCTTCTGGGGCCCCGATGTGGGCGAACTGGTCGGCATGAAGGTGCCGCTGCTGCCCTTGGCGCACCAGTACGCCAAGACCGATCAGATCCCGGAACTCGTGGGACGCAACACCGAAGCGGCCGAGGCCGGCATGCCCATCCTGCGTCACCAGGATCAGGACCTGTACTTCCGCGAGCACGTCGACCGTCTCGGCATCGGAACCTACGCGCACCGCCCGATGCCCGTCGACACCAAGACCCTGCCCGGCGGAGACGGTGTGTCCGACGAGGCGATGCCGTCCATGCTCGACTTCACGCAGGAGGACTTCGCGCCGTCGTGGGAGCAGTCCAAGCTGCTGTTGCCGTGCCTCGAGACCGCCAAGATCCACCACGGCTTCAACGGAGTCTTCTCGTTCACCCCCGACGGTGGACCGCTGCTCGGTGAGTCTCCGGACGTCAAGGGCTTCTGGATCGCCGAGGCCGTGTGGGTGACGCATTCGGCCGGAGTCGGCCGGGCCATCGCACAGTTGCTGGTCGACGGACGCTCCGAGGTCGAGCTGCACGGATGCGACGTCAACCGCTTCGAGGATTTCCAGCTCGATCCCTCGTACGTCAGCGAAACCTCGCAGCAGAACTTCGTCGAGATCTACGACGTGCTGCATCCCTCGCAGCCGCGGTTGTCCCCGCGTGACGTTCGGGTCAGTCCCTTCAATGCGCGGCAGCATCAACTCGGTGCCGTGTTCCTCGAAGGCGGCGGGTGGGAACGCCCGCACTGGTACGAGGCCAATGCCGATCTGGTGCAACAGCTTCCCGTCGAGTGGCAGCCGCCCGAGCGCGACGAGTGGGCGTCGATGTTCCATTCGCCCATTGCCGCGGCCGAGGCGTGGAAGACCCGTACGTCCGTCGCCATGTACGACATGACCCCGCTCAAGCGTCTGCGCGTACGCGGACCCGGTGCGCTGGCACTGTTGGAGGGATTGACGTCCGGCAAGATGGACAAGTCCGTCGGGGCCGTCACGTACACGCTGGCTCTCGACGAGAAGGGCGGCGTCCGAAGCGATCTCACCGTGGCGCGGTTGTCCGCCGACGAGTTCCAGGTCGGAGCCAACGGCAACCTCGACTTCGACTACCTTCGCCGCGAAGCACCGAGCGACGGCAGCGTCACCGTCGACGACATCACCGGATCCACGTGCTGCATCGGTCTGTGGGGTCCGCACGCCCGCGAGGTCGTCGAAAAGCTCACCCAGGACGACTTCTCGAACGAGAACTTCAAGTACTTCCGCTGCAAGCAGGTTCGCATCGGGGGAGTGCCCGTCACGGCGATGCGGTTGTCGTACGTGGGCGAGCTCGGGTGGGAGCTGTACACCACTGCCGATTACGGGCAGCGACTGTGGGACATGTTGTGGCAGGCCGGTTCCGAGTTCGGCATCATCGCCGGCGGGCGCGCTGCGTTCAACAGCCTGCGCATGGAGAAGGGCTACCGGTCGTGGGGATCGGACATGACCACCGAGCACAATCCCTACGAGGCAGGCCTCGGCTTCGCGGTACGCCCGCAGAAGGGCGAATTCCGCGGGCGCGACGCCGTACTCGAGATGTCCGACGACACCGTCTCGAAGAAGCTGGTCTGCTTGAAGATCGACGACGGCACGTCGGTGGTACTCGGCCACGAGCCCGTCCTGGTGGACGGTGAACCCGCTGGCTACGTCACCAGCGCCTCGTTCGGTCACACCGTCGGTGCGCCGATCGCCTACGCCTGGGTTCCTGCCGGTAGCGCAGAACCCGGTGCAGCAGTGCAGATTCGATACTTCGATCGGCTCGTGTCCGCCACCGTCGTGGCCGAGCCTCTCGTCGACCCCGAGATGGCCAAGATCCGCAGCTGACGACCCACCAGTACCAGGAGATTCGATGACCGAGAACTTCACCCTCACGCTCAGCTGCGGACAGCGGCCGGGCATCGTCCGGGCCGTCAGTGCATTCCTCTTCGACAACGACTGCGACATCGCCGAACACCAACAGTTCGACGACTCCACGGACGGCTCGTTCTTTCTTCGCACCTCGTTCGTGGCCAGCGGTGCCACCGACATCGAGAAGCTGACGGACAGCTTCCGCGAGGTGGCCGATCGATTCGCGATGACGTACACCTTCAACGGCTGCAGCCAGCCGCGCGTGCTCGTCATGGTGTCCAAGATGGGGCACTGCCTCAACGACCTCATCTTCCGTTGGCGCTCACAGAATCTCGGCGGCGAACTGGTGGCCGTGGTGAGCAATCACGAGGTGCTGCGGCCGATGGCCGAGGCTGCCGGGCTGCCGTTCGTCCACGTTCCCGTCACCCCGGGCACCAAGGCCGAGGCCGAGCAACGCCTGCTCGACCTCGTCGCCGAGTACGAGGTGGACCTGGTGGTACTGGCCCGCTACATGCAGGTGCTCTCCGACGAGACGTGTCGAGCGCTGCACGGCAAGGCGATCAACATCCACCACTCGTTCCTGCCCGGCTTCAAGGGCGCAAAGCCCTACCACCAGGCATTCGACCGGGGCGTCAAGCAGGTCGGAGCGACGGCGCACTACGTCACCCCCGACCTGGACGAGGGCCCGATCATCGAGCAGCAGGTCATTCGTATCGACCACACTCACGACCCTTCTCGTCTGGCCACCGTCGGTCAGGACGCCGAGGCCCTCGCACTCTCGCGGGCGGTGCGCTGGCATTGCGAGAATCGCGTTCTGCTGCACGGACACCGGACGGTCATCTTCAGCTGAGCCGACACACGACGAGGGGCCCGTACCGAATCGGTACGGGCCCCTCGTCGTTGTGTGGCGGTGGAGAAAGTTCTCGGCCTCTAGCACTCCACGAAGTTCACCGGCACGTTGATCGCGAGGCCGCCACTGGAGGTCTCCTTGTACTTCGAGTGCATGTCGGCACCGGTGGACCGCATCGTCTCGATCACCTGGTCCAGGCTGACGCGGTGGGTACCGTTGCCGCGCAATGCCATCCGAGCGGCGTTGATTGCCTTACCGGCCGAGATCGCGTTGCGTTCGATGCACGGAATCTGCACCAGTCCGCCGATGGGGTCGCATGTGAGACCGAGGCTGTGTTCCATCGCGATCTCGGCGGCGTTCTCCACCTGTTCGGGTGTGCCGCCCAGTACCTCGGCCAGACCGGCTGCGGCCATCGACGCCGCCGAACCCACCTCGCCCTGGCAGCCCACGTCGGCACCGGAGATCGACGCCATCTCCTTGTAGAGCGATCCGATCGCGCCGGCGGTGAGCAGAAAACGCACCGTGCTGCCGTCGGGATCGGCGACCCCCGCGGCGGTGTAGCGAGTGGCGTAGTGCAGCACGGCCGGGATGATGCCGGCCGCGCCGTTGGTGGGTGCTGTGACGATTCGTCCGCCGGAGGCGTTCTCCTCGTTGACTGCGAGGGCGACGAGATTGACCCAGTCCTCGGCGAATTCGCTCGAACGGTTCGGATCCTCGGCATCGAGCCGCAGGAACCAGTCCCGTGCTCGGCGCCGCACGCCCAGCGCGCCGGGAAGGTAGCCGTCGCGGGAGATGCCGCGAACCTCGCACTCGACCATGACGTCACGGATGTGCAGCAACGCGTCCCGAATCTCCTCGTGCGTGCGGCGTTCGAGCTCGACCTCGGTCATGACGTCACTGATGCTGCAGCGCCGACGTTCACAGAGCTGAAGTAGTTCCTTGGCCGACGCGAATCCGTTCGCGGAGGCGAGGGGTGCGACGGCCTCGACGCTTTCGGCCTCGGTCACCACGAAGCCGCCACCGACGGAGAAGTACACCTCGCTGTGCAGTTCGGTCGAATCCGCTCTGCGCGCAGTCAGTTTCATCCCGTTCGGGTGGAACGGCAGTACCGTCAACGGACGCAGCACGATGTCGTCGACAGCCAGGTCGATCTCGCGGTGACCACCGAAGACGATTCGGCCGGTGGCCGCCATCGATGCCTGCCGTTCTTCCATGACCTCGGTCGTGATGGTCTCGGGCGCATGGCCTTCCAACCCCAGCAGTACGGCGGTCATGGTGCCGTGGCCGGCTCCGGTCGCGGCCAACGAGCCGTACAGATCGACCGCCAGCTCTCGAACGTCGTCGAACGCAGACATGGTCCGCAGGTCGTCGACGAACCGGGCGGCCGCGCGCATCGGTCCGACGGTGTGCGAACTCGAGGGGCCGACTCCGACGGAGAAGAGGTCGAAAACACTGATGGTCATGAGGTCGTCCGAACTGCGCCGGTCGGCTCGCGCATGGTCAGGTCGTCGAACGACGAGGCAGCGGGAGTCAGGACGGCGAACAGCCAGCCGGCACCGAGCGGATCGGCAGCGACGAGCGACGGGTCCTCGCGCACAGCGGGGTTGACGATCGTGACCATGCCGCTCGCCGGGGCGTACACCGTGACCGAGCCGGCGGAAGTGTGGATAGTGCCGCACGCATCGCCGGCGGTGAGCACGGTACGTACCGACGGAAGATCGACGCCGACGATGTCGGCCGCGTCGGCCAACGCTGCAGGCGTCACACCCACACGGCTCGGAGTCTGGGCCGGTGAACCGAACGGGTCGACGGCCATCCAACCGTGCTCGGCGCTTAAGAGCCGACGGGCGGAGGAGAGAGATGCGGTCATGAGGTGGCCTCGGCATTCGTCGTGGATTGACCTGGGTGTGCGGGCAGTGCGTCGAGCGACCGCACTGCCCGCATCACGGCCAGTGCGTCGATAGTGGCGGCGACGTCGTGAACCCGCAGGAGTGACGCCCCGTTCTGGGCCGCGATAATCGCGGCGGCGAGTGATCCGGCGAGTCGGCCGTCGACCTCTCGGCCGGTGATGGCACCGATCATTCCCTTCCGCGACAGACCCGCCATGATCGGTCGCCCGGAAGCGGTGAGCGCCCGAAGACCCTGCAGCAGTGTCAGGTTGTGCTCGAGAGTCTTTCCGAATCCGAATCCGGGATCGACCAAGATGCGGTACGCCGGGATTCCTGCTCGGATGCATTCGGCGGACCGGTCGTCGAGGAACTCGCGGACCTCTGCCGTGACGTCGCCGTACCGAGGGGAATGCTGCATCGTCGCCGGCTCGCCCTGCATGTGCGTCAGGCATACGGCAACGTCCAGTTCGGCAGCTGCGGCGAGCGCGCCCGGAAGACGAAGAGCACGAACGTCATTGATGACGCTCGCCCCGGCGCGTACCGCCTCTCGCATCACCTCGGGCCGTGAGGTGTCGACCGACAGCGGTGTCGAGGTAAGTCTGGACAGTGCGTCGATCACCGGTACGACTCGCTCGATCTCCTCGTCGACGGTGGGTGGGGTTGCCCCCGGCCGGGTCGACTCACCGCCGATGTCGAGCAGTTCGGCACCCTCGTCGACCATCGACAGAGCATGCGCCACAGCACGATCCGAGTCCAGGAAGCGGCCGCCATCGGAGAACGAATCCGGGGTGACGTTGACGATTCCGCAGACGACCGGATGCGAGGTCGTCAACCGGGTCAGCAGCCGGTCGCGGGCATCGGCTGCCCGGGTTGCCGTGGAGACGGTCGTGAGCACTGCGGTCACCTTTTCTCTCGCGTCGGGTTCGGTGGTGCGACTCAGCCGGCGTCGGTGTATTCCTCGGCCGCGTCGGTCAGCCAGGCTGCGAGATAGCGTGCGAACGACGAGCGCACCAGGATTCGATAGTCCGTTCCGGTGTCGTCACAGGCAATGAGGATCATGCCTGCCATCGCCAGCATCGTCTGTACCGTCGACCCGGCCGGGAAGACGCGGGGGTGCAGATCGATCGAGCACCCTTTCGCCAGCACGTCGCGGGCCCGGGAACCGCTCAGGCGCAGACTGGTTCGCTGTGCGGACACATCGGTTGCCGCACCGCGATGCTCACGAACGGCCGAGCCGAGACGGTGTTCGAGTTCGACCGGATCGAGGCCCGCCCCGATCACCAGCCACTCCTCCGGGCCGAGCCAGATCGCGGTGGTGTTCGTGCCCTCGGCAACGCGTCCGGGGCCGGGCAGCTCGGTGCCGAGCTCGGCCGAGGCAGCGGCACCGCCCGGCCCGCTCGGGTCGACCCACAGGTCGATCCCGGCCAGGAACGGCTCCTCCACGATGCGTACAGCAGACGAGTCCGGCAGAACTGTTTCTGCGAGTGGGCTTCTGGCGGCGAGTCGGTCAGCCATCACGGCGGTTACCTTCCGGGTCGACGAGTACGGAGCCGGTGACTTCCACGGCGACGAGGGTGTCGCCCACCGGGACGTGCAGGATGTCGCCGAGTCGGTCACGCCCGGCCTCGAGCAGGGCCAGCCCGAACGGCCTGCCCAATTCTGCGCTGGCGTAACTCGACGTGACGTGGCCGAGCATCGGAACCGGAAGCTCGGGGAGGACGCCGCTCTCGGAGTGCTCGATGATCTGCGAGCCCTCGGGAAGGACGGTCTCCCGATCGACGGGCAGGAGCCCGACGAACTGCTTGCGCAACGGGTTCCGGTTCTCGGCACGGTCGAACGAGCGCTTTCCGATGAAGTCGAGCTTCTTCTTCGATACCGCCCAGCTCATACCGAGGTCCTGTGGGGTGACGGTCCCGTCGGTGTCCTGGCCGACGATCGGGTAGCCCTTCTCGGCCCGCAGCACGTGCATGGTCTCGGTGCCGTACGGGGTGATGCCGTACTTCTCGCCCGCATCGATCAGCCGCGACCACAGTGCGTGGGCGTGCCAAGAATCGATATTCACCTCGAAGGCCAGTTCACCGGAGAAGCTGATGCGCGCCACGCGTACCGGCACACCGTCGACCGAGGCGTCACGCCAGGCCATGAACGGGAACGCCTCGTTGGAGACGTCGAGCTCGGGGAAGATCTCGCCGACGAGGTCGCGGGAGCGCGGTCCGACGACGGGGAACGTGGCCCACTGCTCGGTCACCGACGTCAGCCGAACCGCCAGGTGCGGCCATTCGGTCTGCAGCCACTCCTCCATCCAGTCGAGCATTCCTGCTGCGCCGCCCGTGGTGGTGAACACCTGGAATCGGTCGTCCGCCAACCGCATCACGGTGCCGTCGTCGATCACCATGCCGTCGGCACCGCACATCACGCCGTAGCGAACCATGCCGACCTTCAAGTTGCTCATCATGTTCGTGTAGAACATGTCCAGCACCACACCGGCGTCGGGGCCCTGCACGTCGATCTTGCCCAGTGTCGAACCGTCGAGCATGCCGACGCTCGCACGCACGGCCGCGCACTCGCGGAGCACGGCGTCGTGCATCTCCTCGCCGGGCAGTGGATAGTAGCGGGGCCGCTTCCACTGTCCGACGTCCTCGAAGACCGCGCCGCGTGCGACGTGCCAATCATGAACTGCAGTAACCCGTTCCGGGTCGAAGGCCATGCCGCGGTTGCGGCCGGCCAACGCCGCGAACGCCACCGGGGTGTACGGCGGTCGGAAGGTGGTGGTGCCCAGGTTCTCCACCGGCTTGTCGAGCAGTTCCGCCACGATGCCCGAGGACACCACACCGGAGGTCTTGCCCTGATCGTGCGCGGTGCCGATCGTGGTGTAGCGCTTGATGTGTTCCATCGACGACATGCCTGCACCGACGGCGCGGACCAGATCGGCCACCGTCGCGTCTCGCTGCACGTCGACGAACTGGCTGTCGGCTCCGAAGTCGTCGCGCACCCGCCACAGCACCAGTGACTCGGTGATCGGCACGGATTCGGCTGCTGGAGGCGGTGTTTCGGTGATGTCGAAGCCGAGACGGGTCAGCACACCTGCCGCGGCCGAGTTACCGTCGCGGAGGCATCCGGCCAGATCGAACACCCCCGAGGCCGATCCGGCGACGCTGATACCCTCGACGTCGTCCGCCGGGACGAACGCTCCGAGTGTGCCGTCGTAGCGGAGTTTGCCGCGGGCCTGACTGAACAGGTGCACGGCGGGGTTCCAGCCGCCACTGACGAGCAGTACGTCGCACGCCACGGTGTCGGTGGCACCGTCGGCTCCGGTCACCAAAGCATGGGTGACGCGGGTGTCGCCGCGGGTGCCGGATACGACGCTGCCGGTACGCACCTCGATGCCGCGTTCGCGGCACAGGCCGAGCCAGTGTTCCGGTGCCTCGGAGCGGGCATCGACGATGCGCGCGATGCGGACCCCGGCGTCGTGCAGATCGACGGCTGCCTTGTACGCGCTGTCGTTGGTGGTGAACACCACGGCCTCGGTTCCTACCGTCACGCCGTAGCGATGCAGGAACGTACGTGCACTGTGCGCCAACATTATTCCGGGTCGATCGTTGTCGGTGAAGACGACGGGACGCTCGTGGGCGCCGGTGGCCACCAGGATGTGACGCGAGCGAATACGCCAGACTCGCTGACGGCTCAGCGCTGCAGGAGCTTCCAAGCCCAGGTGATCGGTGCGGCGCTCGAGGGCGAGCACGAAGCCGTCGTCGTAGGAACCGAACGCGGTGGTGCGGCGCAGCAACGTCACGTCGGGGAAGGTCGACAACTCGGCCACCGCGTCGGCAACCCAGTCCAGGGCCGGCCGTCCGTCGATGACGTCGTCGGAGCCGAGCAGGGAGCCGCCAAACTCGCTCTGATCGTCGACGACGACCACGCGAGCGCCACTGCGGGCGGCGACCAGAGCTGCCGTCAGACCGGCCGGGCCGGCTCCGACGACCAACAGGTCGGCGTGGGCGTGCATGGCGTCGTACTTGGCGGAGTCGGAGATCTCGGCGAGTCGGCCTTGCCCGGGGATGCCGCGAGCGACCAGGCCGTCGTACAGCTCGATCGTCGTGGCGAGCAGCATCGGCTCGGGGAACGGCTCCTCGATCTGTACGAGTCCGCCGGTGTCCTCGGCCCATGCAGCGGTGAATCCACGGGGCCTGCCGAGCTTGATGCTGGTGGTCACCTGATGAATACCGTTGGCGAGCAACGCAGATGCCAGCGTGTCGCCCGGGTGGCCCTGCAGGGCCGAGCCGCCGAACGTGAAGTCGAAGGTGCTCGTGCGGTCGATGCGGCCGCCGGATGCGGTGCGGAATGCGGTCATGGGTTCACCGGCTTCGGGTCGTCGAGGCGATAGACACTGTGGATTCGGTAGGTGGCGGTGTCCCGCACGGCGTTGAACCAACGCCGACAGCCCGCACTGTGGCTCCACCGTTCCGCGAAGAGCCCCTTGGGGTTCTCGCGGAAGAACACGAAGTGCGCCCACTGTTCGTCGGTCAGAGCCGAGGGATCCTCGGGGTAGGCGATGTGCGCCTGGCCGCCGTAGTGGAACTCGGTCTCTTCTCGACTCCCGCACCACGGGCATTCGATCAATTGCATTGCCGCTCCAAGATTTCTCGTTCGGGTGCTGCGTGTGTCGGGGCGGAGAAACTAGTGCGCCACGCCTGCGGCACCGTGCTCGTCCACCAGCGCGCCGGTGACGAATCGGTCCAGACTGAACGGTGCGATGTACTCGTGCACCTCGTCGTTGGCGATGGTGTCGGCCAGGCACCAACCGGCACCGGGGGTGGCCTTGAATCCGCCTGTACCCCAACCGCAATTGAGGAACACGTTGTCGAACGGCGTGCGTCCGACGATGGGGGAGGCGTCGGGGCAGACGTCCACGATGCCGGCCCAGGTGCGCAGCAGGTGCGCGCGAGCGAAGACGGGGAACAACTCCACCGCAGCCGCCATCTGCCGTTCGATGATGTGGAACGCACCGCGCTGGCCGTAGCCGTTGTAGGAATCGACGCCTGCACCCATCACCAGTTCGCCCTTGTGGGCCTGAGAGACGTACACGTGCACGGCATTCGACATGACGACCGTGGGATGCACGGGCTCGAGCAACTCCGAGACGAGGGCCTGCAGCGGATGGCTCTGCAGCGGAGTCTTGATGCCGAGCATGTCCGTCAGCGTCGAGGTGTGCCCGGCCGCGCACAGCGCGACCTGGCCGGTGGCGATGTCGCCGCGCGTGGTCTTGACCCCGGTGACGCGGTTGCCGTCGGTGGTGAAGCCGGTGACCTCACAGTTCTGGATGATGTCGATACCGGCCGCGTCGGCGCGTCGGGCAAATCCCCAGGCGACGTAGTCGTGCTTGGCGATGCCGGCGCGTGGCTGGTACGTCGCACCGAGCACCGGGTAGCGAATGTCGCTGGAGATGTTGACGATCGGGCACAGCTTCTTGACCTCGTCGGGGTCGACCCACTGAGCGTCGATGCCGTTGAGTCGGTTGGCCTCGACGCGTCGCACGCTGTCGCGCACGTCCTGCAGGCTGTGCGCGAGGTTGAGGACTCCGCGCTGGCTGAACAGGATGGGGTAGTCGAGGTCGTCGGCGAGCCCTTCCCACAGCTTCAGCGAATGCTCGTAGATGCGCGCACTTTCGTCCCACAGGTAGTTGGACCGGATGAGGGTGGTGTTGCGCGCCATGTTTCCGCCGGCGAGCCACCCCTTCTCCAGCACAGCCACATTGGTGATGCCGTGGTTCTTGGCGAGGTAGTGCGCGGTGGCCAGACCGTGTCCGCCGCCGCCGATGATCACGACGTCGTACGACTTCTTCGGCTCGGGGTTGCGCCACAGGAAGTCCGGGTGGTCGGGCAGATGTGCGCCCGGAGGGGTTGCGGGGGCGGTCATCGGTAGCCTTCCGTCAGGTCGGAGTAGAGGGGGAACTGCGCGGCGACGGCTTCGACCCGGATTCGCAGTGCATCGAGTCCGCGGTCGTCGGTGTCGGGACGTAACGCGTGGGCGATGACATCGGAGACCTCGGCGAACGCCGTGGCGTCCAGGCCGCGGGTCGCGAGGGCCGGGGTGCCGATGCGGACTCCGGAGCTCACCATGGGTGGCCGTGGATCGAACGGAACTGCGTTGCGGTTCACGGTGATTCCGACGTGATGGAGTCTGTCCTCGGCCTGCTTGCCGTCCAGTTCGGACTTGCGCAGGTCCACGAGAACGAGGTGGACGTCGGTGCCGCCCGAGACCACGTCGATGCCTGCGGCTGCTGCGTCGTCGGTCAACAGTCGATCGGCCAGGATCTTCGCGCCTTCGAGGGTGCGCTGCTGCCGTTCCCGAAAGTCCTCTTCGGCAGCAAGTTTGAAGGCGACGGCCTTGCCGGCGATGACGTGTTCGAGGGGCCCGCCCTGCTGACCGGGAAAGACCGAGGAGTTGAACTTCTTCGCCAGCGCGGCGTCGTTGGTGATGATGACGCCGCCGCGTGGTCCGCCGAGCGTCTTGTGCGTCGTCGAGGTGACCACGTGTGCGTGCGGTACCGGTGACGGGTGCAGTCCGGCGGCGACCAGGCCGGCGAAGTGCGCCATGTCCACCATCAGGTAGGCACCGACTTCGTCTGCGATGCGGCGGAATTCGGCGAAGTCGAGGTGGCGCGGGTAGGCGGACCAACCGGCCATGATCAGCTTGGGACGGTGCTCGTGGGCGAGGCGCTCCACCTCTTCCATGTCGACGCGGTGGTCGTGCTCGCCGACGTGGTAGGCCGAGACGTCGTACAACTTGCCCGAGAAGTTCAGCTTCATGCCGTGCGTGAGGTGTCCGCCGTGGGCGAGTGCGAGACCGAGAATCGAATCGCCCGGCTGCAGCAGTGCCGCCATGGCAGCGGCATTTGCCTGCGCACCCGAGTGCGGCTGCACGTTGGCGAACGACGATCCGAACAGGGCGTTGAGCCGGTCGATCGCGAGTTGCTCGATGACGTCGACGTTTTCGCATCCGCCGTAGTAACGCCGGCCGGGGTAGCCCTCGGCGTACTTGTTCGTCAGTACCGAACCCTGCGCCTGCATGACGGCCAATGGTGCGAAGTTCTCACTCGCGATCATTTCCAAGGTGTTCTGCTGGCGGCCGAGCTCGGCACTGATCGCGCGGTGCACCTCGGGGTCGAGATCGGCGAGTACTCGGTTCGTCACGCCTCTCGGGTGCGGTGCCGTCGCCGTCGGTGCGAAGTCCTGCGTCAAGATGGCCGCCCTTCTGGAAGATCAATGATCTGGAACTGATATATCAAGATGCCAATAGAGTAAGATCACAAAGCAGAGCCGTCAAGGGCGGGGCGTCGACCGGGAGTGAGCAGACAAGATGACGATCGAAATTCAGCCGGTGATGGATGCAACGCAGTTTGTCGGAACCAATGCCGATCGAGCCTACGAAATAGTGCGTGAGCAGCTGATCATGCTGGAAATTCGTCCGGGTGAACCGATCAACGACGACCGCCTGGCCGAGCAATTGGGGCTGGGGCGCACACCGATTCGTGAGGGTCTCAAACGACTCGAACGTGAGCGTCTCGTCGTCGCGTATCCCCGACGCGGAACCTTCGCGACCGCCGTCGACATGACCGACCTGGCCAACATCTCGGAGATCCGCAAGCAGCTCGAGCCGGCGGCCTCGGCTCGTGCGGCGCGGACGGCGACACGGGCGGCCCGAGACCGGCTGGCCGAGCTCGCGGCCTCCATTGCGAGCATCGACGACACCGACGATTCACGCGAGGTGCTGCGCAAAGATGTTGCGGTGCATCGAGAGATCTATCGGGCGTCGGGCAATCCCCACCTCGAAGACATTCTGGTCAGCCTCGACGCGCACGCCACGCGCATCTGGTGCCTGTTTCTCGACCGACTCCCGAACGTGGCCGGCCATGTCCGTGAGCACGTCGTGTTGCTGCAGGCGATCATCGACGGCGATGCGGACACCGCGGCCGAACTGACCCTCGAACACGTCACCGGCTTCGAGAACGCCATCAGGGAACTGCTGTAGTTGCAGCCGCGATGCGCTCGGCCGCACCGCGCAATGCGGTCGAGATGGCATACATCGCCGGGGTGTACTGACGCCTGGCGAGTGACGCGATGTAGATGACGCGCGTCGGCACGCGATCCGTGTCGGGGAAGTCGATGGTGGTGACGTCGGGTCGATGGTGAATCACCGACAACCCGGGCACCATGGCGATGCCGACACCGGCAGCCACCATGGCCTCGATCTCCTGATAGTCGTGTGCCTCGTAGACGACGTCGGGCTCGAATCCTGCTACGCGACAACTGCGATAGAGAACTTCGGCAGCCGGGTGGTCGTTGCTGCGGATGATCCATCGCGCGTCACGAAGATCGTGCAGCGACACATCGTGCTGCACCCGATCGTCGTCGATCGGCAGCAGCAGCACGGTCGGGTCTTCCATCAGCGGCTCGAGTGACAGCGATCGTTCTGCCTCCTCCGTCCAGGCGTAGCTCCACAGCAGCGCCAGGTCGATTTCGCTCGAATGCAGCATGTCGAGCAACTGCGGGCGCACCGCCGATCGCACGCGAACGTCCACACCGGGCCATCGTGAGTGATAGTCCTTCAGTGCGTCGGAGAGCAGCGACGCACTGACCGTGGGAAACGAGCCGAGGCGAACCGAACCGCGTTCGAGCCCCCGGATCGCTTCGAGGTCGCCGCTCGCGGCGCGCATCTCCCGTCTGAACAAGCGGGCGCGGCTGGTGAGGATCTCGCCGGCTTCGGTGAGTTGTACGCCACGTGGCAGGCGGGTCAACACGGGCTGTTTGATGCCGTGTTCGAGTTTGCTGATGCGTTGGGACGCCGCGGAGGGCGTCATGTTCGCTCGTTCGGCACCTGCGGTCAGTGAGCCGGCCTCGGCGATGTCGAGAAGAAGAAACAACGTCACGACATCGAACGTGTGGTTCATACGGATATCTTTCAGCTCAGCTAAACGACCAGGTAGCAAAACGATATTGTCCTAAAAGGCGGACGTCAATAATGTGACTGGGACAACGTTCGAGTGCGGATGTAACCGAGCACTTACCAGCCACCTGAAAGACGCCCATGACCTCCATCGAGATCCTCCCGCTCATCGCATTGGTTGCGATGTTCGTGATCGCAACCTTCTTTCCGATCAACATCGGCATCCTCGGCTTCATCGGTGCCTTCGTGGTCGGATACTTCGCGCTGGGATTCGACGACAAGGAAATTCTGAACGAGTTCCCCAGCTCGATCGTGTTGACCATCGTCGGAGTCACCTACTTCTTCGGCATGGCCAAACGCAACGGCACCATCGATCTTCTGGTCAACAGCTGCATCCGAGCGGTGCACGGCCGGGTGACGGTCGTTCCGTGGGTGTTCTTCTTTGTCGCCTCGGTCTTGACGGCACTCGGTACCTTCAGCCCCGCCGCGGTGGCGCTGATCGTGCCTGCCGCAATGGCGTTCGCAGCTCGAACCGGCATGAGCCCGCTGGTCATGGGCATCATGGTGATCAACGGTGCCCATGCAGGCGCGTTCTCCCCGATCTCCGTCTCCGGTGTTCTGGTTCGCGACATCGTCGAGAACAACGGCCTCGCCCTGAACCCGTGGACGCTGTTCTTCGCCAGCTACGGCATCAACCTGCTGCTCTCGGTGCTGACGGTTGTCGGCTACGCAGCCCTGGCCCGCATGAAGGGCTTCGAGTACACCGCAACGGGGTCCACCGATCCCGCTCCCGGTAGCGGCCCCGTCGGCGGAACGCCGGTCAAGACGTCCGTCCCCACCGGCGGCGGTACCGGCGGTATCGGCGGCGGCAGCTCGGCAGGCGGCAGCACCCAGGTGCTCACTCGTCCGACCACTACCACCCTGGTCGACGCCCCGGCCCCGGTCACGTTCGTCCAGAAGCTCACGCTCTTCCTCATCGGCGCACTCCTTGTACTCGTTCTCGTACTGCACCTGCCGATCAGCTTCATCGCTATCGGAGCCGGAGCGGTCCTGGCGTTCACGGATCTGAAGAAGCAGAACGAGGCCATCGCAGACATCAGTTGGTCGACGGTTCTGCTGGTCGCCGGCATGGTCACCTACATCTCGATCCTGCAAGAAGTGGGCACCATCGATCACCTGGCCGAAATGGCGATCACCATCGGTGCTCCGATCATCGTGGCCATCGTGCTCTGCTACGTCATCGGCATCACCTCGGCCTTCGCGTCCTCCACCGCCCTTCTGGCCGCCGTCATTCCGCTGGCCATGCCGCTGCTGGGAACCGGTGCACTGCCGGTCGTCGGTGTCGTCGCTGCTCTGGCCATCTCGGCGACCGTCGTCGACGTCTCGCCCTTCTCGACCAACGGTGCGCTCGTGCTGGCCAACGCGCAGAACATCGAGCGCCCGCGCTTCTACCGTCAGCTGCTGCTCAATGCCGGAATCGTCGTCGCCATCGCGCCGGCCCTGTGCTGGTTGATCCTGGTCGTCGTGCCCGAGCTGTTCTGACCGGGACGAGCGCGTTAAGCGCTCCTGCACGGCCTGAACATATTTCGTAATTGTGCTTGACCATCCTCTGTCGCAGGGTGGAAGCATCGGATCCTGATCGGAAGGCACACCAGATGTTCACTCTTCGTGGAACGTGGATGCGTGGAGGCACCAGCAAGTGCTGGCTGTTCAACGCGGTCGACATCGACCCGTACATCGCCGACGCCGGCGGTCTCGACAACATCCTGACCGCGGCCTTCGGTTCGGGTGACCCGCGCCAGCTCGACGGGGTAGGGGGTGGCAGCTCCACCACCTCCAAGGCCGCCATCGTGCGACGCTCCAGCGCAGCCGGTATCGATGTCGACTACCTGTTCGCTCAGGTCGCCATCGAGAACCGCACCGTGGAGTGGGGCAGCAACTGCGGAAACTGTGCGACGGCAATCGGCCTCTACGCCGTGCAGACCGGTCTCGTCGCCGTGGACGACCATGTCACCGTGGTCCGGATGCGCAACGAGAACACCGGCGCAATTCTGGCGGCGGAGATCGCGACCCCCGGCGGACGCATTCCTGCCGAGGGCGACGCGTCCGTCCCCGGCACCACGGCTCTCGGCGTCCCGGTGGGGTTGACCTTCACCGATCCGGCGTCGGACCGAGTGACGATGCTTCCCACCGGTGCCGAGGTCGATCGAGTCGCATTCGGCGGCAACGAGTTCCGCGGAACGTTCGTTCGAGCGGGTGCGCCCGCCGCATTGTTCGACGCCGCCGATTTCGGACTGACCGGGTCGGAGCCCAACGACCTCGTCGCCGCTCACGTCCCCACTCTGATCGCGCTACGCCGACAGGCCGCTCTGCGGATGGGGCTGAGCAAGCCCGAAGAACCTGTCTCGCATGCCATTCCGAAGGTCGGCATCGTCGGGCCACCGCGGGAGTACGTGACCACCACGGGCGAGTACGTCGCTGCCGCCGACTACGACATCTCGGTGCGCATGCTGTCGATGATGGCCCCGCACCCGGCGATCGGACTGACTTCCGCGGTGGCCGTGGCCGCAGCGGCGACGGTCATCGGTGGGGTCGTCACTGCCAACGCAGGGTCCGGCCGTCCGGGAACCATCCGAATCGGTACCGCCGCGGGAGTGCTCGCGGTCGACTACACGGTGGACGCCAACGGGTTACTGCAGTCGGTCACCCTGCACCGCGCAGTGCGACGCATCGCCACCGCAGACCTCTTCGTGGTGCCGATGCCGGCTCTGGTCGGTGCTCACGCGTTCTGAGCAGCTTCCCTCGTGCGCGTTTTGCGTACCTGGAGGCGCGCAAAACGCGCACGACCGGAGCTACACACCACCGAGGACCGCGTCGACCAGACTTTCTGCGTAGACGCGGTCCTCGGTGTCGCCTCGATCGGCATCGGTGTGATGCGAGAAGATGACGTGGCTGAGAACCGCTCCGGTTACCAGTTCGAGAATCCTGGTGGTATCGGCCGACTCGGGTAATTCGCCCCGTTTCTGGGCCCGGTGCACGATCAGTCGGGCCGCAACCAGTCGGCTTCGGTTGAGTGTGTCGATCATGTGCCCGAGTAGGTCGGGGTGCACCCGCGCATCGAGGGCGACGCGCAGGCTGACGAGACCGGCCGTTCCTCGGTAGCCCTGCAGAAGCTGCACCGCCAATTCGACGAGATCCGCCCGCAGGTTGCCGAGGTCGATCGGTGTCGCGAGCGGACTTCGAGCGTCCAGCGCGTCGACGACCAAGGCCCCCTTCGATTCCCAGCGCCGATAAAGCGCCGCCCTGCCGACGGACGCGCGGCGGGCAACGGCGTCGAGTGTGAAACCCGACCAGCCTTTCTCCCAGTAGACCTCGAGCACTGCGTCGTAGACGCGGTCCTCCAGATCAGGATCACGCGGCCTACCCCGTCGGCTCCTGGTTTTGTCGGTCACCCAGGGATTGTGGCACCTACCCGGCATTGCGGACAATCTGTGTCTGTAATAGGTTCCCGGTCATGAGTTCAGTACGCCACGAGGCGTCGACGGTGGATCCGAGACGTGTTCCGGTGATCGTGGCTATCGGTGAGACAAGCGGCCGCGGCGAACCCATGGGCGTCGAACCCATGGAACTGATCACCCGCGCTGCCACCGAGGCACTCCAGGATTCGCCGACGTCGGAGCCGTGGATTCGTAGAGCGGACAGCATCACGTTCTGCCACATCGCCAGCTGGGCTTACGCCAGTCCCGCCGCTGTGCTGGCCCGTAGATTCGGTGCCACCCCCACAGATGTGTTCGACGCGCCGATCGGTGGCCAGTGGCCCGCGCGCCTTCTCGATCGCGCAGCCTCGCGCATTGCGTCCGGGGAGTCGACGGTAGCGGTGATCGCGGGCGGTGAAGCGCAGGCCTCGATGGGTGCCTTGGTCAAGGCCGGGCGAGAGCCCGTGCGGGATGGGGGATGGAGCGCGGACCCGGGAGGTCCGCCCACCTTCGACCTCGATCAACTCGGAAGTGCCGCAATGCAAGAGGCCGGACTGATCACTCCGGTTCGGATCTATCCCTTGTTCGAGAGCCGCTTCAGATTCGAGGCCGGACTGGATCCGGAGTCTCGACTGGCCGAGTGCAGCGACCTGTATGCGGAGTTTTCCGTTGTCGCCCAAAAGAACCCGTACTCGTGGAACGGGCGAGTGCGGACGGCTGCCGACATCGGCACGCCGTCGCCGAAGAACCGCATCGTGTGCGAGCCGTATCCGTTGTCGATGAACGCCATGCCCTTCGTCGACCAGGCAGCGTGCATTGTGGTGACCAGCTTGGCCGAAGCCCGAGAACGCGGTGTTCCCGAGGGCGACATCGTGTTCGTCTGGGGTGGTGCGGGTGCCGAGGATTCGGTCGACATTCTCGACCGCAGCGATTTCGGCCGGTCTCCAGCGATGGAGGATGCGATGGACCGAGCCTTGCGCGCCGCAGAGATCGGAGTCGAACAACTCGACGTGGTCGACGTGTACAGCTGTTTCCCGATCGTGCCGACCCTCGCCACCCGACACCTCGGGACGCCGAAATCATTGGTACCCACTGTGACCGGTGGTCATTCGTCCTTCGGTGGTCCCCTCAGCAGTCATTCGCTGCATTCGATCACCGCATCCGTCCGCGAGATTCGCGGCGGCAAGAACTGCGCACTGGTGCACGCGAACGGTGGCTACATGACGTATCACCACTCGGTGCTGCTCGGTGGCGACCAGCATCCACTGGGCTACGTCGGAAATCCCGAACCCGCAGTGCTGACGCCGGGTTCACCGCCTCGTGCACCTGTACAGGACGGGACTCTCGTGGTGGAGACAGTGTCCGTCGAGCATTCTCGGCAGCAGGAACCGAACCAGGCGTTCCTCGTCGCGAGAGACGAACGCGGACGACGCGTCGCCGCACAGACGGCACCCGGGGACACGGCGAGCGCCCGTGCGCTGTCCCTGTATCGAACCGACCCGGCACGCGAAATCATCGGGACCACAGTCACTGTCGACACCATCGAGGGGAACATTCGTGTCCGAAGCAGCTAGCATCGAACCTGTCGTACTGACCAGGCGGGAAGGTCACGTACTCGTCGTCACCATCAACCGACCGCGAGCTGCCAACAGCATCGACGCCCGCGTGCACACGTTGCTCGGGGAGGCGTGGGAGTCGGCCGAGGCAGATCGAGACATCCGAGCCATCGTCTTGACCGGCGCGGGATCGGCGACTTTCTGTGGAGGTGCTGATCTGAAGGCCCTCGGCACCGGAGGACCCGGCGCGGTGACCCCGCCCGAGACCGAGCACTGGGGGTTCGCCGGCATTGTGCAACACCCGATCTCGGTCCCGGTCATCGCGGCCGTGAACGGGTCGGCGATGGGAGGAGGAACCGAGATAGCTCTGGTCTCGGACATGGTCGTCGCGTCGGACACGGCAGTGTTCGGCCTGCCCGAGATCCGGCGTGGTCTCATCGCTGGTGCAGGTGGCGCTTTTCGGCTGATGTCCGCCGTGCCGGAACACATTGCCCTGGAGATGATCTTGACCGGACAGCCGATCTCCGCGCAGGAAGCCGCACGGTGGGGATTGGTCAACAGAGTTGTGGCCCCGACCGAGGTCCTCGACGCCGCACTCGAACTCGCTCGGCTCTGCGCGGAAGGCGCTCCGCTGGCGGTGCGCGCATCCAAGCGTCTGGCCCGACGTATCACCGACGGTGCCATCGCGCACGAGAAAGATTCGTGGGCACAGAACCGTCAGGAATTGGATCGACTCACCACCACGCAGGACGTCGTCGAAGGAATCACCGCATTCCTGCAGAAACGCGATCCGACATGGACCGCGCAGTGAGCGCTCAGAACCGCGAACCACGGTGGTCTTCTCGGTGCGGAGCCTGACGCACCGCCGTCACTGCGATTCTCGCCGCGTGGCCGATGGCCTGATCGACGAGTGGGAGGTACAGGTCCATCCGCGCCGCCCGAGTGAACACCGACACCGCGACGGGTTTCTCGCCCGGAAACGAGACCACGGCAACCTCGTTGCGAATAGGGCCGATAGTTCCGGTCTTCCCCGAAACCTGCACATCTGGGTACGGGACTCCGCTGCGGATTCTGTGTGGCCACACCTGCTGAGACAGAACCTCTTTCATGTACCGGCACTGCTCCGGTGATGCCGCGGCGTCCAGCCAGATCGAGCGCAGGACAGTGTTGCTGTCACGGGGTGTCGTGCAGGAGGTGTAGGCGGGATCGAAACCAGCACTGTCGATCACTGTGTAGTTGCTGGCCAACAATCCCAGTGCCTCATCCGAGCTCAGCCGACCGGTGTCCCGCACGATCTGATCGCCCAGTGTCTTCGTGCCACCGACGATCCGAGTCTGCTCGAGTCCGAGATCCTCGATCACTCGCGTGAGTGCATTCAGGCCGAGTGCACCGAGAAGCGCATCGGCAGCGGCATTGTCGGAGACGGTGATCATCGAACGTGCGATGTCGCGCCAACTCATCGTGACCGGATCTGCGTAGCTCGCGATGCCAGTCGGCCCAGGACTGCACTGGGCCGGGACAAGTCGTACCGAATCGGTTGCGGTCAAGGATCCTTCGTCGAAGGCCCGCCCTGCAGCGACCAGCAGTACGAGCTTCCATACCGACGCAGCGACGACGGGATCGTCTCCCTCATGGTCGACGACCGTGCCGGTGCCGTCGATTCGTTCGGCACGTACCCAACCCCGGCAGCCGGCATCTGCGAATACTGCGCGCAGCTGCTCGTCGGTCGTATTCACTTGCCTGCCTGCAACAGGATTCGGTCGATGACAGTCACCAGGGGCTCTACTTCGTCGTCGCGGCTCACGATCCGAACCCGCAGGGCCACTTCCTCCGAAGCAAGATCGAGATGCGCGGTGCCAGGCAATATCGGGTTGGACGCAGGCACGAGTCCGAAACAGCGACCCGACGCGACGCCGATCGCCACATCGCGAAATGTATTCACGGCGAACACCTCGGGGTCGAGGGCGTGGCGTCGAAACGCGTCGAGCAGCAGATCATGCGCGGGTGGGTTCGCAGTCCGCGGTGTGGTGGCGAATGCGAGGTCGGACAGCATGGTCAAGCGTGGACGCTGCGCGTGCGCCGAGCGGTGACCGACAGGAACCACGACACGGCGGGGCAGTGTGACGACCGGTCCGGCGAGCAACCGGTCGATTACCACTGGGTGATCGACCACCGCGAGGTCCAGTTCGTGTGCGCGCACACGGTCGAGCAACGACACCGCACCGGCGGTCTCCACCCGTGCCTGGACGCCTACGGCGGCGGCTATGCGCGCGGCGATCCCCTCGTCCAGCTCAGGTACGAGGCCGATGCGGATCGATCCGGACGCTGTGAGTGATTCTGCGGCAGTGGTCAATCGGCGTGCGTCGTCGACGATCAACCGGGCCCTGGGCAACAGTGCGGACCCGTGCTCGGTGACGGCGGCTCCGTCGGGGGTTCGCTCGATGAGCGTGAGCCCGAGGTGCTTCTCCAAGGCTTTGATGGCCCGAGACACCGGTGGCTGCGTCACTCCGAGAGCGGCCGCGGCGCGGCCGAAGTGCCGTTCTTCTGCGACGGCGACGAAATACTTGAGATGGCGAACCAGATCCACCGACCTATTGAAACACGATCACCTGCCGCGATACCGAAGAGGAATGAACCGGCCGGGCCTCGGGACTTGGCTCGATGGTGCTCGGATGTGATCGCATGACCCCATGCGTACCTCGACATCCACCCGACTGATCACCGTGATCGCGGCGGCAACGTTGACGGCAGGCGTCGCGTGCTCCTCGACGTCCACGACCGAGCCACCGCAATCCGCAACGAGTACATCTCGGACCACGACCGATCAGGCGATGGCCGAACAGCCATATTCTCAGCTCGAGGCGAGGGACAGCGCTCGGCTCGGCGTCAGCGCACTCGATCTCACGTCCGGATCCATCCAGAGTTATCGCGGTGACGAACGTTTCGCGTTCTGCTCGACGTTCAAGGTGTATGCCGTCGGTGCCGTACTCGCCGCCGTCGACGCAGGCAGGCTGCGGCTGACCGACACCAGAACAATCGCCGCAGAGGACAAGGTGCCCGAGTCGGCCGTCGATTGGGCACCCGGCTCGGTCGTCACCATCGCAGATCTCGCCTCCGCAGCGTTGACGAAGAGCGACAACACATCCGGCAATCTGCTGATACGTGAAGCAGGTGGGACAGCGGCGCTCACCGATTTCGCGCGATCGCTCGGCGACACCGAATTCCGCCTCGATCGCATCGAGCCGGAGTTGAATACGGCCATCCCCGACGACCCTCGGGACACCACGACTCCGAACTCGATGGCCGCCGGCTATCGGACCCTGCTCGACGGCGACGCACTGACGCAGGCATCACGACAGCAGTTGCTGGACTGGATGGCCGGCACACAAACCTCCACGGCCCGCTTCCGCGCGGGCATTCCCCCGCAGTGGACGTCGGCCGACAAGACCGGAACCGGTAGCTACGGTGTCTCCAACGACGCGGGCCTGGTGCTCGGACCCGAAGGTCAGAAGATTCTGCTCGTCGTCCTCAGTGCTACGACGTCGGGTGCGGAGGACTCACCGGCCATGAACGCCCTTGTCGCCGACACGACTCGGACGGTCGTAGAACAGCTGGATTGACGTCAGTTCTCGGATCGGCGGACGGCGTCGACGAGGGGGACGAGATCCGGTTCGCTTGCTGCTTCGTCGAGGGCCGCGCGCAGGGCCGCGTCGTTGGTCGGCCGCGCTGACTCGAGCAGAGCCAGGCCTTCGTCGCTGACGTCGGTGTAGATGCCGCGGCGGTCGGTGGGGCAGAGGTACCGGGTGAGGAGTCCGCGGTCCTCGAGGCGGGTGACCAGGCGGGTCGTCGCACTCTGGCTCAGGACGACGGCGTCGGCCACCTGCTTCATCTGCAGGTGTCCGCCCACCCCGTCGTGCTGACGTGCCAGGACGTCGAGCAGCCAATACTCGCGAGCGCTGAGGTTGTGGCCGGCCTGCAGAGCCTTCTCGATACGGCTCTCGATGCGACCGTGCAGGACCGACAACGCCAGCCAGTTCTGGGCCAGCGCCGTCAGGGCGGGGTCCTTCGCCGTCATTGCTGCGCCTTCCGTGCCGATGCTGGTACAGCCACCGTACAGCGCCTGCCGTTAATCGGCGTCTGCAACTACATCGGTCGGCGGGCGACGATGCGTCGAGCATGCGCCAGCACCGGTGCGTCCACCATCTGACCTCGGAAGGCGAACACCCCGCGATTGTGCTCGACGGCGTCGAGTACGGCTGTGGCCCAGTCCATTTCCTCGACCGTAGGCGCATAGGCCTCGCGAATGACGGGGATGTGGCTGGGGTGGATGGCCACTTTGCCGTCGAAGCCCACGGCTACAGCGTCGTCGGCCTCGGCGCGCACCCCGTCGAGATCGGGGATGTCGAGGTAGACCGAATCGAGCGCGAACAGTCCCCGCGCCTTGGCGGCCAGCAATGTCTGCGATCGAACATGCTGTGCGACATCGCGGTAGCGGCCGTCGCCCAGTCGACTCGAATTCCCGCCCATCGCAGCGACCAGATCCTCGGCACCCCACATGGCACCGATGGCATTGTCGGCTGCGAGTGCGTCGAAGACCGTCATCGCGCCGAGCGGGGATTCGATCAGTGCGACGACATTCAGTGATGCCAGAGCTGTTATCTGAGCGGCAGATTCACACTTGGGCAACATGACGGTCGTGTAGTCGGTGCGCTGCAACGCGTCGAGGTCGGCGGCCTGGTCCTCGGTGCCGTGTGCATTGACTCGAACGATGGTGCGCGACGGGTCCAGCGGTGTCGACACCACGGACTCGCGAGCGCCGGCTTTGTCCGCGGCACCGACAGCGTCCTCGAGATCCAGAATGACGACATCGGCTCGGGCCGCTGCCTTCTCGTATCGCTCGGGTCGATCAGCGGGACAGAACAGCCACGCCGGGCCAGGGGGAATCCAGGTCACGACGCGTCGTCCTCGGGCCGCATCCGGACGAGAGTCTTGCGGACGGCAATCGCTACGACGTCACCGTGCTGATTTCGACCGGTGTGGGTGAACGTCACGATTCCCTCGCCGGGGCGGGACTTGGATTCGCGCTTGTCCGAGATCACCGTCTCCGCGTAGAGGGTGTCGCCGTGAAACAGCGGCTTCGGGAAGGAGACCTCGGAGAAGCCGAGGTTGGCGACAATCGTGCCCTGGGTCAGCTGCGTCACCGACAATCCGACGAGGGTGGACACGGTGAACATCGAATTCACCAGCCGTTGACCGAAAGATGTTGTCTCACTGTAGGCGGCATCGAGATGCAGGGCCTGGGTGTTCATCGTCTGTGTGGTGAACGATGTGTTGTCGGCCTCGGTGATGGTGCGGCCGGGGCGATGTTCGTAGACGGTACCGAGCTCCATCTCCTCGAACCACAGGCCGCGTTGCCGAATGCGCTTGTCGCTCATAGCCCCAAGCTCCGGGCGATGAGCATCAGCTGAACCTCGGTGGTGCCTTCACCGATTTCGAGGATCTTGCTGTCGCGGTAGTGACGGGCGACAACGTATTCGTTCATGAATCCGTAGCCGCCGTGAATCTGCGTCGCGTCGCGGGCGTTGTCCATCGCAGCCTCGGAGGCCACGAGCTTGGCGATGGACGCGGCCTTCTTGAACGGCTTGCCCGCCAACATCAGTGCCGCCGCGTCGTAATACGCCGTCCGTGCGGTGTGTGCGCGTGCCTCCATGCGGGCGATCTTGAACGAGATCGCCTGATTGCGGGCAATCGGAGCGCCGAACGCCTCGCGCTCCTTGGCGTACTTGACGCTCTCGTCGACGCAACCCTGAGCCGCACCGACCGATACGGCAGCGATCGCGATCCGGCCCTCGTCGAGGATGTGCAGGAAGTTCGCGTACCCGCGGCCTTCCTGGCCGAGCAGGTTCTCCTGCGGGACTCGTACATCGGTGAAGCTGAGCGGGTGTGTGTCCGAGGCATTCCAGCCGACCTTGTTGTACGCCGCTTCGGCCACGAACCCGGGAGTGTCGGTGGGCACGAGGATCGACGAAATCTGCTTGCGTCCTGTTGTCTCGTCGACGCCGGTCACAGCGGTGACGGTCACCAGTTCGGTGATGTCGGTTCCGGAGTTGGTGATGAACTGCTTGCTGCCGTTGATGATCCAGTCACCGCCGTCGCGCTTGGCGGTGGTCTTGGTGCCGCCCGCGTCGCTACCGGCACCCGGCTCGGTCAAACCGAAGGCAGCCAGTGCCTTGCCCGCGGTGAGCTTGGGTAGCCACTGCTGCTTCTGCTTGTCGTTGCCGAAACGGTAGACGGGCATGGCACCGAGCGAGACGCCTGCCTCGAGCGTCATCGCGACGCTCTGGTCGACCTTGCCGAGCTCTTCGAGTGCCAGGCACAGGGCGAAGTAGTCTCCGCCCATGCCGCCGTACTCCTCGGGGAAGGGCAGACCGAAGAGGCCCATCTCGGCCATCCCTGCGACCACCTCGTACGGAAAGGAGTGCTCGGCATCGTGTTTCGCCGAGACCGGCGCGACGACGGTGCGGGTGAAGTCCGCCACGGATTTGACCAGTTGCTGGTATTCGTCGGGCAGATTGGACGACGACAGATGTTCGGTCATGACTTGTCCTCTTCGGTGTCGGTGGGAACGATGCGGGCGAGGACCTGGTCGACGCGGACCTGATCTCCTACTGCGACTGTGAGTTCGACGGTGCCGTCGATGGGCGTGGTCAAGGTGTGTTCCATCTTCATCGCCTCGACGACGACGATGGCCGTGCCTGCGGTGACGGCGCTACCGGAGGTCGTTCCGATCGCGATGATCGAACCCGGCATCGGCGAGAGGATCTCTGCGTCGCCGGACTGCGTGTCGTCCTCGCGCACATTGGGTTCGGCGATTCGATCGATTCTCCAGGTGCCGCGTGAGCTGGATACCCAGGTGGACGATTCGTTTCGGGCTACGGTCATCGAATCGCGTCGATCATCGAGTACGAGGTCGATGGAATCCTCGGTAGCGGAGGCCCGCAGTCGGCGCGGTTCTTCGTCGTCGACGACGACCGTCGCCGCATCGAGGGTCCCGGTGATGGACACGTGCGCGGTCCGAGTGCCGGATGTCAGCCGGAGCTGGAACGGTGCGTGCGCTCCCACCCGCCAGCCCGACGGCGTTGCCCAGATGTCCTGGCCCGCCTCCTGCCACGTATCGAGCCAGGCGACGGTGGCTGCGGCGATCATCGCCTCGTCGGGGGCGTCGGCGGCAACGAAATCCTCGACGCGGCGGTCCAGTAGGCCGGTGTCGAGATTGCCGGCACGGACCTCGGTGTCGGCGAGCAGGAATCGAGCGAACTCGATGTTGGTGACGACGCCGAGTACCGAGGTATCGGCCAGCGCACGATCCAGGCTGCGCAGCGCTGTAGTCCGATCGGGGCCGTGCGCGATGACCTTCGAGAGCATGGGGTCGTAATTGCTGCCCACCTCGGTGCCGATGGCGAGACCGGAGTCGACGCGGATGCCCGTGCCGGTGGGCTCGCGCAACCCGACGACGGTGCCGCCGGTCGGGAGGAACTCGCGGCCGGGTTCCTCGGCGTAGACGCGGGCTTCGATGGCGTGTCCGGTCAGTCGAATATCGTGCTGACTCAGCGTGAGTGGCTCGCCGGCGGCGATCCTGACCTGCCACTCCACGAGGTCGATGCCGGTGACCATCTCGGTCACCGGGTGTTCCACCTGGAGTCGAGTGTTCATCTCCATGAAGAAGAAGTCGTCGGGGTGGTCGGCGGAGACGATGAACTCGACGGTGCCGGCACCGGAGTAGTCGACGCTGCGAGCGGTGTTGCAGGCAGCCTCGCCGATACGCGCTCGGGTCTGCGCGTCGAGCAGTGGGGACGGCGCTTCTTCGATGACCTTCTGATGGCGTCGCTGCAGGCTGCATTCACGCTCACCGAGGTGGATGACGTTGCCGTGACCGTCGGCGAGGATCTGCACCTCGATGTGCCGGGGCCGCAACACGAATCGTTCGAGGAACAGCGTGTCGTCGCCGAACGAGGAGGCCGCCTCGCGGCGGGCACTGGCCAGCGCGGCAGGCAGATCCTCGGCGCGCTCGACCAGACGCATGCCCTTGCCGCCGCCACCTGCGGACGGTTTGACCAGGACCGGGAATCCGACGTCGGGTGCACCGGCGACGAGGTCGTCGTCGGACAGTCCCGGTCGGGAGATGCCGGGTACAACCGGGACACCGAAGGCGCTGACCGCGGCCTTGGCGGCGATCTTGTCGCCCATCACCTCGATGGCCTTCTCCGGCGGTCCGAGGAAGGCGATTCCGGCTTCGGCGCAGGCCGCAGCGAAGTGGGAGTTCTCCGAGAGGAATCCGTAGCCGGGGTGAATTCCCTGTGCGCCGGTGGCTTTCGCGGCGGCGATCACCTTGTCGATGTCGAGGTAGCTCTCGCGTGCGCTGGCGGGGCCGAGTCGTACCGCGGTATCGGCTTCGCGGACGTGCCGGGCGTCGGCATCCGCATCGCTGTAGACGGCGACGGTGCGAATGCCCATGCGACGCAGCGTGCGTGCCACTCGGACGGCGATCTCGCCGCGGTTGGCGATCAGAATGGTGTCGATCATCGTGGTCATGCCTCTCACATCCTGAAAACGCCGTAGGAGACCGGCTCGAGCGGCGCATTGGCGCACGCCGAGAGTGCCAGTCCGAGAACAGTTCTGGTGTCAGCGGGGTCGATGATGCCGTCGTCCCACAGCCGGGCCGTCGAATAGTAGGGGTTGCCTTGACTCTCGTACTGGTCACGAATCGGAGCTTTGAACGCTTCCTGGTCTTGCTCACCCCACGGTTTGCCTGCGGCGTCGAGTTGGTCGCTTCGTACCGTGGCGAGCACCGATGCGGCCTGTTCGCCGCCCATCACCGAGATTCGCGCGTTCGGCCACATGAACAGGAAACGCGGGAAATACGCTCTGCCGCACATGGAGTAGTTGCCTGCACCGTACGAGCCGCCGATGACGACGGTGATCTTCGGAACGCGGGCGCAGGCCACTGCGGTGACCATCTTCGCGCCGTGCTTGGCGATGCCGCCGGCTTCGTAGTCTCGGCCGACCATGAAGCCGGTGATGTTCTGCAAGAACACCAGTGGGATGCTGCGCTTGTCGCAGAGTTCGATGAAATGCGCGCCCTTCATCGCAGATTCGGCGAACAGCACACCGTTGTTGGCGATGATCCCGACGGGATGGCCGTGGAGGTGGGCGAATCCGGTGACGAGTGTCTTGCCGTATTCGGCTTTGAACTCGTCGAATTCGCCTGCGTCGACCACCCGGGTGATCACCTCTCGCACGTCGTACGGGGTGCGTGGGTCGGTGGGGACGACGTCGTAGATCTCGCTCTGGTCGGCGATCGGGTCGCGGGTGGGAACGACATCCCATGGCCGCGGCGTGCGGGGCCCGAGGGTGGAGACGATCTTCCGGACGCGGCGCAATGCGTCGCGGTCGTCGTCTGCCAGATGGTCGGTGACTCCGGAGACCTTCGAGTGCAGGTCTCCGCCACCGAGTTCCTCGGCGGTGACGACCTCGCCGGTCGCAGCTTTCACCAGGGGCGGGCCGCCGAGGAAGATGGTTCCCTGATTCTTGACGATGATGGCCTCGTCGCTCATTGCAGGCACGTATGCCCCGCCCGCGGTGCAGGAGCCCATCACGGCGGCGATCTGCGCAATTCCCTTGGCGCTCATCGTCGCCTGGTTGAAGAAGATGCGTCCGAAGTGGTCGCGGTCGGGAAATACCTCGTCCTGACGCGGCAGGAATGCGCCACCGGAGTCGACGAGGTAGATGCACGGCAGTGTGTTCTGCAGGGCGATCTCCTGCGCGCGCAGATGCTTCTTCACCGTCATCGGGTAGTACGTGCCGCCTTTGACGGTGGCGTCGTTGGCAATGATGATGCACTCTCGACCGGCCACGCGACCGATGCCTGCGATCACGCCTGCCCCGGGGCACTCGTCGTCGTACAGGCCGTTGGCAGCCAGCGGTGCGATCTCGAGGAACGGGCTACCCGGATCCAACAGCTCGTCGACCCGGTCGCGGGGGAGCAGCTTGCCGCGGGCGATGTGCCGTTCCCGGGACTTCTCGCTACCGCCGAGTGCTGCCACGGCGAGCTTCTGGGAGAGCTGCTGCGTGAGTAGCTGATGATCTGCGCGGTTGGCAGCGGTATCGATCGCCATGAGATGCACGCCTTCAGGGGTTGGACGTCGGTGTCACACAGGGGTCAGTTAATGGTTGATAACTGACATGATAGTAAACTACGATTAACCGAGAGTCCAGGTTCGAGGGGGTGGCAGTGCAGGAGATCGAGGTCAAGCCGGCCACTGTGCGTGAGCAACGCAAAGCCGAACGTCGGCAGCAACTGCTCGATGCCGCGGCATCGCTGTTCGCCGAACGCGGGTTCGCGTCGGTGCGGCTCGAGGATCTGGGTGCAGCCGTCGGCATCAGTGGACCGGCCGTCTATCGCCACTTCCCGAACAAGGAGGCGGTGCTCGTCGAACTGATGGTCGGAATCTCGGAGTATCTGCTCGACGGCGGTCGCGAGGTGGTCGGCTCGCGGAAGGTCGATGAAGAGACGGTGTCGGCTCTGGTCGATTTCCACCTCGACTTCGCTTTCGAGACACCGGCTTTCATTCGAATTCAGGATCGCGACCTGCAGAGCCTCCCTGAGGGGGCGCGCCGCAAGGTGCGCCGCATGCAGCGCGAGTACGTGGAGCTGTGGGTGTCGACCTTGTGTGCCGTCGACCCGGAATTGAACGAGGCCGATGCGCGCACCACCGCGCACGCAGTGTTCGGACTCATCAACTCCACGCCCTACAGCGCGGGCCGCACGCCGTCGCGCAATGCCCGACCGGTGCTTCGAGCAATGGCATTGGCGGCATTGGGGGTATTGCACTGACCTCAGCGCCCACAATTCGACTACGTAAGCGGGATTCCGCCTGCAGATACGAATAGTGGGCGCTGAGGTCACCTCTGCGCCGCGCACAGGAAGAGCAAACCGCCTAAATCGGCGACAATGATCACCATGACGACCCAACTTTCGCCCGTCGAGATCGGCCGACGGCAGAGTCGATTCACTCGTGACGAGGTGCCGCGACTGCTGGCGATGGCCGGCTTCATCGCCGCTCTGCATGTGATCGGTTGGGGCCTGTTCACCCACTACGACTCGATTCCCAGCATCCACGGCCTCACCGGAGCCGACGGCACTCTCGTCTACGCCGGAGCCGGCGTGCTGGCGTACACCCTCGGTCTCAGGCATGCGTTCGACGCCGATCACATCGCCGCCATCGACGACACCACCCGCTTTCTGCTGCAGAAGGGTAAGCGGCCGTTGGCCGTCGGGCTGTTCTTCTCGCTCGGGCATTCGACCGTCGTGTTCGTGTTCGTCGCTGCGATTGCCTTCGTCGCGTCGCAGGCGACGGCGTTTCAGGACGCGTTCGCCGGGGTCGGCGGCATCATCGGCACGTTGGTGTCGGGAACCTTCCTGTACCTCATCGCCGCGCTGAACATCGCGGTCCTCGCCGGCATCGTCGGAGTCTGGCGGCGCGCAAAACGAGGTGACGTCACCGAGGCCGGGCTCGACGAGCTGTTGGCCAAGCGTGGCTTGATGAATCGACTGTTCCGGGGCCGCTACGACAAGATGATCAACCACTCGTGGCAGATGTACCCGCTCGGCTTACTGTTCGGACTCGGTTTCGACACCGCTACTCAGGTCGGTCTACTCGCGATCGCCGGCACCACCGCTATCGCCGGCGGACTCCCACCGATGGCGATCATCGCGCTTCCGGTCCTGTTCGCCGCGGGCATGACCACGATGGACACGATCGACGGCATCTTCATGTCCAAGGCGTACGGCTGGGCGTTCGTAACTCCGGTCCGCAAGATCTACTACAACATGACGATGACGGGCCTGTCGGTCTTCGTTGCGTTGGTGATCGGGACGGTCCAGCTGCTGACGCTGCTTGCCGAGCAGTTCGAGCTGACCGGTGGCTTGTGGGACGCACTGGCCGTCATCGACCTCAACCTCGCCGGCCAACTCGTCGTCGGCACGTTTTTCGTTGTCTGGATCGGCGCGGTCGTGTATTACAAGGTGGCGCGCATCGACGAACGCGGTGGCGCACACTCGAACGCAACGGAGACCCAGTGATTGCTCGTCGTCGGATCGGTGCCCTTGCAGTAGTTACGGCGCTGGCGTCGAGCATGGCTTCTGGCCTGCTGACCGCCCCTGCCTCCGCAGCGCCGACGATCACCCAGAACATCGGCGATGTCGTCTCCAGTCGCGCTCTACCGCAAGAATTCTGGATCCCCGGCTCGTCCTCGGCCGAGGTGCTCACCTACGTCACCACCGACACGTTCGGCGAGAAGGCCCTGAGCACCGGCACCGTCTTCCTTCCGCAGGGCACTGCGCCCGAGGGCGGTTGGCCGGTGATCTCGTGGGCTCACGGCACCTCCGGGCTCGGTGACTCGTGCGCGCCCTCGGTCGCGGGACCGGCGCTGGCCGAACGAGATCTGCCGTACCTCGGTAACTGGCTCGCGCAGGGCTACGCCGTTGTGGCCAGTGACTATGCCGGCCTCGGCACCGAAGGATTGCAGGCATATCTGGACGGGCGGACCACGGCGCACAACGTGGTCGACATGGTGAAGGCAGGCCGCAACTACAGCGATCAACTCTCGCGCAAGTGGGTGACGGTCGGTCAGTCCCAGGGCGGCGGCGCAGCGATCTACACCGCGCGCTACGCAACCGAATTCGGTGGACCGGATCTGGACTATCGCGGCGCAGTGGGCACCGGAACTCCCGCGTACATCGAGAAGCTCGTCTCGATCGGCGGACCGGGTATGCCGCCGGTGGCGCTCCCGGCCGGTCTGACCGCGTATGTCGCGTACATCGCTGCGGCTCTTCGCTATTCGCACCCCGAGCTGGGCCTGGACGACATCCTCACTCCCGTAGGAAAGAAGTACGTGGATCTGGCCGAGACGGCCTGTGTCGCGGACCTCGAGGAGCAGCTCGAGGGCGTCAAGGTCGGTGACTTCTTCACTGCGCCGTTGACCGGCCTGCCGAATTTCACCGCAGTGCTCGACGACTACATGGCCATGCCCGAGGCCGGCTTCGACAAGCCGTTCTTGATGGGTCACGGCCTGCGGGACACCGACGTCCCGTTCCCGACCACCGCCGCCTACGTCGCCAGGCTCACCGCCAACGGTCAGCCGGTGACGTTCCGGCCCTACGACGCCGATCACAGCGGAGCGCTCGTCCAATCACAGGCCGACACTATTCCGTTCGTCGCAGGGCTGTTCCGCTAGGTCACCGGTTGCTTGCTGGGCAGTCCGTATGCCCGGGCGGTGAATTTTTCGAGCACGGTGCGCGGCAGCAGTCGCTGCGCCATGAACACCGCGGGAGCGTTGCTGCCGATGGCATAGAGGGGTCGAGTCTTCTTGTCCTCGACGGCTTTCAGGACTGTTTCGGCCACGGTGTCCGCGGAGATACCCTGTGCCTCTTTGGCGTCGAGGTGCGAGATCACTGTCGTGAAATCGCGGAGATACGGAGAATGCGGTCCGCAGTACTTCGGGCGGCGGGCGGAGAGTCCGGTGGCGATGGAGCCGGGTTCGACGGTGGTGATGTCCACCCCGTAGGGCGCGAGCTCGAAGCGGGCCGCCGTCGAGAAGCCCTTGATCGCTGCCTTGGTCGCGGCGTACGACGAGCGATAGGCCAACGGGAAGCTGGCCAGCATCGAGCCGATGTTGACGACCTTGCCCCGACGGCGTTCGCGCATCCCCGGCAGCACGGCTTGCATGAGCTCGACGGCACCGAACACGTTGAGCTGGAACAGCCGGGTGACCGCCTCGATCGGGAGTTCCTCGACGGGGCCGCACTGGCTTTCGCCCGCATTGTTGATCAGAACATCGATCTCCACGCCGGCAAGTCCGTCGACGAACGTCCGGATGGAGTCCGGGTCGGTCAGATCGAGATCTCGGTACTCGACCCCGGGGATGGGGTCGACCACGGTGGAACAACTGCGGCTCGTGCCGATGACGCGGTAGCCGCGAGCGAGCAGTAGTTCGGCGACGGCTTGGCCGATACCGGACGTGGCTCCGGTGACAAGTGCGGTGTTCATCTACGCCTCTTCGTTGCGGTGTTTCCGGTTCTCGGGGTGGCTACTGCCGCCGTGGGAGTGGTTCGATCGATTCTTCGCAACCTGGTGCTCGGAACTCGGGTGTGCAAGGCCGGCACCGACTTACCCGCCGCCATGACGGTTCGGTCCGGTCGTACGACAGCCGCTACCGCGTGACCGCGCCGCAACCACAGTCCGAGCTCGGAGGAGGCCGCGACCTCGACGACGACAGCGCCACGACGATCGACCTCGCGTCGCTGTTCGACGGTCAACGGGGTCGTCGAGACGAAGAGAAACTGTCCCGGCGCGATGCTGTCCAGTCGGGTGCCGTTGTCCAGGGAGCTGTTGGGGCACAGCGCGCCTACCACCGAACGGATCTGCGCTGCCGGACGCTGGACGAAATCGGAACGGGTGAGCGGAGGAGTGGCGCTGTCGGACACCTTCGCTCCGATGAGGGGCAGGTGGCCGAGAGCCGGTGCGAGCGTGGTGCGCAGAATTCCGGTCAGTCGGCTGCCACCGGTCATTGTCCAGCCCATGGCGACGGCCATCCGAATCATGGCCGTGGCATGAGTCTTTCGCTCGATTTCGTAACTGTCGAGTGCCGAATCGGAGACGTGCCCGTCGAGGGCCCCGACGATCTTCCAGACCAGGTTGCGCGCATCACGCAGACCCGCGCCCATTCCCTGTCCGATGAACGGTGGAGTCAAGTGCGCCGCGTCGCCGAGGACGAACACGCGTCGATCCCGCCATCGGCCGGCGACCTGCGCCCGAAATGTGTACTCGGCGCTCCGAATCAGCTCCATGGCGGGGTCGTCGACGTGCCGCAGCCACGGCGCAATGAGCGGCCGGACGGCGGCGAGATCCTCGAACTCGTCGAGGGTTTCGCCGTCGAGCATCCGAAATTCCCAGCGGTAGCGGGTGGAGCCGATCCGCATGTACGTGGCGGATCGTTCGGAGTCGCACACCTGGTGAACGCCGTCCCACTGATCGAGTTCGGCATCGGTGGCGATATCGATCACCAACCACCGTTGCGCGAACCCGAGGTCCTCCATCTTCGACCCGATGGACCGGCGCACGATGCTGTTGGCACCGTCGCAGCCCAGTACGTAATCCGCGGTCACCCAGTGTGGGGTTCCGTCCTCGGTGGATGTGTACGACACTCGGGCGGCATCTTTCAGGTTCTGCACGTCGGTGATCTCGCACCCGCCGCGCATCTCGATCGTGTCGTATCGGGCGACGTGCGTGCGCATGAGGCGCTCGAGGTCCGGTTGATCGAACATGTTCGCCTGGGGGTAGCCGTGCGGTCTGTCGTCGGGATCGCGCTCGAACTCGGCCAGGGTGCGCAGATCTTTGGTGCACAGTCGCAGCCCGCGGCCGGGACGTGAGATGCCCGCGAAATCCTCCGCGACACCGATGTCGTGCAGAATTCGGTACACCTCGTCGTCGAGATGTACTGCGCGCGGCTGCGGATAGACGTCGGCCCAGCGATCGAGCACCAGGCAGGGGATGCCGTACTGCGCCAACAGCAGAGCGGCCGTCATGCCCGTCGGGCCGGATCCGACGATGACCACCGGGTGGTGGGTGCCGTCGGATCCGCGTTCGATCATCGGTACGAGACCCGGGTGCGCTGCACTCCCAGGTCGAGGGATCCGTCGGGGGTGGAGCACGTCAGTTCGAGAACGTCGCCGTCCTGCAGGAAGTCGGGATTCTTGGCCTGCTTCTTGAAGAACACCTTCCACTTGAGCGCCGGCGGGATCAGAGATCCGATCATCTCGATCGGCTTGGCCGGAGCCTTCAGCGCAGTACCACCGGGAGTGCCGGTGAGCAGCAGATCTCCCGCGTCGAGCCGCTGGAACTTGCTCAGCGCCTTCAGGGATTCGACGGGACGGTAGATCATGTCGGCGACCGTACTGTCCTGTCGCACAGTCCCGTTGACGCGCAGTGTCAGAGTCAGCTCGCCGAACCGGTCGAATTCTCCGGCCTCGAGAAGGAGCAGTCGTGGGCCGACCGGCGTGAACGTGGGGTACGACTTACCCTCGTAGAACTGGGTTTTCGGTAATTGGACATCTCGCGCAGACACGTCGTTGGTGATGACGAGTCCGGCGACGTACTCGGCCACGTTGGTGGCGTCGATCTTTGTGCCGACGGTCAGCGTCTTGCCGAATACCAGGCCGATCTCGATTTCGTAGTCGAGGAGTTTCACGTGCGTCGGCTTGACGATGTCGTCGGTGGGGCCGCTGATCGAACCGGACGTCTTCCGAAAGAACGTCAGTGGCACCGTGTCGGGGTTCATGCCCGAGTCCTTGACGTGTGACACGAAATTGGTCATGTTCGCCACCACCCGGCACGGTGCGGTGACCGGGGAGAGGAGCGAAAGCGTCTCCACTGCAACCACATCGGTGCCGGTACGCGCTGCGTCCACAGCGGCGCGATCGGCGAGAAGCTCGGCGGTCGTGGTTGCCGACGTGTCGATGCGCGACGCCCCGGCCGGGGTCTCGATCCACCAGGCGTCGGCGGTGCGTAGTACAGCGATGCTCATGAGGAAGCCACTTTCATCAGGCCACGAAGGCGTTCGGTATCGAACTCGTTGTCGGTGCGTAGGGAGGACAGGATCGATTTGAGCTCGTGCAGAGAGGCTTTGCTCGGGGCGATACCGAGAAAGTCCTTCGATGCCGGTGGGCCCCACTGGGCGAGGCCGGATGCCGTCATCGGTGCCCAGCCCGGTTCGAGCGAGCTGTCGAACATGTCGCCGTCGCTGAAATGCTCCACCAGGAAACCGTCGGGATCGCGCCAGTAGTCGAAGATCTGACTGCCCTGGATGTGTCTGCCGATACCCCAGGAGTGCTTGTACCCACGCTCGGTGAGGAATTCGCCACCGGCGGCGATGGCGTCGATGTCGGTCACCTGGTATGCCGAGTGCACGTACCGATTCGACGGGCCGAGAGTCATCGCGAGCGTGTGGTGATCGGACGGGATGCTGCCCCGATCGCAGCGGATGAAGCTCATCACCGGTCCACGGTCGCGTTGGCCGTCATAGTAGAGGAAATCGCTGACGATCAAACCCAGGTGGTGCAGGTACCAGTTCAGGTTCTCCAGGTAGTCCACTCGCTGCAGCACCACGTGCCCGAGCCGTTGGACGCGCGCCGGCTGACGCGGTGGTCGCTGGGTGGCGTTGATCCGGTTGCGTGGGTCGCCGAAGTTGTAGGTGTGCGCGTCCTGGCCCGGGAGTTCAGGATGTTCGGTGTAGCCCGACACGATCTGCACAGGCTGTCCGCCCGGATCGGTCAGAGTGACGGCGATGCCGCCGAGTGTGTCGGGTAGCCGGTGCACCTGCTGCCCGGTGGCATCGGCGAGGCGGACGACGTCGGCGTCCTCGGCGGCAGCGAACGCCGCGCCGACGAACCGCGTTCGTTTGCCGCGTCGGATGATCACGCACGGCGACCCGACGTGCGTGCCGCGTAGGTGAATCTCCTCGGACGTGCGCAGTGAGACGGTGAAACCGAACGCCACCGCGAATGCCTCGGCCTTGGCCAGGTCGGGTTTGCGGAACTCGAGCCACGCGATGTCGCGCACCTTGATGATCGGGTCGGCGGCTTTTCCCGGGTGTTCGCCTGGTAGCGCGCCCTGATCCACATGCATGTTCTTGTGGCCGTCGACTTCGTGTCCCATCAGCCCTCCCTCGTTGGTGACACTATCGTCACCTATGACTAATCGGTCAGTCAAGAGTGTTGACAAATTCGTCAGCGGTGAGGAAGGGTCAAGGCGGCGACAAATGCACTCAGGAGTAGGGACCATGACCGAAACCCCGAATCGCCTCGAGCGACGCAAAGCGCGCACGCGCGGTGCCCTGATCTCTGCCGCGCAGAGCTTCATCGCCCGCGGCGAATTGCACGTGCCGATTGCCGAGATCACTCAGGCCGCAGACGTCGGCATGGGGTCGTTCTACAACCATTTCGAGAGCCGAGAGCAGCTGTTCCAGGCTGCGGTCGACGGTGCCCTCGAGCTGTTGGGCATCTACCTGGACTCGTTGAGCGACGACGAGGACGATCCCGCAGAAGCGTTCACCCGGTCGTTCCGCATCGCAGGCCGACTGTTCCGGCAACAACCGGATCTGAGCCGAGTGCTCATCCACTCCGGGCCCGAGTTGATCACCTCGAAGCACGGTCTCGGTCCGCGGGCCTCGCGCGACATCGAAGCCGGAGTACTGACCGGGCACTTCCGCGTGCAGGACACCCAGCTGGCTCTGGCCCTGGCAGCGGGGGCACTGCTGGGCATGGGGCAACTACTGCTCGAACAGCCGGAACGTAGCGACGTCGATGCCGTCGACAACATGGCGCACAGCGTGCTGCTCGCCCTCGGAATGTCCGACGCGGATGCGCGCGAGCTGTGTTCGCGAACCCTGCCTCCGCTGGACGCGGTTCCCAGCGTCGACGCGTAAGGGGCCCGTCCGGGTGTCAGTGCGCCCGGCTGTGTTCGAGGTCGCGAATGATATCGCCGACTGCGTTGTCACGCAGTAGCTTCCACTCCAGGATCGGGTTGAGGATCCCACGGAACCAGAAGTACGGTGCCCACACTGCAGGGGCGATCAGCCGTGCTCGACGCGTACGGACCGCGTCGACCAGGAGGTCCGCCGCCCGTGGGGACGGGAGTCGACGGCTCAACGGCCAGGGGAGAAAAGCACCGATCCGCTGGCCCATCGGATCGTTGTCGAGGGTGTGGCGCGCCAGATCGGTGTCGACCACCCCGAAGTACGCCAGACCGGCCGATGCACCGACCGCGGCGAGTTCGATGCGTAGCGCGCGGCCCAGCTGTTCCACGGCGGCCTTGCTGACCATGTAGGCAGACCCGCCCATGCCGGGAGTGAATGCAGCACAGGACGATACGAGCAGAATGTGTCCACCACTGGTCACGATCTCGTCCGCCGCGGCGCGGACGATGGTGAGCACACCGCCGAAGTTGACCGCCATGACGGAGTCGAACACCGCGCGGTCGACGGTCCTGATGGTGGCAGGCGGCGGTGTGATGCCGGCGTTGGCGATCACGATGTCGATCCCGCCGAAGGCGCGCACCGTCGCCTGCACGCACTCCGTCATCGCCTCCGGATCCGTGACGTCCCCGGTCAACAGCAACACCCGTGCAGCACCAGCCGCGTCGGTCGGGAAATCTCGATCCACCACTGCCACGGACGCACCGGCGGCCACCAGTTTTGCTACGGTCGCGGCACCGATGCCGCGTGCGCCGCCGGTCACCAGTGCGACCTTGCTGGTGAGGTCCATGTGGTTCTTCATGCGGACTCCTTGGTGACGGCGAGTGTGCCCGGCACATCGACAGTGGCACTGCGGCAGGAATAGTGGTCGAGTTCGATGGTCGACATACGACGGGTGAAGTTGCGTACCGAACCCGGCCAGTAGGTGACGTTGCGGCCCGATGGGCTCAGGTAGTAGCTGCTGCACCCACCCGAGTTCCACACCGAACCGGTCAACCGTTCGTCCGTGTAGTCCGCGAATTTTGTCTGTGCAGTGCGGGTGACGTCGATTGCGGCCAAGCTCTTGTCGTCCATCGCCCGCAGTGCTGCGAGAACGTAGTTCACCTGTGCTTCGATGGTGACGACCTGCGAGGTGTACACCACCGAGTTGGGGCCGAGGACCATGAAGAAGTTCGGAAAGCCGTGCACCGTCGTCCCTCGATACGACGACATCTCTCCGTCGGGCCAGGTCTGCGCCAACGACCGACCGCCTCGACCGACGATGCGCCGGAAGCCTGAATGCCCGGCGACGGTGAAACCTGTTCCGAGAACGATGGTGTCGACCTCGTGGACGGTTCCGTCGGTCGTGACGACGCCCTCGGGCACGACGCGGGAGATGGCGGTGGTCTCGACGGTGACGTTGTCGCGGCACAGGGTGGGGTAGAACTTGTTCGAGAACGTCGGCCGCTTGCAGCCGAATGTGTAGGTGGGAGTGAGCTTCTCGCGGAGTACGGGATCCTTTACCTGTCTGCGTAGGTGAGCCCGGCCCAGTGCGGTCAACGGCGTCAGCAGGGCGCGGTGCCGAATCAGGCCGGGCACCAGAGCTTCCTGGAACAGATCGAACGTACGACGCATGGCGCGCTGAGCCGCCGGAAACTTCCTGAGCGCGGATCTGCCGGACTCGGAGATGGGACGGTCCGGGTGGGGAAGGATCCACGTGGGCGTGCGTTGAAAGAGCGTCAGATGTGCGGCCGACGGAGCGAGTCGGGGTACGAACTGCACCGCCGATGCGCCGGTGCCGATGACGGCGAGACGCTTACCCTCGGCCGAATGTTCGTGGTTCCATCGGGCCGAGTGAAAGACGCTGCCTCCGAACGATTCCAGACCGTCGATACTGGGAGTGGCGGGTTCACTGAACGGGCCGAGGGCTCCGATCAGAATCCGAGAAGTCCATGTTCCGCCGCTCGTTCGCACGATCCAACGCGCCCGGTCGTCGTCCCACGTCGCGTCGAGCACCTCGTGTCCGAACCGGATTCGATCCCGGATACCGAACCGGTCGGTGCAGTCGTTGAGGTACTGCTCGATCTCGGGCTGCAGTGGATACAGGCGGGTCCAGTCCGGGTTGGGTGCGAACGAGAACGAATACAGCGCCGAGGGAATGTCGCACTGGGCGCCGGGATAGGTGTTCACGTGCCACGTCCCGCCGACCGCGCTGTCACGCTCGAAGATCAAGAAGTCGCCGCGGCCTTCCTGTTCGAGCCTGATTCCAGCTCCGAGCCCGCCGAAGCCGGCGCCGATGATGGCGACGTCGATGTGCGCCGCGGCAGAGTCGTTGTCGGTCATGGTGTGTGGCTCCTTCTACAGATCGAGAACGACGACGTCGCCGTCGACCGCGGCGCGTGACACGCACAGGGTGAGTGAGTTCTCGCGTTCGATGCTGCTCAGCACGCGATCGCGATGGTCGACGCGTCCGCCGGTGAGGCCGACGACGCAGGCACCGCAGAAACCTTGGCGGCACGAGAACGGCTGATCGGGACGGACTCGTCGGAGGGCGTCGAGGGCGGTCTCCTGTGCGCCGACTTCGACGGTGTCGCCGGACCGTGCGAGCTTCAGCACGAACGGACGGCCGTCGACCACGGGGGCGGGCGCGAACAGCTCGGTGTGGAACTCTCGAACGGCGGTACTTCGGGTGGCCTGCTCGCGCAGCCGGCGCGAGAGTGCCGCGGGGCCGCAGACGTACAGTGCGGAGGGTCCCGTCCCGAGATCGACGATGTCCGACGGACTCGGAAGTCCGTCCACGTCATCGGTTTTGATGATCACGTGACCGCGGGAGGTGAGCGCCGACTGCTGCAGTTCGGCGACGAACGGCAGGCTCGCGCGAGATCTCCCGTGGTAGTAGAGGGTCCACCGTGTGCCGTCGGCGACGGCGCGCTCGATCATGGACCGAATGGGGGTGATGCCGATGCCGGCCGCGACGAACAAGTAGTGCTCGGCGGCGGCCATGGGAAATGCGTTGCGGGGTCCACGGACTCGGAGGGTGTCTCCTGGAACGAGACCGTGTATCTCGGTGGAGGCCGTGCCGCCGGGGATCCTGCGGACACCGATGCGATATCGATCTCCTCCTGCCGGCCGACCTGCGAGCGAGTACTGCCGAACCGAGCCTGCCGGTGTGGTCACGTCGATGTGTGCACCGGGCAACCAGGTCGGCAATACGCTTCCGTCGCTGCGACGCAGTAGAAGTGAGCGCACGTCCTCGGCCTCGTCGACGGTCTCGTCGATGGTGGTCTCGAATTCGTAGCCGACGCATCGGCGCGGTCGCGCCGGGGAGAGGGCAGTCACGACGGACGAGTCGGTGACCAGTTTTGCGTATACCCGAGACGCCGCAGCGATGGCTCGGAGGCCACGGCCGGGGTCGGTCACCGTGATCTCACCCAGATGGCTGTGCCTCGAGGCTGTTTCGGTGGTCACTGCTGGGCCGCCAGTGCTGCAGGCGACGTCGCGAGATAGCGCACCGCCTTGTCGATGTCGCCCATCTTCGATGGGTGAAAACCCGGTCGGATGTACAGGGCGAGTTGGACGAACAGAAACGACAGGCCCGGTATCAGTTGCTTGCGGGATGCTCGTGCGAAGGCGAGAGGCCAGGGGGTGCGAAGTCGGCGCTTCCCGGTGCGCGGGGTGGCCACCGAGTTCTTGTACAGGTACGCGGCGGTGCTGAACCAGAGCACGGCCAACCCCGCGCTGGCTATCACCGCGGTGCGGGCGCGGCGAAACGCACCCCCGTCGACGTACTGGAATGCGTCGAAGGCAACGTTGCGGTGTTCGAGTTCCTCGGCCCCGTGCCAGCGAAGCAGGTCCAGCATCGTCGGATCGACACCGAGGCGATCGAATTCGGTGTTGTCCAACAGCCATTCGCCCACTACTGCGGTGAAATGTTCGGCTGCGGCGTAGATCCCGAGGCGCTCGTTCAGCCACGCTTTGCCTGCGCGGCCGGTGAGTCCGTGATCGCCGAACACGACCCCCACCGCGAATCGAATGCGCTGCAGGATCGGCTCGATGTCGACGCCGTGCGCGACGAGGTACGTACGAAAGCTCTCGTGGGAGGACGCGTGCGTGGCTTCTTGTCCGACGAATCCGACGACCTCCTCGTGCAGCCTGCGGTCGTCGATGTACGGAAGCGCGAGGGCGAACACGTCGGCCATCGCCCGTTCGCCCTCGGGCAGCACCAGGTGCATCACGTTCCAGAAGTGCGTGGCATACCACTCGTGCGGAATGTACTGCAGCGGAACGCCGGTCCAGTCGAACGTCACTGCGCGGGCCACGATCGCATAGGACTCGTCCAGGTGGCGCGCGTTCGGGTCGATCGCTCGGTCACGAGACATTCGAGCTCCATTCGTCGAAATGCTGATGAGGTGATGCTACATAGCAACAGATAGTGTTGCAATGTTGCATTCAATCATCGAGGGTGCCGTTAGGATCGGACGATGCATCCAGACGGTGACGACGGGCCGATCCTCGATGCCGCGTTGGAGTTGTTCGGCGAGGTCGGCATCCCCAGAACGACCATCGGGGACGTGGCCAAGCGCGCCAAGATCAACCGGGTGACGGTCTATCGCCGCATCGGATCCAAGGACGAGCTGGTGCGCGCGGTCATGGCACGTGAGTCGACGAGACTGTTCGTCGCGGTGGCGGCAGCGGCCGCCGAACAATCGTCTCGGGCGGATCGTGCCGCGCACGGATTCGCGACGACGATCGAGTCGGTGCGAACCAATCCCGTCCTGCTCAAGATGTTCGACTCCGAGAGTGCGCTGGTACTCGAACAGTTGACGACCAATGCGTCGACCCTGCTCGCGTCTGCAATAGACGCTGCTGCCCAGATCGCCCGGGGAGGGCTGGACTCGGACAGTTTCGCAGTACCCGACGCCCCGGAAATCGTGGTCCGCGTCGTGCATTCGATTCTGCTGACGCCGGCAGCGGGCGCTGCACTCGAGACGTACGACGATCTGCTGGCCTTCGCGCACCGCAGCATCGTGCCGTTGCTTGTCGGCGATGACCACCGCGGCTAGAAGTTAGGCTAGGCTGCCCGGGAGAGGCCGAAATCCGCTGGGGCGAGATCCTCGAGCGCGCTGGTTTGTAGCAACGCGGGCTGTGGTCAGGGTGCCCGATCGTACGAATCCAGAACCCGAAACAGGGCATCTCGCAACGCAGTTCGATTGCCACCCGGTGTCGGCCTTGCGATCTCGTGCAGGGTGTAGCCGTCGATCAAAGCCAGGAAATGCCGAGCCGGTAGATGTGGTTCCGGGATGCCGAATGCTCCGAGCGCCGCCTCGGCCGCTTCCTCGATCATCCGCATGATTCGGTGTACCGAATCCGTCAGCTCGGGTCGTCTGCGTACGGCGAGGTATGCCTCGAACTGGACGAGGGAGTCGTCGTCCTCGGGGGAGGACAGCATCGAGACGAGGTCCATGATCGCGTCGGCGAGATCGTCGCGAGTGAGCCCGCCGGTGTGCGCGACGTCGAGTAGAGCCGTCACTTTCGCTGTCACGTTCTCGGCGATTCGAGTGATCGCGGCATCGATGAGTTCGCCGACCGAGCCGAAGAAATAGCTGGTGGTCGACGGAGGAAAGCCGGCGGCGTCGGCCACGGACCGAAACGAGACACGTTCGAGTCCACGCGTTCCGATCACGCCGATGGCAGCGTCGACCAGCGCGTCGCGGCGCTCCTGGCCTCGTGCGTATCGAGTCTTTCGGCGCTCTTCGGTCATCGCTACAACGTAGCCGGGGCACCGTCGTATGCCCCCATTGCAGTGCTTTCCAGCAGGCACTTTCGACCAATTCTGGCCTAGTGGCCAATATTGAGCTACTGTCGCCGCTACATCGAACAGCCCTGAAAAGGAGCACCCATGACCGACATTCCGGAAGCCTCGCCTGTGGACGTAGTGGTCGTCGGCGCAGGACTCGCGGGTCTGACCGCCGCCAGGGAACTGACGGCCGCGGGGTTGATTGTCCAGGTCCTCGAGGCCAGAGACCGGGTGGGCGGGCGGACGGTCAACCATGCGATCGGCAGAGGCGCTGTGGTCGAGACCGGTGGACAGTTCGTCGGTCCGACGCAGGACCACATCCTCCGACTGGCCGCATCGTTGGGCGTCGGAACGTTCCCCGCGTACGACATCGGATCGAGCACGTACGTCAAGAACGGACGCGCCCGACGCTTCGACGGCGGGGTCCCGCCGGACCTGGCGGCACTTCCGGACGTCGGGATGCTGGTGGCGCGAATCGACCGGGCCGCCGGGCAGATTCCCGTGGGCAGACCGTGGGCGGCACCGCGTGCGACCGAGTGGGACACCCAGACTCTCGCCACCTGGGCCCGGAGGCACGCGGCCACCGACGGTGGGGTGGAGCTACTCGACATCCTGCTCGGTTCGGTGTTCGGTGGCACATCCGCCGACGTGTCGGCGCTCTTCGGCCTGGCGTACATCGCCGGGGCGGGCAACGAGTACACCCCCGGCACCGTCGACCGGTTGATGAGTGTCGCTGGGGGAGCGCAGCAGTGGCGATTTCTCGGTGGCTCGCAGGCGATCTGCATCGAAATGGCGTCGCGACTCGGTGATTCGGTCCGCCTCGATACTCCCGTGCGCCGCGTGGAGCAGTATCCGGATCGCGTGGTGGTGAACAGTGATACCGAATCGTGGGTGGCCCGATCGGTCGTTGTTGCGATTCCGCCCGCTATGGCCGCCCGAATCGACTGGAGCCCAGCGCTGCCCGCGCCTCAAGACGCACTGTTCCAGCGGATGAACTTCGGCGGATTGGCCAAGTGTGAGGCCGTGTATCCCGAACCGTTCTGGCGCGCGAGCGGGCTCTCCGGCCAGGCGCTCTTTCGCGACAGCGACGTACCGGTGTCCTCGATGTTCGACAACTCGCCTCCCGACGGAAGCCACGGAGTGCTGATGGGATTCGTCGGCACCTGGGGCGCACGCTGTCGAGGAGGTCGAAACTGGTCCGAGGGCAACGAATCCGAGCGACGTGGTGAGGTTCTTCGGGCATTCGCCTCCGCGGTGGGGCCGCGCGCACTGGAGCCGACCGAATGGATAGAACTGGACTGGACCCGCGAGCAATGGACCCGTGGTGGTCCCACCTCGGTGTTGACGCCCGGCGTCTTGACCGGACTTGGCCGGTGGCGCGACACCGCGTTCGGTCGGGTGCGGTGGGCCGGTGCCGAACACTCCGACTATTGGAACGGATACATGGACGGTGCCGTGCGATCGGGGGAAAAGGCCGCAGCAGAAATACTTTCGACCGAAGGAGAACTCTCGTGGAACAACGCTTCGTAGTCTCGGCCCATCGCACCCTGTCGGTGAGCCCGGAGGAAGTGTGGGCACTGACCAGTGACACCAGACGCTACGCGGAATGGGTCACCGACGTTCGGGCCGTCACCACGCATCACGGCACCGCGCGCACCGGCGGTGTCTACACCGAGGAGGTGGCGACGCTCAGTAGCTTCACCAGTCACGCCACATGGACGGTTCGGCACCTGGAACCGAACCGACTGCGGATCGATTCGGGAGAAGTATTCGCGCCGCTGACCAACGTGGCCAACGTATTTCGCTTCGCACCGCTCAGTGACGCAACCTCCACCGCAATGACCTTCGAGTTCTGGTTCGATGTGGCTCCGGGCTGGCTGGGACGTATTGTGCGGCCGATCGCGACCGCCGGGATGTCCGCACGATTCGACGTGTCGATGTGCAACCTCGAGGCGCTGATCCTCTCCGAGCGAACCGCGTCGATCCGATGAGAGAACCGGCGGAAGTCCTCACTCTCGGGGTGCACGTACTCGACACTCTGGTTCGTCCGGTGACCGAGATACCCGACGGTCAGCAGGCCGTACTGGCGGAGCAGATCGCGCTATCGGCCGCGGGCACCGCCGCGGGAACGGCGCTGGTGCTGTCCCGACTGGGTGCCGCGGTACACACCGCAGGAGTCGTCGGTAATGATTCGGCAGGCGCGTTTCTCCTGCAGCTTCTCGCCGACGACGGGGTGGACGTCTCCCTCGTTCATCGCATGGACGGGGTGCAGACCTCGGCGTCGGTGTTGCCGATCAGGCCGGACGGATCCCGGCCGGCTCTGCACGTGATCGGCGCCAACGGCTATCTGGCTCGACATGTTCCGTGGAACATGTTTCACAACGTCGACTTCCTTCACCTTGGCGGACCCGAGTTCTTCGGACCGGACACCGCGTGCGACATCGCACGCCGCGCCCGCGAGGACGGGGCCGTCGTCACTGTCGACAGCCTGGCACCGTCCGTTCCGGAAGGACTCGGTGCTTTCGCCGCCGCGCTGCCCCACGTGGACTATCTGCTGCCCAACGACGAGCAGGTCCTCGGCTGGACCGGCTGCGCCTCTGTCGAGGACGGGTGTCGTCGACTGCTCGAGCTCGGAGCGTCCTGCGTGGTGGCCACCGCGGGGGCGTCGCCCACTCTCGTCGTCACGGCCGACGGGGCCGTCGAGGTCCCCGCATACTCCGTGGACGTGGTGGACACCAGCGGATGTGGAGATGCGTTCTCGGCCGGGTTCGTTCGTGGCCTGTCCCTGAATCTGAACATCGTCGAGTCGGCCGAACTGGGCAATGCGACCGCCGCGCAGGTGGCGCAGGGCCTCGGTACCGACTTCGGCACCTACGACCTCGACTTCGTCCGAAAGTTCGCACGTACCTGCAGGACCATCTGATGCCGGCCGACGTGGACGAGCTACGGCAGTCCGTCGCCGAGACCGCCCGGCAACTGGGCCGACGGGGCCTGGTTCTCGGCACCGCAGGCAATGTCAGCGCACGCGCGGGTGATGTGGTGGCGGTGACGGCGACCGGACTGGTGTTGGCGAACGCCACGCTCGAGGACGTCACGCTCGTCGGTATGGACGCAGTCGTACGTGCAGGTGCGTGCGAGCCGACCTCGGAACTCGGCCTGCACCTCGGCATCTACGCGTCGTCCGAGGTGCAGGCGGTGGTGCATGCGCATTCTTCTGCAGCCGTTGCTCTTTCGCTCGTCGCGGACGCACTGCCGCCCGTGCACTACGCGCAGCTGGCCCTCGGCGGCAGGGTCCCGGTGGTGCCGTTCGCGCCGTTCGGTACGGCCGAGCTCGCCGACGCGGTGGTGGCGGCGATGCGTTCGAGGTCGGCGGTGATCATGGCCCATCACGGATCGGTGGCCACCGGTCACGATCTCGGGGCCGCGCTGTCGAACATCGAACTGCTCGAATGGCTCTGCGGGGTCTACCTTTCCGCCGCGTCGGTGTCGAACCCGCGCACCCTCGACGACGCGCAGCTGGCGGCGACCCTCGACGAGGTGGTGCGCCGTGCATACGGAACAGCCGCACCCGTACGAAGAGACTGATCGATGACCGCCCGGGTGCGCCCGCTCTGGATTGCCGTGTTCTCCATGGCGTGGCTGGGCTATTGGATGGCCGATCTGGTTCCGCTGCAGCTGCTTCTACCCGAGCGGTTGCAGGAGATCGATCCGCAATCGAAGGTGTTCGACTTCGCCGTGATCAACGCGGTCTCTGCCGTGGTGCTTCTGATCGGTCTGCCTGTGTGCGGGTCGCTGTGCGATCGCACTCGCAGCAGGTTGGGGCGACGGCGCGTCTGGTTCGGCGGCGGTGTCCTGTTCTTCGCCGGTGCGTTGGTGGTCACCGGGCTGCAGAACACCGTCTTCGGAATCGGGGCGGCGTGGTCGGTAGCGATGCTCGGATTGAGTGCTGCAACAGCAGGGTTGACAGCCGTGGTGGCCGACCGTGTGGCGGACGAGCAGCGTGGAACGGTGTCGAGTGCGATCTATGCGCCACAGGCACTGGGCGTGGTGGCGGGCCTGGCCCTGGTGTCCACGCTCGCCCTGTCGGTACTGGGCGGGTACTTCTGCGTGGCGATCGCCCTGGTGATCTGCGCGGTGCCGTTTCTGCTGTCGTATCGCGAAACTGACTCAGCGACAGCGCTGTTGAGCCTACACAGCATCGTGGCCTCGCTGCTCGTTTCTTTGCGTCACCGCGACTTCGCGTGGGTCTTCGGGGGTCGAATCCTGGTCAACGTGGCGAACTCGCTCGGCACCTGCTACTTGCTGTTCTTCCTCACCGACGGCCTTCGAGTCGCCGATCCGACGGCATCGCTGCTCGAGGTCACCGTCGTCTATCTGTTCGCCTGTGTGCTGTGCACGTTCACCTTCGGTCCGTTGTCGGACAGGATGCGTCGCCGAAAGATCTTCGTGGCGGTTGCGGCATCGATGCAGGCCGTTGCCGGCTTCGTCCTGGCGGTACATCCCACGATGGAGGCGACGTTCGTCTCGGCTGCGTTGCTGGGCGGCGGATTCGGCGCGTACATGGCCGTCGATCAGGCACTGGTGACCGGGGTCCTTCCGTCCGCCGACAGTCGGGCGACCGATCTCGGCGTGATGAACATCGGGGCGATCGTTCCACCTGCCATGGCTCCGCTGATCGCGAGCGTGTTCCTCTCCGCCGTCGGTGGGTACCCGGCTCTGTTCGCGGCAGTGGGGGTACTGGCCGCACTCGGGGCAGCCGTGACATGGCAGGTGAAATCGGTTCGGTGATCACAGAGTTCGTGTCGTGCCCGGGCGCGAATCCGTCGCGGTTCCGAGCGCTTCCTTCGCGACGTAGGCGTCACGCAGGTCGCGCTTGAGGATTTTGCCTGCCCCGCTCATGGGAAGAGCCGTGACGAACTCGATGGTGCGCGGAGTTTTGTATCCGGCAACGTAGGTGCGAGTGTGCTCGCGTAACTCGGCTGTCGTGGGTGAGAGTCCCTCGGCCAGAACGACACACGCATGAACTCGTTCACCCCACTCCTCGTCCGGAACGCCGATCACGGCGCAGGCCAGAACGGCGGGATGACGACTGAGCGCACTCTCCACCTCGGCGCTGTAGACGTTCTCGCCGCCGGTGATGATCATGTCCTTCAAGCGGTCGACGACGAACAGGAATCCGTCGGAGTCGAGGTAACCCACGTCGCCGGTGTGCATCCAGCCGTCTCGAACGGCGGCCGCGGTCTCCTCCGGCTTGTTCCAGTAGCCCAGCATCACATGACCGCCGCGGACGCAGATTTCTCCGACGTCACCGGTGGCGAGCTCCTCGTCGTCCGGGCCGAGGATGCAGATCTCCGAGTGTGGGGCTGCGCGTCCCGCCGACCCGATACGTTGTCCAACATGATGTTCCGGCCACAGCAGAGATGCGACCGGCGCGAGTTCTGTCATGCCGTAGGCCTGAGTGAGGCGGGCCTGCGGTAGCCGGGCGAGGGTCCGTTCGAGGACCCCGGCGGAGATGGGGGATCCTCCGTACAGCACGCGGCTGAGTGACGAGGTGTCGAACTCGCTCAACGTGGGGTGGTCGACCAGAAGCTGAATCATCGTCGGTACCAGCAGAACATCGGTGATCGAATGCTTCGCGATCGCGCCGAGGACGGCGGTCGGCTCGAAGAACGGAACCATGACATGGGTGCCACCGAGCATGACCTGCCCTACCCATGCAGCCAGATCGGCGAGGTGGAACATCGGTGCGGCGTGGAGCAGTACCGACGCGTCGTCGAGCAGCTGTCCGGTGGCCACCGTCCCCAGGCCGGACGTCACCAGATTCGCGTGGGAGAGCATGACGCCCTTGGGGAATCCGGTGGTGCCGCCGGTGTAGAAGAGGCCGGCCAGGGCGTCGCCGCTGCGTCGTACATCGGGAACGGGACCGTGGGATGCCACCAGATCCTCGTACGACACCATGCCGTCAGGGGTGGAGCCGTCCCCGCAGTAGACGACGGTGGCCAGGTCGGGGCACGACGCGCGTAGAGCCGGAACCATCGCCCCGAAGGTGTCGTCGACGATGAGTACCTTGGTCCCGGAGTCGTTGAGTGCATACGCAACTTCGACGGGTGACCACCGAATGTTGACCGGATTGAGCACGGCATCGGCCCACGGGACCGCAAGCAGGTACTCGGAGTAGCGGTCACTGTTGAACGCCAGCATTGCCACTCGATCGCCGCTCTCGACTCCGACGGAATGCAGACCGGCCGCCAACCTCGCCACACGATCGATCTGTTCCGAGAAGGTGCGCACGCGATCGCCGAACACCGTTGCAGCGCGATCGGGCGTGGTGACTGCGGAGCGATGGAGGCCTTGAGTGAGATACATGGCGAGGTCCCTTGTGCGAGAGGGGGCGCGGTACGCCCGAGTGAATACGGTCACAGTTCCACCTTGTTGGCGTGGTGTCAATAGCGAAGCCGTGGGTGATCGACGGGATGTGAACCGTGAAAAGGATTGCCCAGCTACCGTTCTGGGGCGTTGTCGAGAGAGCGTGCGGTGGAGATAACGGTGACGAGCACGTCTGTCAGAAGTGTTTCCACCTGGTCCCGGGTCAGCGTGCCGCGCACCAGCCACTCGCGACCTGCCGCCTTCACCATGCCGCCGAACGCCCGCACTGCCGACGTTGCGATGCGTCTGTCGCCGCGGTGTGTCTCGAAAGCCGTTGCGTCCAAGACGCGCTCGGCGGCAAGGTCGTCCGCCTCGTCCAGAATCTGCGCCACCTGCTGGTCCACGCCCGAGCCGCTCGCCACCGACACCCACGCCGTTCCGTGTGCCTCGATGACGCCGACCAGCCAGTGCACACTCCCGCGAGCCCTCTCCTCGACCGAGCCCGTGGGCAAGTGCACGTCCTCGATCGGCGGCACGGTGACCAGGAAACGAACACACTCGAGGTACAGATCGCGTTTGCTGCCGATGTAGTGATGAATGAGCCCGCGTGCAACACCCGCAGCCGCAGCCACGTCGGCCATGGAGACCTCGGCGTACGGCTTGTCGCCGAACAAGCGAACGGCGGCGGCCAGGATCTGGGTCCGTCGCTCGTCCGGTTCCAGTCGATTCCACTTGGGTGTGCTTGCAGCCGGCATGGTTGTCATGATCGCACCGAACCGAGCGAGCGCGATCTCAGAGGTACCGCTCGGTGCGCGCTCGCAGCGACGCGGGTACGACGAACCTGTCGCCGTATCGCGCCCGCAACTCGTCGGCTCGGTGCACGAATCCCGGGAGACCGCCGTCGAACTGGTTGACGAATTGCAGCACACCGCCGGTCCAGGCAGGGAAGCCGATACCCAGAATGGACCCGATATTGGCGTCGGCGACGGTTCGGAGAACGCCCTCGTCGAGGCACGCGACCGAATCCAGCGATTGGGCGACGAGCATGCGATCCATCATGTCCTCGAACGGAATTCCGTGTTCGGGGTCATGGTAGTGCTCCACCAGGCCCGGCCAGAGCCGGACCTTGCTGCCGTCCTCGGCGTACTCGTAGAACCCGCGCCCCGCCTTGCGGCCTGGACGGTCGAATTCGTCGACGAGGCGATCGACCAGCGCGTAGGAGTTCGAGACGATCCAGGGGCGACCGTCCGCTCGAGCGGCCTCGGCCATGCCCTCGCGGATGTGCCGCGACAGGGTCAACGAAATCTCGTCCATCAGAGCCAGTGCGCCGGACGGGTAGCCGGCCTGGAGTGCGGCCTGCTCGACGGTGGCCGGATGCACGCCCTCCGCGACCAGCGAGATCGCCTCGTCCATGAATCGGCCGATGACGCGGGTGGTGAAGAAGCCGTGACTGTCGCCGACGACGATGGGTGTCTTGCCGATCAGGCGGACGAAGTCGAATGCGCGGGCAAGAGCGGAGTCGCTGGTGTGTTCTCCCACCACTATCTCCACCAACGGCATCTTGTCGACGGGGGAGAAGAAGTGCGTGCCGATGAAGTCGCCGGCTCGCGAAACAGATTGCGAGAGTCCGGTGATGGGGAGGGTGGAGGTGTTCGAGCACAGCAGCGCGTCGGCGGTCAGGTACTTGTCGACGTCCTCGAAGGCACCCTGCTTGACGGCGGGATCCTCGAACACTGCCTCGACGACCAGGTCGCAACCCTCGGCGTCCGCCGCGTCGGAGCTGGGGGTGATGAGCGCGAGCACCGCATCGGCATCGGCCTGGCTTGTGCGGCCTTTCGCGATGGCTTTGCCGAGAACCGAACGTGCATAACTCTTCCCGCGCTCGGCGGATTCCATCGAGACATCACGGAGGATCACCGGAACCCCGGCCGAGGCGACGACGTAGGCGATGGCGGCACCCATCATTCCGGCCCCGATCACCAGCACTTTCTCGGGAACTCGATGTGGTTCGGCCGGAGGGCGGGAAGCGCCTTTGGTGATGGAGCCGAGATCGAAGAACATCGACTGGATCAGGTTGCCCGAGATCGGCCCGCAGGCGAGCGACGTGCAGTAGCGGGTTTCGACGAGCGAGGCGGCCTCGAAGTCGAGTACCGATCCTTCCACTGCCGCGGCAACCACTGCGATGGGGGCAGGCATCGGCGCGCCCTTGACCTGTTTACGCACTGTTGCCGTGAGTGCCGGCAGCTGCGCGGCCACAGCCGGTGCTGCCGCCGAACCGCCGGGGATCGTGAATCCCGCTCTGTCCCAGGGCTGGAGGGCCCCGGGATTGGCGCTGATCCAGGAACGTGCCTGCGCCATCATCTGCTCGTGGGTGTCGACGACCTCGTCGATGAGTCCGAGTTCGAGGGCCTGCGCCGGCCGATACCGCTGGCCCTGGCCCACCACCTGTGTCAGAGCCTTGACGATGCCGAACATGCGGACCGTCCTGGTGACGCCACCGGCCCCGGGGAGAAGCCCGAGGGTCACCTCGGGCAGCCCGAAGCGAGCCTTGCTGTTATTCAGCGCAATTCGATGGTGGCAGGCCAGGGCGATTTCGAAGCCGCCGCCGAGCGCGGTGCCTCCCAGTGCGGCCACCACCGGCTTGCCGAGCGTCTCGAGCCGCCGAAACTTGTCCTTCGTGAAATCGAGCGCACCCGCGATGGTTGCATGGTCGGACGGACCGGCGTCGCGCAGCAATTCGAGGTCGCCACCGGAGAAGAACGAATCCTTGCCCGACGTGACGATGATGCCGTCGTACGCATCGAGTTCGGTCTCGAGCCAGTCGACAGTCTGCTCGAGCGATTCACCGAATGCCGCGTTCATGGTGTTCGTGGAATGCGCAGGATCGTCGATCGTCAGCACGACGATACGGTCTAAGCCGATCTCGCCGGTGATGGTGGAAGTGTGCAGTGCGGCTGGGCTGTTCATCGGATCCTCGGGTCGGTGCGGGTTCTACAGAGAGCGAGAGATGAGGTCTTTCATGACTTCGTTGGCACCGGCGTAGATGCGGGCGATGCGACCGTCGACGAACATGCGGGCGATGGGGTATTCCTCCATGTAGCCGTAGCCGCCGAAGAGTTGCAGGCAGCGGTCGACCACCTCGAATTGCCGATCGGTGGTCCAGTACTTGACCATCGCAGCCGTCGTCACGTCGAGTGATCCCGAAATATGCTTGGCCACTGCGTCGTCGACAAAGGTGCGGACGACGCGTCCGATGGTGGCGCATTCGGCGAGCTCGAACTTGGTGTTCTGCAGGTCGAACAGTGTCTTGCCGAACGCGTTTCGTGTCTTGGTGTATTCGACGGTCTGCTGGACGGCGGCCTCGATCATCGCGGCGGCGGCAATACCGCAGATCAGCCGTTCCTGAGGAAGCTGCTGCATCAACTGCGCGAAGCCGCGACCTTCTTCACCCAGGAGGTTGGCAGCCGGAACACGTAGACCGTCGAAGCTGAGTTCTGCTGTGTCCTGGCCTTTCTGGCCGATCTTGTGCAGTACCCGGCCGCGGTGGAAACCTTCGGTGTCGTCGGAGACCTCGGCGACGAGCAGCGACAGCCCCCGCGCTCCGGCGGCCGGATCGGTCTTGGCGGCGATGATGATCAGATCGCAGTGAGCTCCGTTGGAGATGAACGTCTTTCCGCCCGTGACCACGTATTCGTCGCCGTCGCGCACCGCGCGGGTGGTGATGCCCTGGAGGTCCGAGCCGGTTCCCGGTTCGGTCATCGCGATCGCGCCGATCCACTCGCCGGAGCACAGCTTCGGAAGCCAGCGCTGCTTCTTCTCCTCGGTTGCGTACGCAAGGATGTAATGCGGAACGATGCCGCTGTGCACACCCAACTGCATGGCCGAGTCGCCTGCGCGGACCTGCTCCTCGAACAGCACCGCCTCGTGGCGGAAGTCGCCGCCGCCTCCGCTGTACTGCTGGGGTATCGACATTCCCAGGAGTCCATGGTTGCCCGCACTCCGGTAGACCTCGCGGCTGGGGCGTCCGGCCGTCGCGAATTCCTCGCGGTGCGGCGCGACCTCCTTCTCGAAGAAGCTGCGGGCGAGCTGTCGGACGTCGGCGAGCTCGGTGGTGACGTCGTCGGTGCGGTCTGCGAGTGCAGTCATGGAGGGTCCTCGGGTCGGAGCGTACGACGCGTTGTTGGCGCTGTGCCAATAACGATGCACCGACGTGGCCACGGATGTCAACCATGTTCTGCGGCGGGTGAGTTCTCTAGCTGTCCGTGGAGCGGAGCAGTGCAACGTCCGAGACGAGGCGGATGTGCTCGGCCATCGCGCGTCCGGCCTCGACCGAATTCTGTTGCCGCACAGCGTCGGCGATGCGGCGGTGGTGTTCCAGCGAGGTCTGTGGTCGGTTCGACTGCGAGAGGGATTCGATTCGAGTTTCGCGGATCAGGCCGGCGATTTCACCCATGAGGCGGGCGAGTAGCGGCGAGTGTGCGGCCTCGGTGATGGCGTGATGGAACAGCTCGTCGCCGGAGTCGCCGCGATTTCCGTCGGTGATCTCCGAGGCCATCACCGACAGGGCATGGTCGATCGCCGCCATTTCGGCGTCGCTGCGGCGGTTTGCGGCGAGCTCGGCGAGCTTGACCTCGAGTGCCTCGCGGGCTTCGATCACCTCGGGCAGACGATCGGCGTGCTCGCGCAGGGCGCGAATGGCCATGTCTCCCACGGGCCGTCGCACGAGTACCGCTCCGTCGCCGTGGCGCACGGCCAGTATGCCCTGTACTTCGAGTGCGACGAGGGCCTGACTCAGTGAGGCTCTGCTGACGCCGAGGTGACCCGCCAGTTCACGCTCGGGCGGGAGGCGATCGCCGGGCTTCATGTCGCGATCGGCGATGTGTTTGCACAGCTGCTCCACGATGACCTCGTACAGCCGTGGTCGGGTCACCGGGCGAATTTGCTCAGCCACTGTGTCACTCGCTCTCTGCTCCTCTGGACCCCCACCTTAACCGTCGGGTAGGTAGTGGCCCGGGTCATAGCAACTGTTGACAAGTGATCCACTTCACTGGTTCAGTCTGTAAAGACTCAGTGGCTAGTCCAATTGGCCACAGAACCCGAGCGCCCGCTCGGGGGACAACCTCAGACGAACCGGAGACCTTCGATGTCGACCGAGTTGATACCCATCATTGCGCTCGTCGTCATGTTCCTCGCTGCGACCGTGTTCCCGGTGAACATGGGCGCGCTGGGGTTCGTGGCGGCGTTCTTCGTCGGAACCATTGCCGTGGGCATGGGCACCGACGAGATCATCGCCGGCTTCCCGAGCAGCTTGTTCCTGACGCTGGTCGGTATCACGTACCTCTTCGCGATCGCCCAGAACAACGGCACGGTCGACCTCCTGGTCCGCGGTGCGGTGCGGCTGGTCGGTGGCCGGGTCGCCCTGATTCCGTGGGTCATGTTCGGTATCACCGGCGTGCTGACCTCCATCGGAGCGCTGGGACCGGCAGCCGTGGCCATCGTCGCACCGATCGCACTCGGCTTCGCGGCGCGGTACAAGATCAATGCCCTGCTCATGGGCATGATGGTCATTCACGGCGCACAGGCGGGCGGGTTCTCGCCGATCAGCATCTACGGCGTCACGGTCAACAACATCGCTCAGAAGGCGGGTCTGGTCAACAGCCCACTCACCTTGTTCCTGGGCAGCATGCTGTTCAACGCGGCAATCGGTGCGTTGCTGTTCATGTTCCTGGGCGGACGCGCACTTCTCGGACGTAGCGTGCACGACGAGGACGGCACCCGCCCCGAGGGAGATTCGGGCGGAGTAGGCGGGGGCGGCTCGAGGACTGTGATGCGCGGCTTCGGATCGTCGACGCCCAAGCCGTCCGGTCAGACGGTCACGGTCGAGAACGCGCCACCTTTGGCCACCGCCGTCAAGGCCATCACGTTCGATCAGATCCTCACGCTCGTGGGGCTGGCCTCGCTGGCGTTGTTCTCACTCGTCCTCGATCTCGATGTCGGCTTCGTGTCGATGACGGTCGCCGTGGTCCTCGCCCTGGCGTCGCCCGAGGCGCAGAAGGGTGCGATCAACCAGATCAGCTGGTCGACGGTACTGCTCATCGGTGGCGTGCTGACGTTCGTCGGCGTGCTGCAGGAAGCCGGCACGGTCGAGTACGTCGGTGATGCGGTTGCCGGCATCGGTATTCCGCTGCTCGTGGCTCTGTTGCTGTGCTATATCGGTGCCATCGTGTCGGCGTTCGCGTCGTCGACGGCCATCCTCGGTGTCACCATCCCGCTGGCCGTTCCGTTCCTGCTCGCCGGCGAGGTCGGTGCCATCGGTGTCATCGTGGCCCTGTCCATCGCTTCGACGATCGTCGATGTCAGTCCCTTCTCCACCAACGGCGCCCTGGTTCTGGCCAACGCCCAGGACATCGATCGGGACGTCTTCTACAAGCAGATCCTGAAATACAGCGCGTTGGTCGTCGTCATCGGCCCGTTGATCGCCTGGGCGGTACTGGTCGTGCCCGGCTGGCTCTAGCTCTCGAGCTGCGCGGACGTCCGAGAACGCGATCTTGACTTCCCCTCGGATCGCTGGTCCAATGAAATTGGCTAGGCCACTGACTCAATGGGCCACACTGGCGATTCACCCCCTTTCGACGTAAGGATCAATTCGATGCCCCTCAACACGACAGGCAGAACCGGACCGCTCGACGGCACCGTGGTGGTGGATCTGACGCGCGCCCTGGCCGGCCCGCACGCGGCGATGATGCTCGGAGATCTCGGCGCGGACATCATCAAGGTCGAGACCCCCAAGGGCGGCGACGACACCCGGGTGTGGGGCCCGCCGTTCGTCACCCCGCGCGACGCGGAGCGCGAATCGACGTACTTCCTCTCGGCCAACCGCAACAAGCGGTCCATCGCGCTCGACCTCAAGACCGACGACGGCCGAGAAGCGTTGGAGCGCATGATCGAGCGAGCGGACGTTCTACTCGAGAACTTCCGCACGGGAGTGCTCGATCGGCTCGGCTTCTCGCCCGAGCGCATCGCGGAGATCAACCCGCGCATGGTCGTGCTGTCGATCAGCGGATTCGGCCACGACGGCCCCGAGGGCGGCCGATCCGGCTACGACCAGATCGCTCAGGGCGAGGCCGGGTTGATGTCGTTCACCGGCTCCGGTCCCGACGATGTTCAGCGCGTGGGGGTTCCGATCGCGGACCTGCTCGCCGGAATGTACGGAGCGTTCGGCGTTCTCGCTGCGCTGCGCGAGCGCGACCGCACGGGCCGCGGCAAGGTGGTTCGAACGTCGTTGCTGGCCAGCGTCGTCGGGGTGCACGCCTTCCAAGGCACCAAATGGACCGTGGCAGGCGAGATCGGTGAGGCGCAGGGCAATCATCACCCGTCGATCTGCCCGTACGGCCTCTTTCCCACTTCCGATGGAGCCGTGCAGATCTCGGTGGGCAGCGAAGGACTGTGGCACCGCTTCTGTGAGGGCTTCGGTATTGATCCCGACCTCGAGGGGATGGCGACGAACCCGCAACGCGTCGACAGTCGCGACGACGTCGTCGAGCTCGTGTCCAAGATCTTCCGCACCTACGAGACCGAGCCGTTGTTGGCGCTCCTCGACGAAATAGGCGTTCCCGCAGGCAAAGTGCGCAATGTGCAAGAAGTATACGAATGGGAGCAGACCAAGTCTCAGGGCCTGCTCATCGACGTCGAGCACGAGACTCTCGGCACGGTGACCCTGCCCGGGCCGCCGCTGCGATTCTTCGAATCCGACGGCACGGAGGTCACCGAGAACCGACATCTGGCGCCGCCGGTCCTGGGAGCCGACGACGAACTCGTCCGCGACTGGTTGAAAGAAGCGATCCGATGACGAGGATGACCGCGCTCGAACTCCTCGATCTGGTAATCGATCCCGGAAGTTTCGAGTCGTGGGACAGCCCGGCTGCCGACTACGTCATCGACGACGAGTACGCGAACGAACTGGCTGCGGCGCGTGAGAAGACGGGTCTCGACGAATCCGTTCTCACCGGATCCGCGACCGTGCGCGGACGCACGGTGGCAATCCTGTTGGGCGAGTCCGCCTTTCTGGCTGGATCCATCGGAGTGGCCGCCGGTGAACGTTTGGTCAGCGCGGTGCACCGATCCACCGCCGAGCGGCTTCCACTGCTTGCGTTGCCGACCTCGGGTGGAACGCGCATGCAGGAGGGCACCGTCGCGTTTCTGCAGATGGTCAAGATCACCGCGGCGATCACCGCACACAAGGCGGCGAATCTGCCGTACATCGTCTATCTGCGGCACCCCACCACCGGCGGCGTCTTTGCATCCTGGGGATCGCTCGGTCACGTCACCGTTGCCGAGCCCGGTGCGCTCGTCGGGTTCCTCGGGCCCCGCGTCTACGAGGCGTTGTACGACGCGAAATTCCCCGCCGGTGTGCAGACCTCGGAGAACCTGCAGGCGCACGGACTCATCGACGCCATCCGTCCGCCCGAGCAGCTCGGTGAGATCGTCGACCGGGCACTACGCATCATGACCGACGTGCCGTCGTGTCGCGTCCGGCATTCCGATGCTCTCGAGTGGGAGATCGAGGACGTGCCGGCATGGACCTCCATTCTGGCCTCACGCAGGAGCGATCGGCCTGGGGTACGCGAATTGCTGTTCAACACAGCGGCAGACGTGTTACCGCTCAACGGAACCGGTCAGGGCGAGTCCGATCCGGGCCTCATTCTGGCGCTCGTCCGGTTCGGCAACATGCCGTGCGTTCTGCTCGGGCAGGACCGGAGGAGTCAGACGACGAAGACGCCACTCGGCCCCGCGGCTCTGCGTGAGGCCCGACGCGGCATGCGGCTGGCGCAGGATTTGAAGCTTCCCCTCGTCACCGTCATCGATACTGCCGGTGCCGCGCTGTCCAAGGAGGCGGAGGAAGGCGGCCTGGCCGGCGAGATAGCACGGTGCATCGCAGACATGGTCGACCTCGAAACCCCTACGCTCTCCTTGCTGTTGGGGCAGGGAACCGGCGGCGGTGCCCTTGCGTTGGTGCCCGCGGATCGAGTTCTCGCTGCTCAGCACGCCTGGCTCTCGCCGTTGCCGCCCGAGGGTGCCTCGGCCATCGTGCATCGCGACACCACTCACGCCGCCGAGATGGCGACCAAGCAGGGAGTGCGCTCGCTCGATCTCTTCCGGGCCGGTGTAGTCGACATCATCGTTCCCGAGTTGCCCGATGCCGCAGACGAATCACAGCAGTTCTGCGATCGAGTGGGCGCGGTACTGCACCGAGAACTTGCCGAGCTGATCGCTCAGGACCCCTCGATGCGGATGATCGCGCGAGAAAAGCGTTTCAATCGAATCGGTTTTGCGGCTGCCACTGTCTGATTTCCCGCCCAACTCGAAGTTATGGACGGATTGGAGGCCGTTTCCATCCATAACTTCGAGTTCGGCGAGAATCAGGACTCGAGCCAGGCGGCGAAAGTAGTAGTGGACAGTTCGGCCCCATCGCCTGGAACCAGTTCACGGCCGTGCAACAGTGCGCCGAAGTACGGAGCCTGGTCGTCGGCGACGACGGTTCTGCTGTCGCCGCGTGCCTTCAGACCTCTTTCAACGAACTCGTTGAGCCCGAACGCTTCCGGGCCTCCGATCTCGATCGTCTCGTTACGCGGTGCCTCGAGAGCGACACGAGCGACAACGGTCGAAACGTCGTGTGCCGCGATCGGCTGGACGAGACCCGAGCTCAACCGGACTTCGTCGCCCGTCGTCGCGCCCTGTGCGATGGCGGAGAAGAACTCGAAGAACTGCGTTGCGCGCACGAGGGTGTACGGAATCGACGATGCGCGAATCAGTTTCTCTTGAGCCACCTTTGCGCGCAAGTAGCCGCTGGCGGGCAGTCGGTCGTTGCCGACCACGGACAGTGCAACGTGGTGCTGCACGCCCGCACTCGCTTCGGCTGCGAGGATGTTGGTCGTCGCGCGTGTGAAGAAGTCCAACACGGCCGCGTCCTCGAACGACGGTGAATTCGAGACGTCGACAACGATATCCGCACTGACGAGAGCATCGGCCAGGCCCTCGCCGGTCAGAGTATTCACACCGGACTTGGGCGACGCCGCTATCGCATCGTGACCGTGCTCGGTCAACATGCTCACAACTGCAGAACCTATGAGGCCGGTTCCGCCGATGACAACGATCTTCATGAGAATCCTCTCTTCGCCGCAGGAGGGGTGCCTGCGAGACGAGCCGGTCAACTCTTGTCTGCTGCCGGTCGCAGTGTTGACAGGGCAGCGCTCCGATCTGTGACACCTAGCGCGGCAGCGCGTGCAGCTTGTCCGGATTCATCACCCACAGGACGGTCCCGATCCCGTCCTCGGTGGCATCGATCGTCAGCAGCGTGGTCACCGTCGACTCACGAACGATCAGTACGGCAGCCCTTCCGTTGACCTGGATGAACGACGTCGTGGTTCCTGTCCAGAAATGCGAGGAGAACGCCGCAACGAATGCGGCGACTCGGCTGCGTCCGACAATGGGTATTCGGGCTGCAGCCTTCACCTTGCCGCCGCCGTCGGACAGGCTCACTACGTCCTGCGCAAGAATCTTTTCCAGAGCGGCCAGATCGCCCCCCTTGGCTGCGGCGAGAAAGGCGTCGAGCAGTCGATGATGGCGGTCGGAATCGACAGGGGTCGGACGAGCGTCGGCCACATGTCTGCGGGCGCGCGTCACCAGTTGACGCGCGTTGGCTTCGGTTGTCTCCACTATGTCGGCGATCTGGCCGTACGGATAGTCGAATGCTTCCCGGAGAACGTACGCGGCTCGCTCACGAGCCGGAAGTCGTTCCAGCACAACAAGAACGGCAAGCTCGACCGTGGCGTCGTTGTCTGCCACCGTCGCCGGATCGGCTCGGGTGTCGATCGGTTCGGGCAGCCACGGGCCGACGTACGACTCCCGCCGCACCCGCGCCGACTGCGTGACGTTGATGGCCAGGCGTGTCGTGACGGTGGTGAGGAAGGCGAGTGAATTACGGACGGTGGTGCGGTCGGTGGCGTGCCACTTCAGCCAGACATCCTGCACCACATCTTCGGCCTCGGCGGCGCTGCCCAGCATGCGATAGGCAATCCCGAACAATCGCGGGCGTGCCAGCTCGAATGCGGCGGTGCCGTCGTCGGTCATCGGCGTGGTCTCACTCTCTGTCTCGTGGGGACACTATCGTCCATGTCATGGCTGGCAATGCTCGGGACCCCGGAGTCTCGGTGGCTGCGCGCCTGCTGGCCCTGCTCGGTGTGTTCGACGAGAAGGCTCCGTCGCTGACCTTGACCGACCTGGCCGCCGGTGCCGACCTACCCATCGCCACTGCGCATCGGCTGGTGCGAGAACTGGTGGAGTGGGGCGCGTTGGTCCGGGGCGACGACGGGCGCTACGTCGTCGGTAGGCGGTTGTGGAAGCTGGGCTTGCTCGCACCCGATCAGTCCGATCTTCGCGATATCGCGTCACCGTTTCTGCACGACATCTACGGAGCGACCCTTGCGACGGTGCACCTGGCCATCCGCGACGGGTGCGAAGTGCTCTATCTCGACAGGTTGGCCGGCCACGCATCGGTTCCCGCGGTCAGTCGCGTCGGCGCTCGGCTGCCGCTGCACGCCACCGGCGTCGGCAAGGTGCTGCTGGCGTACGCGCCGCGGGAGGTGCAGGAGCAGGTGATGCGCTCTCTGGATCGCCTCACCCCGTACACGGTGACGCATCCTGGGCAGCTGGAGAGCGAGTTGCGTCGAGTGCGTCGCGAGGGTTTCGCGCAGACGGTCGAGGAGATGACACTCGGTGCGTGTTCGGTGGCTGTGCCGGTCCATGCCGGCGACAGTGTGGTCGCCGCATTGGGAATCGTGGTTCCCAAGCTGGGCCGCGATCGAGTGAGACTGGTTGCCGCGCTTCAGGTTGCGGCCCAGGGGATCGGACGAAGTCTCGGCGGGTAGTCGGCCGTTTTCACTCAGTGGAAGTGCGGTCTTGTTTGGGTCGAGATCCCGGGGTCTACTGCTTGCATGCGTACACAGGTTGCCATCATCGGTGCAGGGCCCGCGGGTCTGCTGCTGTCCCACCTGCTCGACGAGCAGGGGATCGACTCCATTCTGATCGAGTCACGTACTCAGGAATACGTGCTCTCCCGAATCCGGGCAGGAGTCCTCGAACACTCGACGGTCCAGTTGCTCGACGAACACGGACTCGGTGAGCGTCTGCACCGCGAGGGCGACGAGCATCGAGGCATCTACCTGCAGTGGCCGGAAGAGCGGAACCACATCGACTTTCGTGATCTCGTCGACCGGAGTGTCTGGGTGTACGGGCAAACGGAGGTCACCAAGGACCTCGTCGTGGCACGCGAGAAGGCCGGCCAACAGATCTACTACGACGTCTCGGATACGGCGTTGCACGACGTCGAATCCGACGCCCCCTACGTCACCTTCACCGACGCGTCGGGCAACGCGGTGCGAATCGACGCGACAGTCGTTGCGGGATGCGACGGTTCCTTCGGGCCGAGCCGGGCGGCCATGCCCGATTCGGTGCGCAACACCTGGGAAAGGGTCTATCCCTACTCCTGGCTCGGGGTGCTCGCCGATGTCGCCCCCTCGACCGACGAACTGATCTACGCCTGGCACCAGGACGGCTTCGCGATGCACTCGATGCGGTCGTCGACGGTCAGCCGGCTGTATCTGCAGGTGCCGAACGGAACCGATATCGACACGTGGTCCGACGACCGCATCTGGGATGCGTTGGCGACCAGGCTCGGTCACGGTCAGGACGGGTGGACTCTGAACCCCGGACCCATCACCGAGAAGAGCGTGTTGCCGATGCGCAGCTACGTGCAGACGCCGATGAGACACGGCAACCTGTACCTGGCCGGCGACGCCGCGCACATCGTGCCGCCCACCGGAGCGAAGGGCCTCAACCTCGCGGTAGCCGACGTGGCTCTGCTCGCGCCTGCCCTGGCGCAGAAGCTGAAGGGGAACGATTCTCGGGCCGCAGACAGCTACAGCGACGACGCCCTTCGACGCGTCTGGCGCTGCACCCACTTCTCGTGGTGGATGACCACGATGCTGCATACCGGCGACGACCCCTTCGATGCGCAATTGCAACTCTCGCAACTGAAATGGGTGGCGTCCAGCGAGGCGGGTGCCATGGGACTGGCGGAGAACTACGCCGGATTGCCGATCGGATTCTGATCGGCGGGCGGCGTGTGCACCGCGATGAATTGATCGCTCCGACTTATCAATGAGCTGCAAATAGGTCTTTGTCATCAATGGATTGCGGGCTTACTGTGGGCAGGGTCACGCCTGAGCGTGATACGAACCGACAGGAGGCAATCGATGGAACTGAGGCATCTTCATCAGTTCGTCGCCGTGGCCGAGACCTGTCACTTCGGTCAGGCAGCCAAACGCCTGCATCTGGCGCAGCCGGCATTGTCTCAGTCGGTCCGACAGCTCGAGGCCGAACTGGGCGTCACCCTGCTCACCCGAACCACGCGTCAAGTGAGCCTGACTCCGGCGGGGGAGTTCTTCTACCGCGAGACCGTCCGCAACCTCGACAATCTCGAACGCAGCAACCGCGGTGTCCGACGCATCGCCGATGGCCGGTACGGGTTGGTACGTATCGGCTTCACCGGCACGGCGGCATTCGATCAGTTGCCGCCGATCGCCCGTGCGATCAAGCAGCGCCTTCCCGGGATCGCGCTCGAAATTCACGGGGATCTGTTGACCCCCGCTCAGGTGGAGGGATTGCGGTCGGAGCAGCTCGACGTCGCGGTTCTGCGGCCACCCGTGGCAGGTGACGACCTCGTCGTACGCACCATCACCACCGAGTCGCTGCTGCTTGCGGTGCCCGTAGATCACCGGTACGCCGCCGAGGCAGCGCTCGGCATGGCCGACCTCATGTACGAGGATTTCGTGATGTATGCGGACACGCACTCGGTGATGAACGACGCCGTGGTGCGTAGTTGTCGCGCAGCGGGTTTCAGTCCTCGTCGTGAACACGAAGCCCCGGACACCTCGGTTCTGCTGGCCCTCGTCGCGGCCGGGTTGGGTGTGGCATTGGTTCCCGAATCCGTCCGCGCTCTGCAGTTGAACGGCGTCGTGTTCCGCGACATCGCCGGAGCGAGCACGATCGACCTGGCATTGGCGTGGCACCGCGACCGACCGTCGGCACTCGTCGATGCGCTGGTCGCAGCGTTGGAGGACGCGGGAGTGCTCCCTCCGCTCGAACTATCCGTACCGCCTGCTCAGTCGAAGGACGCGTTGTGAAAATCGTTGCTGTGGAGGCTATCCCGTACTCTATTCCGTATCGAAAGCCGCTGAAGTTTGCCAGCGGCGAGGTCGATGCCGCCGACCACGTTCTCGTACGCGTTCATACCGACGACGGTGTCGTCGGAGTCGCCGACGCTCCGCCTCGGCCGTTCACGTACGGCGAGACCCAGCGCGGGGTGGTGGCGGTAATCGAGACCCTGTTCGCGCCGGCCGTCGTGGGACTGCCGCTCACCTCGAGGGAGGTGGTCAATGCCAAACTTGCTCGTACAGTGGGTAATCCGGTTGCCAAATCTGCCGTGGACATGGCCATCTGGGATGCGCTCGGGCAGACACTCGACCTACCCGTCACCGAACTCCTCGGCGGCTACACCGACCGTATGCGGGTGAGCCACATGCTCGGATTCGACACGCCTGCAGCGATGGTCGACGAGGCGAGTCGGATGCGAGAGACATACGGCATCGGAGTCTTCAAGGTCAAAGTCGGGCGAAGGCCCGTAGAGCTCGACACCGCCGTGGTCCGCGCACTGCGAGAGGGGCTCGGTGAGACGGTCGAACTGTACGTCGACGGCAATCGCGGATGGACCGCTGCCGAATCTGCGCGTGCCATGAAAGAGATGTCGGATCTGGGGCTCACTCTTGCCGAGGAACTGTGCCCGGCCGACGACGTCCTCGGGCGTCGTTGGCTGGTACAGCAACTCGATGTTCCGTTCGTTGCCGACGAATCGGCGACGACCCCGGCGGAGGTCACTCGCGAGATCCTCGGTGGGTCTGCAACGGCCGTCAGTATCAAGACCGCTCGCACCGGATTCACCCGCTCGCTCCGCACTCATCACCTGTGCGAAGGGCTCGGTGTCGACGTGGTGATGGGAAACCAGATCGACGGCCAGCTCGGCACAGCCTGCACCGTCGCCTTCGGCGCGGCCTTCGACCTCACCTCACGCCGAGCAGGCGAGCTGTCGAACTTCCTCGACATGAGCGACGACCTGCTGACCGAAGGCCTCGTCATCCGCGACGGCGAACTGCACGTACTGCCGGGCTCGGGCCTCGGCGTGCGTATCGACCCCGACAAGCTCGCGAAATACCGCACCGACCACTGATCTTCAGCCCCGAAGAACGCAACTGTGAGCCAAGGAGTTCTCCATGAGCATCGACCACGCACCCTCGACGGAATCCGCTACCGAGGTGGCCACCGCAGCCGCGTCGGGGGCGAACGCCACCGAGCGTTTCACCTCCGACAAGCAGGCAGCCGCCGACACCCCGCCGGAGCGAGTCAGTCTGCTTGCCCGACAAGTCATTTCGGCAGTCCATGACACGATTCGCGAACACAAGGTCACTTACGACGAGTACAACGCACTCAAGGCCTGGCTGATCAACGTCGGTCAGACCGGTGAGTGGCCGCTGTTTCTCGACGTCTGGGTAGAGCACGTCGTCGAAGAAGTTGCCGGCGAAACCCGTGAAGGCAGCAAGGGCACCATCGAAGGTCCGTACTACGTTCCGAATGCCCCGGAGCTCGGGTCGGCCGCGATCCTGCCCACTCGCGACGGCGAACAGGGCACTCCGCTGCTGTTCCAAGGTCAGGTCACGAGCGTCGACGGTAGCCCGCTGCCGCATGCGGTCATCGAGATCTGGCACGCCGATTCCGACGGCTTCTACTCGCAGTTCGCGCCCGGAATCCCGGAGTGGAATCTGCGCGGCACGGTCACGGCAGACGATCAGGGCAACTTCTGGATCCACACGATGAAGCCCGCCCCGTACCAGATCCCGACCGACGGGGCCTGCGGCAAGCTGATCTCCGCGGCCGGCTGGCACCCGTGGCGTCCTGCACACCTGCACCTCAAAGTTGCGGCTGCCGGGCATCAGCAGATCACCACCCAGCTCTATTTCCCGGGCGACGCACACAACGACGACGACGTCGCCAACGCCGTCAAGCCCGAACTGATCCTCGATCCTCGGGAAGTCGACGGCGGCCAAGAAGTGACGTACAACTTCGTACTCGACAAGGGCTGAGCCACATGCTTTTTGCCGTGAAGATGCACGTCGCATTGCCGCAGGACCTCGATGCGGACGTAAGGGCGGACACCCTCTCCAGGGAGAAGGCGTACTCGCAGCAACTGCAGCGGGATGGGGAGTGGGTGAGCATCTGGCGCATTGTCGGCCAGTACTCCAACCTCAGCATCTTCGATGTCCGGGACAACGAGCGGCTCCACGAAATCCTGTGGAATCTCCCACTGTTCCCGTACATGACGATCGAGGTGTCCCCGCTCGCGCAACACCCGTCGGACATTTCCGCGGGGTGATCGACCCCGCCGAACTCGAAGTTAGGGACGGAATATCCGCCGAATCCGTCCCTAACTTCGAGTTCGCGGGAAGATCCGGTCGACGACGCGTTCGGCGATCAGCTCATGCGTCGACTGGTCGGGGTGCAGCCTATCCGGCAACGGGTAGTCCTCGACATCATTGTCTCCATACAGTTCTCGGCCGTCCAGGTAATGAAGGTGGGGGTCCGCGGTGGCGCGCTCGGACACGATGCGGGCGAGTTCCTCGCGGATCACGGTCAGAGTCAGCTTTCCGGCACGCACCTCGGCGGGATCACCCGTCGCCGCGAATTTCACCGTGTCCGACGCCAATGCCGCCGGATCGAATGCACCTGGGCCGGGGGTGTTCTCGTGGATGGGGCACAGCAGCGCGGAGATCACGAACAGTGGGGTGTGGGGGTGACCGTCGCGGATGGTGTCGAGAAATCCGTGCACCGCGGAGGTGAATGCGCGTAGCCGCATCACGTCGGAGTTGACGAGGTTGATTCCGATCTCGAGGCTGATGAGGTCGGCGGGCGCGTCCCGAATGGCCGTCGCTACGAAGTGATCGAGCAGTGCGCTTCCGCCGAAACCCAGATTGCGCAGTTGCACACCGGCTGTCGCGGCGGCGAGGGCCGTCCAGGTGGTGCTGGGCCCTGTGGCGTTGGACCCCTGACTGATGGAGCTGCCGTAGTCGATCCAGATCGGTCGGGTGTCGACGACGGGTGAGACAGCTGCGTCGGTACGCAGCCCGACCAGTTCGATGATTTCGTTGTGCGGCAACCAGATTTCGACGTGTTTGTCGGTTGCGGGCAGCCCGGAGAACCGCGCGACACCACTCGGCGCGACCTGATCGGTGACCGACCCCGTCGCCATGTCGATGGTCGTGGTGATGCCACCCGTCGTCGGAACGCGCTCAGTGAGGACGCCGTCGATTCGCAGGTCGAATAGTCCGGCCGGCCGCGGCGGCAGGCCCAGGAATGCGCGACGGGTCGCCACTGCCTCGATCTCGACAATGGTGGCGGTCGTGGTGAAGACCAACCGAACTCCGGACGGCTGAGATTCCGCCATCGTGAGCTGGGGGTCGGTGAAGCGCTGACGAGCTGCGCGTGGCAGGCGATGAGGAAGCACGCCGTTGTCGGTTCGTTCCAGCTCGGCCGCGCCGTGCAGAAGTGTGTCGGAGATGTCGGTAGTGATCATGGTGGTCTCGATCTCTGGAGTGTCGGGCTGAGGTAAAGGCAGCTGGCGCACCTGCTTTCCTATACGAACCGTATATTTGCCTAATGCATTTAGGCAAACCGTTTCGCACACGGATGGGCCGCACGTAATTAAGGTGGCCACATGCGCATCGACGAGTATCGGACGTACGACGGCCTCGGGCTGGCCGAGTTGGTCTCCACAGGCGATGTCACCCCGCGTGAACTTCTCGATTGCGCACTGGAGCAGGCGAAGTCGGTGAACCCGGGTCTCAACGCGATCGTGCGCCCGATGCGCGAGGAGGCCGAGCAGCGGCTGGCCGGAACGCTGGAAGGCCCGTTCGCCGGGGTGCCGTTTCTGATCAAGGACCTGTCGCAGGATTACGCGGGGCTGCCCACGTCCAGTGGTTCGCGCGCACTCACCGAGCTGCCGATGCCCGAACACGCGACGGTGGTGCAGCGCTGGCTCGACGCAGGCCTGGTCATCTTCGGTAAGACGAACACCCCGGAGTTCGGTGCCAAGGGAATCACCGAGCCGGCAGTGTTCGGCCCGGCTCGAAACCCGTGGGACCGCAGCAGAACTCCCGGTGGTTCGTCGGGTGGCTCCGCCGCGGCGGTCGCGGCCGGGATCGCGCCGGTGGCGGGAGCGAACGACGGAGGCGGCTCGATCCGCATTCCGGCGGCCTGCTGTGGACTGGTCGGGCTCAAGCCCGGCCGCGGGCTGGTGCCGTCGGGACCGACGTTCGGCGAGCCGATGCACGGGGCCGCAGTGCAGGGCGTGGTGTCGAGATCGGTCCGCGACACCGCCGCGATGCTCGATGTACTCGCCGGTGGTGAGCCGACGTCGGGATACTCGTCCACGCCGCCGCCCGACGGGTTCCTGTCTCGGATGGACACCGACCCGCGGCCGTTACGGATCGGCATGTACGCCGCGACCTCGGTGAATCCGTCTCCGGCCCCGGAGGCGATCGCTGCGATGGAATCGGCAGCGACCACGCTCGGCGAACTGGGCCATACCGTCGAACTCCTCGAGGCCCCGCCGTTCGACGACGCAGCGCTCAACCGCGAATTCCTGCTCGCCTGGTTCACGTACCTGGCGTGGGAAATGGAAGAGGTCAAGCGCAGAACCGGGTGCGGTGACGACGCATTCGAGCGGGACACCCGAATCATGGCCGCGCTCGGCCGATCCGCGAGCGGAGTCGACTACCTCGATGCGGTGGAGGGCCGACACGTGCACGTGCGGGCCCTGGCCACATACTTCGAGACGTACGACCTGCTGCTGACCCCGACTCTGGCCGAGCTGCCCCCGAAGATCGGGGCGTTCGAGCTGGCGAAGCCGCTGCAGTTGGCATCGGACTTGCTGTTGCGCAGCCGAACTGCGGGAATGCTCAAGTACACCGGCATCGTGGATCAGATGATCGACGAGAACATCTCGTGGATCCCGTACACCCAGACCGCCAACGTCACCGGGCGTCCCGCCCTGTCCGTTCCGCTGCACTGGACGAGCTCAGGATTGCCCATGGGCGCACACTTTCTCGCCCCGCTGGGCGGGGAGGGGCTGCTCGTCCAACTCGCAGCGCAGTTGGAACGAGCAGTGCCCTGGGCTCATCGCTACAGCGACATCGGCTGACAGCTACATCAGCTGACAGACAGCGACACCGGCTAGCGGGTCGCTCCGAGCTGGACCTTGCCCGCGATGCCGGACGGACGCTGTCGCACGGTGCCGTCGACGATGTCGACGACTCCGCCTGCCCAGTCGGGATCGGTGTCGGCTGCGGCCTGAGGATCGGCGTGTGCGTCCGTACCTTCCTCGGCTGCCACCGTGATGGAGCGTTCCAAGGCCTCCCGCACACTGAGCAACGTCGTATCCGGTTCTGCGAACACTTCCGTCGCGGCATTTCCGCGTCGCACGACCATGTCGTGGGTCAGGCTCTCCACCAACGAGATCACGGTGCCGGGTGGCATCGCGGTGATGGTCGCGACCGCGCGGCCGACCAGCCCCGTCGGCAGCAGTGGCACCGGAATCTGCGCGCGGCGCAGACCGGCGACGTTGCCGTACGCCTGCAGGAGTTCCGGGTAGCTCATCGTCTCGGTGCCGCCGATGTCGAACGATCCGGGACGGGCTGTATCGCCGAGGGCGCGGGCGATGATGGCGACGACGTCCACGACGGCGATCGGCTGTACCTGTCTGCGCATCCACGTCGGAATCGGCGTCACCGGCAGTCGCTCGGTCATGCGTCGCACCAACTCGAACGACGTGGATCCGGAACCGAGGATGATGGCGGCCCGGAGGACGGTGGCATCGACGGAACTGTCGAGGAACGCCTCCTCGACCTGCAGTCGGGAGCGCAGGTGATCCGACAGCGGAGTGCCGTCGTCGGGAATCAGTCCGGACAGATAGACGATTCGCTGGAGACCGTTGCGTTCCGCAGCAGCGGCCATCGACTGCGCCGCGTGGCGATCCTTCTCGACGAAATCGCCCTCGTCCATCGAGTGAACCAGGTAGACCACCGCGTCGACGTTCTCGGTAGCGGAGTCGAAGCTGTCGTGGTCGTCGAGGTCGAAGTGCACTGCCGTCACGTGCGCACCCCAGGCGAAACGCGACTTCTTCTTGGGGTCACGCATCGCGGCGTGTACCTCGTGGCCCTGTTCGAGAAGCACGGGGATCAGCCGAGATCCGATGTATCCGGTTGCGCCGGTGACCAGCACTCGCATGAGATTCTCGTTTCTGTAGACAGGGGTCATACCCTGTCCGGGCAGTCTCACTCCCCGCTTCCGGTGCCGGATGACACACTGTGCAGGTGAGTGCGCGCATCAGGAACAACGTGAAAGTCGTCGGAGCTGCCGACGGCCCGGTCGTGATGCTGGCGCACGGCTTCGGCTGCGACCAGACGTTGTGGCGAGGCGTCACCGAGATCCTGGCTTCGCGATTCCGGATCGTCCTGTTCGACCACGTGGGGGCCGGGGCATCGGACCCGGCGGCCTGGGACGCCGAGAGATACGCCCACATGAGCACGTACGCCGCCGACATCGTCGAGATAGCGCAGGAACTCGACCTGACCGACGTCACGTTGGTCGGTCACTCGGTGGCGTCGATGATGGGGGTGCTGGCCGCCACCTCTGCGCCCGATCGATTCACCAAGTTGATTCTGCTGACTCCGTCCCCCCGGTACATCGACGACGGCGACTACCGCGGCGGCTTCAGTGCAGAGGACATCGACGAACTGCTCGAATCGCTGGACAGCAACTACCTCGGTTGGTCCGCATCGATGGCATCGGTGGTCGTGAACGCACCCGATCGACCGGAACTCGAGAACATGTGGACCGCGAGCGTGTGCCGAACCGATCCGGCGTGCGCACGGGTGTTCGCCCGCACCACCTTTCTGTCCGACAACCGGGCGGATCTGCCTGCAGTACCGGTGCCGACGTTGATCATCGACAGTGCGCGCGACTCGCTCGCTCCGCCTCAGGTCGGCCGGTTCGTGCACGAACAGATCCCGGGGAGCGTCCGCATCACGCTCGACGTCAGTGGCCATTGCCCGCAGATCACCGCACCCGAACTGACGGCCGAGACCATCGCGGACTTCGTGAGACCGTCGTGATCGATGACCTCGATGTCGAGGACCTGTACGAGAATGCGCCATGCGGGTACCTGTCCGTACGCCCCGACATGCGGATCGCGCGACTGAACTCGACGCTGGCAACCTGGCTGGGCTTCGAGGTCGACGCGCTGGTCGGCACCGATTTCGGGGAGCTGCTCACCGTCGGTGGACGGATCCACTACGAGACCCACTTCGGGCCGATGCTGTTGATGAACGGCAAGCTCGACGGCATTGCACTGGACCTGGTGACGGCTGATCGCCGACGGCTGCCGGTGTTCATCACGGCGAACGTCAAGATCGACGCAGAGGGCCGGCCGGTACTGATCCGCATCACGGCGCTCGACGCTCGCGATCGCCGTACCTACGAGCGCGAATTGCTGCAATCACGCACGCGTGCAGAACTGTTGGCCAAGACGCTGCAGCGGTCGCTGTTGCCGCCTGCTCTGCTACCGCCGTCGGGGATGACCGCCGCGGCGCACTACCGGGCAGCGTCCCGCGACGAGGTGGGTGGCGACTTCTACGACCTGTTTCCGTTGTCCGACGACTGCTGGGGCTTCTTTCTCGGCGACGTCTGTGGCAAAGGTGCATCGGCGGCCGCTGTGACGTCGCTGACGCGGTACACGTTGCGCGCGGCAGCGGTGTACGACGAGAACCCCGTCGCGGTGCTGCAGAATTTGGATTCTGTTCTGCGACAAGAGTTTCGGGATGCCAATGCGCAGTTCTGCACTGCGGTCTTCGGCATTCTGAGCCGAACGGACACCGGATTCGAGGTATCGATGGCCAGTGGCGGGCACCCCCCACCGCTGGTCCTTCGTGCCGACGGCACCGCCCACTACGTGACCATGACGGGCGGCCAGCTGATCGGAATACTTCGGCACGCTCGCTTCGTTCCGGCGACCGTCACGCTCGAAGCAGGGGACACCCTGATGCTCTACAGCGACGGTCTCACCGAAGCGCGAGTCGGCCGGGGCCGATACGACGACGACGGTGCCCTGCTGGAATTCGCGACGGCGCACGCTCCGGCGACTCCGGCAGCGATCGTCGACGATCTGCGGTTGCTGCTGCGCAGTTTCGGCGACGGTCTGGCCGACGACGCCGCCGTGATGGCACTGGGCGTATCCCCGGCCCCAAACTCAGCCGAGGGCAGCGAGGGCTGACGCCAGGTCGGCGTGCAGGGTGAATTCCTGATCCAAGCCCATCAGCTTGATCGGCCGGCTGGTGGTCGGTCCGTCGGCGACGACCGAGAACGACAGGGACTCGCCGTGATCCTGTTGCGCCGTCGCGAGAACGGTCATGGCCGCCGAGGCCAGAAACGACACTCCGCTCAGGTCGACGATCAGTGCAGCCGGGCCGGTCGCGGTCTGTGCGGTGATGGCCTCGGACAGTGCCGGAGCGGTGGTGACGTCGAGCTCGCCCGCTACCGAGATGACGGCCGCGCGCCCGTCGTTGAAGGACTGGATCGAGAATCCTGCGGCGTTCGTGTCGACTGGCATCTGTACTCCTGAATCGTTACCCGCCGCGCTCGTCGACGGGGGATGCGGACCATTCAATCAGGCGGTGTCAGCGGAGCGTGACCTGAGTTCCTCGAAGCGCAGGCGCGCCCACCGTCGTGGTCCAGGAGGGGACGGCCTCCGGTGCGATTCCGGTGGCACCGCCGTAGATGACGGCCAGGGTCTGCTGCTCGGTGACCGAGCCCGCGTACGAGGCGGGAACAGGAGAGAGCTGCGGAGCCGAGAGCACCGGGATGTTCTGCTCGCCCGGGTTTCTGGTCGGTACCTGGTACGAGCCGTCATTGGGTGACCCACCCGGGTACTGCGGGAAGTATTCGCCCGCATTGCGGTCGAGCGGGGTGTAGCAGCTCGGTCCGCGGGTCTGCTCGAACAGCCGTGGCTCGTCCTGGTTCGGCAGGTACCGACCCTTCGGATTGACGAACGGCATCGAGACGTTGATGCCGGGATACTCGTCGCCGACGCCGGTGACGATCCTGCCGCGTCGGGCCCCTTCGGCGAACTGCGCGACCGTGCAACCCAGGGCGGGGGAGAACTCGGCCAGCACTTCGAGTGCCTCGCGCGAATTCGCGGCGAGACCGATCAGCTGCGTCGAGTTCGCCTCGAGAAAGCCGGCCGTCGTGTTCGAGGCGGAAGACACCGACGTGTACAGCGTCGCGAGCGCGGATTGCTTCTCGACGACGGTGTTGCCGGTGGTCCGCAGATTGTCGAGAGCGCTGACCAACTCGGGAGCTGCATCGGCGTAGGTCTGGGAGAAGTCCGCCAATCCGCGTAGGTCCTGCTGGATGGCGGGGAGTTCGGTGTTCAGTCCGGAGAAGATGTTCTCCAGCCGATCGATCGTCAGGCCCAGCTGTTCTCCGCGGCCGCTGAGCCCCTGTGCCAGTGCGCCGAGGGTGTTCGAGAGATCCTGTGGCGGCACGGCTTGGAGCAACGGCAGCAGGCCGTCGAGCAATTGCCCCACCTCGATGGCATTTCCGCTGCGATCCTGCTTCAGCACGGTGCCCTCGGTGATGGGCGAACCGGGCTTGCCGTCCGGCAGAATCAACGCGACGTACCGCTCACCGAAGAGAGTCTTGGGCAGCAGGCGAGCCGTGACGTTCGAGGGGATCATCGGCGCTTTGTCCGGCTCGATCGCCAGTTCCGAGGTGACGACGCCGTCGGTGGTCGTAGCCGATCGGACCTCGCCGACGATCATGCCGCGCACCTTGACGTCGGCATTGCGGGGCAGCGCGTTGCCGACGCTGTCGGTCTCGAGGGAGACGGTCACGACGTCGACGAATGTCTTGTTGTACGAGGTGACACTCCACCCGACGAACACCACGATGAGCACGACCAGTCCGATTCCGAGGAGACGGTTCTGCACCGGCGAAGGGGCGCCGGTCATGCGACGGTCTGTGCGACAACAGCAGTCATGACGCGAACCTTAGTGCTACATAGAGTCACACTTACTGCTCCGACGCCCCTTCTGAGATGCACCTATCAGTGCCCGGGTGATGCGATACAGATCACACGCAGTCGGTGTGTCAGTCTGCGATCAGTTGCGTCGACGAGAACCAGCCGTCTCCGCCGCGTTCGCGCTGACGACCGATGACGTATCGGCCGGGTGCAATTCCGGTGGCCCCGTGTTCGGGGTGAATGAGGTAGGCGGTCTCCGAGTTGCTCAGGATGCCCAGAGCGAGGCGTCGAACGTCGTGCACCGGACTCGACCACGTGCATCCGCGGCCGTCGGCGACGAGGCTGTGCGGATTGCCGCCCGCCGCACTGCGGAGTAGTTCGATGCCGGACAACGGCACGGTCTCGTGTCGTGTCCGTTCGGTGGTGACGACGATGCCGTCGAGTACGGCGAGCGGGACGACGATCAGATCTCCCTGGGCCTGCGACCCGTTGACGACGGGCACCGATATCTCCTTGTCGAGGTAGTCGAAGACATCCAGACCGGTGCGGTCGGTGAGAGTGGACAGCGTGATGTTCGAGTTCATGGGGTCACCTGTGGTTGGTCGTTGGGGTGGGTAGTTGTGGTGTGGGTATCGATGGAGTTCGTGCGGAGTCACGTACGGCGGAGGAGCCGGGCATAGTCGGCTCCGGCCAGACCGTAGGTCCAGCCTGCCGCGTCGATGGCGGAGGTGAAGGCGGCGGGGACCCGCAGGCCGTAGCGGCGACGCCGGCCATCGCGTTCACGGGAACCGTTGACGGCGAGCAGAATTCGTCCCCCGTCCTGCCAGCCCTCCGGTGCTGCGTACAGCTCCAGGGTGCAGCCCGGGTTCCCCGGATCGTGGCCGGTGTCGACGAGGCGTAGGCCCGCCTGCTCCAGATAGGTGTCCCAGCCGATCCGTTCGATGGCGCTTCGTCGCACTTCGACATTGCGTTCGACGGTGATGCGGTCGACCGTGGGATTGTCGATCACCCAGCTCGGAACGACGGTGCCGCTCAGTACGTGGACTGCGCTGCCGTCGGCGAACTCCACGGCCGGGCCCTCCGAATTGTGCAGCCGCACTTCACCGTGCGGTGAATCGGGTAGCGGTTCGACGTATACGGAGGTGGGCCGTTCTGCCATCACTGCGATGTTCTCGAACGCCCACCACCAGCCCGTCGACTCGATGAGGGCGGTTTGGACGTCGAGTAGTTCGACGTCTTCGAAGGAGAACCGGGCGAGGCCGTGGCGACGGAAAGCGTCGTAGTAGGCGACGCGATGGGCTTCCTGTTGGCCGTACCAGGTGATGGAGCCGAACGGGCGGGGAGTGGTCGTGCGGATGGAAGTGGCAATTCCGTCGAACAGGCTGGTGTGCAACGACGTACGGACGGTCCGGTCGATGATGGGATCCGGGCTGATACCGGCGAGGGCCGCCTCGATCGGGGTACCGCGGGCGACGATGCCGCGGACTCGAAAGTCGTTGCTGCCGTTGGTTGTGCTCCACCGGTCTTCCCGCGGCCATTCGATGTGGCGGCGCTCGATGATGCGGTCCATGCGGTGCCGGGAGTCGGACAACATGGTCGCGATCGCGGCGTCCACCTCGGTGCCGGCGGTGGATATCGACGGTGTTCTCGCCAAGTGTCTGCCGGCGATGAAGGTCGCTGCAGCCCGAGGCGACGGCACCCAATGGAACTCGGGCTCGTCGAACCCGGCAGATCGATACAGTTGTGCCACAGCATGTTCCGCGACAGATCTGTCGGCTGGGCCGGCTTTCAGTCCGTAATCGAGCCACCGGTCGCGTTGCGCACAGACCGCGCGGATGTCTTCGGCGTAGGAATCGGGATCTTCGGAGAATGTGCCTCGACGGGGGAATGTCGACGGCATCGGCACGGCGCTCACTTCGGTGAGGCGGTGTCCGCCTTTCCTGTTGTCATGAACCAAGAGTGACACGAGATTCGGCCGAGCGCAAGGGTTGCCCACGTGCGCGGAAGTTCGTAGCAGGGGTCGAGTTTCCACTCACATGGGTCAGCGCGAGCGCAACACCAATTTCGCGGCACTGATGTCGTCGATCACCAGATCGGTGATCAGGCCACCGCGCAGTGCGGCGGTGAGGGCGTCGAGTTTGGACTCTCCCGCCACGATGGCGACTCTGCGCGGGACGGCCTTGAGCCGATCGAGACTTGGCCCACTCGATCTGTCGTTCAACGCAATTCGGTTGTAGCTGCCGTCGGATCGGAGGAACACCGTGGCGATGTCGCCGACGACGCCGTCACGTTGCAGCTCGGCTCTGTCCTCGCGTTCGAGATAGCCGGCGCTGTAGACGTGACTCGGAACGGCTCCACTCATGACGCCGATGCTGAAGACGGCGAGGTTCATGCGATCCTGAAGTTCGAGCACGCGCCTGATGCTGCGCTCGCGCCACAGGTGCTGTCTCGTTTCCGGATAGTCGAAGAATGCGGGGACCGGAAATCCCTGTGCCGCAGCCCCGTACGCGTCGGCGAACGTCCGGATGATGTCGGTGGCATACGAGACCCCCGTGGTGCGCATGTTGGCTGCCCCGTTCAGTTGCACCACGCTCGAGTTGTGGGTCCGTTTGGGGGCGAGCTTGCGGCTGACGGCGCTGACGGTGGTTCCCCAGGCGACGCCCATCACCATGTCCGACTCGAAGAACGACGTCAGCAGTCGGCCGGCGAAGGTCGCGACCCGATCGAGACGCTGCAGTTCGTCGACCGTCTCCGCGACCGGCACCACGTGTGCACGAATGTCGTACAGATCGGCGAATGCACGCTCGATCCGCGGTGCCTGACCGAGTGGGGTGGAGATCTTGATTTCCACCAGTCCCGACGCCCGCGCGAACGTGATGAGTCGTGAGACTGTCGAACGAGATACGCCCAGCTCACGGCCGATCGCCGCCATCGTCATGTCCTGGAAGTAGTACAGCCGCGCCGCCTGGGTGGCATGGCCGGTCCGCAGGTCGGATTCAGGAGTGATGCCGGTGTCCGTCACCGGCACCAGTGTACGACCGAATTGCACATATGTGCATCAGCTGTGAAACGCAGTGCAGGCCGTCTACCGTGGCAAATGGCACGCAATGTGGCGTGTATCACTGACTGTGTGGAGGCTGAAAGATGGCACGTAAGGAACCGGAATGGGGGCTACCGGCGCACATGGCCGCGGAGTTCGCCGGAACCATGATTCTCATTCTGTTCGGTGTCGGCGTCGTCGCTCAGGTGGTCTCGGGTGGTGAGTCCGGCAGCCTCGGCGGTCACGACTCGATCGCCTGGGCGTGGGGGCTGGGCGTGATGTTCGGTATCTATGTCGCGGGCCGTATCACCGGCGCGCACCTCAATCCCGCGGTGACCATCACGTTCGCACTCTTCCGCGGATTCAGCTGGAAGATGGTTGCGCCGTACATCCTCGCGCAGACCGCAGGTGCCTTCGTGGCCGCACTGCTGGTGCGCTGGAACTACAACGACATGATCAACGCGGTCGACCCCGGGCACACCACCGCCACCCAGACCATCTTCTCGACACTGCCCGGTAACGGGACACTGCCGGTGAGTGTGTCCTCGGCGCTGATCGACCAGATCATCGGTACCGCCATTCTGCTGTTCCTCATCGTGGCCGTGACCGATTCGCTCGGCACCGCGCCGATGGCCAACATGGCTCCTCTGATCGTGGGCCTCATCGTCGTCGCCATCGGATTCGCCTGGGCCACCAACGCCGGCTACGCGATCAACCCGGCTCGAGATTTCGGACCTCGCCTGGCGTCGTACATCACGGGCTACGGTGGAGCGTGGCGAGATCAATACGGTGGCCTGTACTTCTGGGTGCCGATCGTCGGGCCTCTCGTAGGTGGACCGATAGGAGTGTTCCTGTACGACCTGTTGATCGGGAAGAACCTACGCAAACAAGAAGGTTCGACGCCCGAGCCGCCATCACGACTCCCAGCAGACACCCAGACCACAGGAGAGAAGCCATGACCGAGTTCGCAGGAAAGTACGTCGCCGCGATCGATCAGGGAACCACGTCCTCACGCTGCATGATCTTCGATCACGCGGGCACCGTCGTCGCCGTCGATCAGAAGGAACACCAGCAGATCTTCCCGCAGGCCGGTTGGGTCGAGCACGACGCGTCGGAGATCTGGGACAACGTGCGCGCCGTCGCGGCCGGTGCCATGGCCGCAGCGGATCTGACGCGCGAGGATATCGCCGCAGTCGGTATCACCAACCAGCGTGAGACGGCACTGGTGTGGGATCGCGAGACGGGCAAGCCGATCTACAACGCCATCGTCTGGCAGGACACCCGTACCGATCGCATCGCGACCGCACTCGGCGGCGGCGATGCCAACAAGTACACCGCCAAGACCGGTCTGCCGTTGGCGACCTACTTCTCCGGGCCGAAGATCAAGTGGATTCTCGACAACGTCGACGGTGCACGGGCCAAAGCCGAAGCGGGAGAGCTGTGTTTCGGCAACATGGACACCTGGGTGCTGTGGAACATGACCGGCGGAACCGACGGCGGATTGCACTACACCGATCCGACCAACGCGTCGCGCACGCTGTTGATGGATCTCGACACCCTGCAGTGGGACGAGGGCATCTGCGCCGACATGGGCATTCCGATGTCGATGCTGCCCGAGATCAGGTCGAGTTCCGAGGTGTACGGCACCGGCCGTGAACGCGGACCGTTCCGCGGTGTGCCGATCTCCGGAATTCTGGGCGACCAGCAGGCTGCCACCTTCGGGCAGGCCTGCTTGTCTCCCGGTGAGGCCAAGAACACTTACGGCACAGGCAATTTCGTGCTGCTCAACACCGGCACCGAAAAGGTCATGAGCAAGAACGGCCTGCTCACCACCGTCTGCTACAAGATCGGCGACCAGCCGACGGTGTACGCGCTCGAAGGCTCGATCGCGGTGACGGGTTCGCTCGTGCAGTGGCTGCGGGACAACCTCGGCATGATCTCCTCGGCTGCGGACATCGAGACCGACGCGCGTTCGGTGGACGACAACGGCGGCGCGTACTTCGTGCCCGCGTTCTCGGGTCTGTTCGCTCCGCACTGGCGTGCCGATGCTCGCGGTGCCATCGTGGGATTGACGCGATTCGTCAACAAGGGCCACCTGGCCCGTGCCGTACTCGAAGCCACCGCGTACCAGACGCGCGAGGTCATCGAGGCCATGAACGCCGACTCCGGTGTCGACCTCGAGGTGCTCAAGGTCGACGGCGGAATGGTCGTCAACGAGCTGTTGATGCAGTTCCAGTCCGACATCCTGAACGTCGACGTGGTGCGGCCCGTCGTAGCCGAAACCACCGCTCTCGGAGCGGCATACGCGGCAGGCCTCGCCGTCGGGTACTGGGCGAGCGAGGACGACATTCGCCAGAACTGGGCCGAGGACAAGACATGGACACCGTCCATGGACGAAGACCAGCGGGCAAAGCTGTACGCCGGCTGGAAGAAGGCAGTGACACGTACTCTCGATTGGGTTGATGAAGAATGAGTTCCACCACAACGGCTTTGAGTCCAACCGCGCGCGCCGAGGCGATCGCACGGATGGAAGCCGAAGAGCTGGACATCCTGGTGATCGGCGGCGGCGTCGTCGGCGCGGGAACGGCTCTCGACGCGGTGACGCGTGGTCTGAAGGTCGGACTGCTCGAAGCACGCGACTATGCGGCCGGCACGTCCAGTCGCTCGAGCAAGCTGTTCCACGGCGGTCTGCGGTACCTCGAACAGTTCAACTTCTCGCTGGTGTTCGAGGCCCTCAAAGAGCGCTCGCTCGTGCTGAACACGTTGTGCCCGCACCTCGCTCGGCCGGTCCCGTTCATCTATCCGCTCGAAAAGGTGATCGACCGTCCGTACGTGGGGCTCGGCATCGGCGTGTACGACGTCATGGGTGCCGGACGCGGCGTACCGAGTCATCACAAGCATCTCGGTAAGAAGAAGACGCTCGAATCCTTCCCTTCCGGTAAGCGGTCGGCGATTCGCGGTGCGGTGAAGTTCTACGAGGGCCAGGTCGACGACGCTCGGCACACGATGATGATTGCGCGGACCGCGGCCGCCTATGGTGCGTTGTGCGCTAACAGCACTCGCGTCACGGGCTTCCTTCGGGAGGACGACAAGGTCGTCGGTGTCGTGGCGAGCGATCTGGAAACGGGTCGTTCGTTCGAGGTGCGTGCCAAGCAGGTCATCAACGCCGCGGGTGTCTGGACCGACGAGGTCCAGCAGATGGTCGGCGGGCGTGGACAGTTCCAGGTTCGCGCATCCAAGGGCGTGCACCTGGTGGTGCCCCGCAACCGCATCAACAGCGCCACGGGCATCATCACGCGCACCGAGAAGAGCCTGCTTTTCGTCATCCCGTGGGGAAGCCACTGGATCATCGGCACCACCGATACCGACTGGAAGCTCGATCTCGCCCACCCGGCCGCGAGCCAGAGCGACATCGACTACATCCTGGGGCACGTGAACAAGCTGCTGGCCGATCCACTGGACCGCGCCGATGTCGTCGGGGTCTACGCAGGTCTGCGGCCGCTGCTGTTCGGAGAGTCCGACTCCACCAGCACGCTCTCCCGCGAGCATGCGGTGTCCAGCCCGGTGCGAGGACTGACCGTCATCGCCGGTGGCAAGTACACCACCTACCGCGTGATGGCCAAGGACGCAGTGGATGCTGCGGTGCACGGACTCGAACGCACAGTGCCCAAGTGTGTCACCGAGAACATCCCACTCGTCGGGGCCGACGGCTACCTCGGGGCGTACAACTCCCGCAATCTGACGGCCGAGCGCACCGGCATGCGGGTCTCACGCGTCGAGCATCTGTTGGGTCGGTACGGCACCCTGATGGGTGAGGTGCTGGATCTGATCGACGCCGATCCCGAACTCGGTAAGCCTCTCGACAGCGCACCGGAGTACCTCAAGGCAGAGGTCGTCTATGCCGCGAGTCACGAAGGCGCGCAGCATCTCGAGGACATCCTGACCCGGCGCACCCGCATCTCCATCGAGGTTCCCGATCGTGGTGAAGCGGCAGCCGAGGAAGTGGCTCGGCTGGTGGCTCCGATTCTCGGCTGGGACGATCAGCACCGGGCCGAGGAGATCGAGCACTACCGTCTTCGTGTTCTGGCAGAACGGGATTCACAGCAACAGCCCGACGACGAGACTGCCGATGCGGCCAGGCTCGGGGCACCGGACGTGCGCGCCGGGGTGAGCTGACCCCTCACGGCGGTTCGGTGAGGTAGCGCCGCAGGGTCGGGATCGGTGGTTGTGTCTTCCGATCCTGCGGCCGCGTTCCTCATCGGACTGCGTGACGAGTTGCGGCGGAAATCGTCTGTCTTCCTGGGCGCTACGAGCCGTTCATGTCGATGCTGGACGGTGGAGGGTATGCAGCTCACCCGTCGATCCCTCCTCAGATATGCCGCTCTCGGTGCCGCTGCCACGCCCGTGCTGGCGTGCAGCCCGGCGTTGGTTCGCACCCGGCCGATGCTGACACACGGCGTCGCCAGCGGTGATGTGCGTGCCGACGGAGCGCTGGTGTGGGCACGTTCCGATACTCCGGCGACGATGATCGTCGATACGTCCGCGACGGACTCGTTCTCCTCGGTGACGACGATGCGCGGGCCACTGCTGACCCCGCAGTCGGACGGCACGGGAGTGCTGCGCCTGACCGGATTGCCTGCGGGACAGAAGGTTCATTATCGCGTCACGCTCGAGGGCGAGGACGGTGCGACGTCGGAGCCCGTCACCGGAATGTTCTCCACAGCTCCTGACGGCCCATCCGACATCCGCCTGTTGTGGGGTGGCGACACCGCAGGCCAGGGCTACGGTATCAACCCCGACATCGGCGGTATGACGATCTTCTCGGCGATGGCCGACAGGCAGCCGGATCTGTTCCTGCACAGCGGCGATGTGATCTATGCGGACGGCCCGCTCGAGGAGCGCGTGACACTTCCCGACGGCCGAATCTGGCGAAACACCATGAGCGAGGCCAAGTCCAAGGTCGCCGAGACGCTCGACGAGTACCGCGGCCAATACGCCTACAATCTCACCGACGACAACTACCGCCGCTTCAATTCGTCTGTCGCCCAAATGGTCCAGTGGGACGATCACGAAACCGTCAACAACTGGTATCCCGGTGAGATCCTCGACCTGGAGCAATACACGGTGAAGGATGTGGACCTGCTGTCGCAGAGAGCGTTGCAGGCGTTTCACGAGTGGTTGCCCATCGCGCCCACAGAAGCCGTCGACGGCCGGGTGTACCGCAAGATCGCCTACGGGCCGCTGCTCGACGTCTTCGTCCTCGACATGCGCACGTACAAGGATGCGAACGGTGCGAACACCGCTGCGTCAGGGGAGATCCTCGGCTCGGCGCAGCGTCAGTGGTTGATCGACGAGCTGTCCCGCTCCACCGCGACGTGGAAGATCATCGCGAACGACCTGCCCCTCGGACTCGTCGTGCCTGATGGGAAGGACGCGCAGGAAGGCGTCGGCAACGGCGACCCCGGTGCGCCGCTGGGCCGTGAGACCGACATCGCGCAGGTGCTCACCGCGATCGACCGGAACGACGTCACCGGCACCGTCTGGCTCACCGCCGACGTGCATTACACAGCAGCGCATCACTATTCGCCGGAGCGCGCGGCCTACCAGGAATTTCGCGAGTTCTGGGAATTCGTCAGCGGACCGCTCAACGCCGGCGCGTTCGGCCCCAACGATTTGGACGGCACGTTCGGCCCGGAAGCAGTGTTCGTGCACGCGCCACCGGAGCCGAACGCGTCGCCACTCGACGCGTTTCAGCATTTCGGTGAGGTGCTCATCGACGGGGACTCGCGCGATCTGACCGTCAACCTCTGCGACGCGACCGGGGCCGTGCTGTTCACGAAGGTACTGCCTGCCGCCTGATCGCTCGGGTCCGTCGATTCGTCGGGGTCAAGTCGGCGAAAACGACTGCAAGCGAACGGACATCGTCCGCCGTACCGACAGCGGCCCCGCCGTCCTCGTCCGGCCCGACGGATACATCGCGTGGGCCGGACGCTCCGAATCGGAGGAGTGGCTACAGATTCTCGAACAATGGACCGATCAGCCCTGCAGCAACGTGAACGAATGCTCGCGAATCAGAATGGACGGTCCGCCCGCCTCGTACGCCTGATCCGGATCACTCGACGTCGACTGACTCCACTTGCCCTCCGGCAGCGTGAATTCGACTGTCGCAGGTGAGGCGTTGACCATCCAGGCGAACGCCGCGTCTCCCTCGCCCGCACGCATCAGGATGAGAATGCTGTGTGCGTTGGCGTCGGACCAATCCTCGTCGACCATCTTTTGACCGTCGGCGCGGTAGAAGTCGACCGTATCGGGTCCTGCCCCGTCCTCCTCGGAGTCGCTGTCGTGCCGGAACCAGGTGGGACGCAACGCCGGATGCTCGTCACGCAGCGAGATCAAATGGGTGGTGAAGTCCACGAGATCCTGATCGACCGTGCTCCAATCGAACCAGGAGACCTCGTTGTCCTGGCAGTACGCGTTGTTGTTGCCGTTCTGCGTTCGGCCCAGTTCGTCGCCGCCGAGGATCATCGGGACGCCGGCCGAAAGGAGCAGTGTGGCAAGGTGATTACGCTGCTGGCGGGCGCGGAGTGCGTTGACGCCCTCGTCGTCGGTCGGGCCCTCGGCACCACATCCCCACGAACGGTTGTCGGATTCGCCGTCCTGGCTGTCCTCGCCGTTCTCCTCGTTGTGCTTCTCGTCGTAGGAGTTGAGGTCGGCCAGGGTGAAGCCGTCGTGGGCGGTGATGAAGTTGACACTCGCCAAGGTCGGGCGCCGGGTGCTCTCGTACACGTCGGGGCTGCCGGTGACACGTTGCGCCAGAGCGGACAACGCGCCGTCCTCACCGCGCCAGAAGTCACGAACGTCGTCGCGGAACTTACCGTTCCACTCCGACCACCGGGCCGGGAACCCGCCCACCTGGTAGCCCTGGGTGTCCCAGGGCTCGGCGATGAGTTTGACCGGCGCGAGCGTCGGATCCTGGTGTACGAGATCGAGGAACGCGCTGTGGACGTCGAGGCCGGAGTCCTGACGGGTCAGGGTGCTCGCGAGATCGAAACGGAATCCGTCGACGTGCATCTCCGTGACCCAGTACCGCAGCGAGTCCATGATCAGGCCAAGCGCCGCGGGATGTCCGACGTTGAGGCTGTTGCCGGTGCCCGTGGTGTCGTAGTAGGCGCTGCGGTCGTCGTCGACGAGTCGGTAGTGCGAGCCGTTGTCGATTCCTTTGAGCGACAACGTCGGTCCCAGGTGGTTGCCCTCTGCTGTGTGGTTGTAGACGACGTCGAGGATGACCTCGATACCGGCCTCGTGCATCGCCTTGACCAGTGCCTTGAATTCGTCCACCTGGCCGCCGGTGTCGCCGGTGCTGGCGTACTCGTTGTGCGGGGCGAAGAAGCCGATGGAGTTGTAGCCCCAGTAGTTTCGGCGGCCCTCTTCGAGCAGGTGTGAATCCTGGACGAACTGATGAATGGGCAACAGCTCCACTGCGGTGACGCCGATACGCTTCAGGTGCGCGATCGCGGCGGGGTGGGCCAGCCCGGCGTATGTTCCTCGAATGTCCTCGGGAACATCGGGATTCGTGGCGGTGAAGCCCTTCACGTGGACCTCGTAGACGACAGTGCGGTCCAGCGGAGTGCGCGGTGCCTCGTCGCCGGTCCAGTCGAAGTTCGATTGCACTGCAACGGAATACGGCATGTGCGGTGCGGAGTCCTCGTCGTTGCGGGTCTCCGGCTCTGCATGCAGATGCGAGAACACCGACTCGTTCCAGTCGACCTGGCCGGTGACGGCCGTGGCGTACGGGTCGAGCAGTAGCTTCGCCGGGTTGTGGCGCAGTCCCGAGGCGGGATCCCACGGGCCGTCGACGCGGAGACCGTATCGCGTTCCCGGCGTGACATCGGGCACCAGATCGTGGAAGACGTGACCGGTGCGAAGCGTCAACGGTGTTGTACTGCGCTCTGTTCCGTCGTCGTTCATCACGACGACGGACACCGAGTCGGCTGTTTCGGAGTAGACGGCGAGGTTGGCACCGTCGTCGGACAGACGCGAGACGCCCAGGGGATACGGGAGACTGGATGAGGTGGGCATGAGCGGTCGATTACCCCCGGCGCAGGTGAGCGAAACGCTCGCCCACCTGGTGCTCGGATAGAATCGTCGAGGAGTTTGCGCCCGTCCTTGACCTACGGCCGCATGTGACTAAGGACGAGGCCATGAATCCCGCAGTACCCGATCCCGGTTCGGCTCGGCTCGACGAGCTGTTTCCCGGTGACAATGCCACCGAGGCTCGGTTTCGCGAGCTGGATTGGAGCTGCACGGAGCTGGGACCGGTGGAGCAATGGCCGTACGAATTGATCGCGGCCATCCGCACGGTCATGCCGTCGACCATCCCGATGTTGATCTGGTGGGGGCCGCACCTGGTCCAGATCTTCAACCACTCGTACACCGATTTTCTCGGTGACAAGTTTCCCGCCGCCGCAGCGCAGCCGGCCAGGGACTGCTGGGCAGAGATCTGGGACGAGATCGGCGCATTGGCTCATCAGGTCGTCGACGGCGGCACTGCGGTGCACGGTGCTCGCCAACGGTTCATGATGAATCGGTACGGGTTCCTCGAAGAGACGTACTGGACCTTCTCGTACAGTCCGATTCACGGTCCCGAGTGCGCGGTCCTCGGCGTGTTCGTCGCGACGTCGGAGGTCACCCAGCAGCTCCTCGGCGAACGCCGCATGCAGGCGTTGCTGAGCCTGGGCACGCTGACGGGCAACGACACCGACGGTGCCGTGGACATCTGCCGTGCGGCAGTGGGCGTGCTCGCGGCGGAAGCGTCGGAGTTTCCCCTCGTCGCCGGTTACCTCCGCGAAGATCTGAATGCGGACGGTCCGGTGGAATGTGTCGTGACCGGCGGCGACGCCGGGTACGACGCTGCGACGTGGGAGTGCGCCGACATCTCTCGAGTTGCCGACGGTACGGTCGCCTGCGCGACCGTGCAGGTGGACGGCAACGTTCCGCAGGCCGTCGTCGTACCGTTGACGATGGCGGGTCGGGTTCAGCCGGTCGGGGCGCTGTTGATCGGAGTGAGCAGCCATCGGGTGATCGACGATGCCTTCACCTCGTTCTGCGTCGTCGTCGCCGAACGCCTGTCCACCGCATTGACGGCCTCGCACGCGTTCGAGATGGAGCGCAGCCGGGTGGCGGCCTTGGCCGACGCCGATGCTGCGAAGACTCGGCTGCTCGAGAACGTCGGGCACGAATTCCGCACCCCGCTGACGTTGCTGACCGGCCCGCTCGATTCGGTACGCGAGAACGCTGCTTCGGTGTTGGCCGCGAACGACCGCGAATCACTCGACGTCGTTCATCGCGCGTCGATGCGGCTGCGCAGGTTGGTGGACGACCTGCTCGACATCGTCAATGCCGAGGCCGGCCGACTCGTCTCTCGACCCGAGCCGGTGAACCTCGGCTCGGTGACCCGCGATTGCGCGACGATGTTCTCGGCCGTCGCGTCGGCGCAGGGGCTCGAGCTCGTCGTGGATGCGGCAGAGGACGTCGTGGTCCTGACCGACGCCGAAATGTGGTCGAAGGTCGTGTTCAACCTCGTCGCCAACGCCGTCAAGTACACCCCGGCCGGACGGGTGTCGGTTCGTCTGGTCGCGGACGAGAACACCGTCCGGCTCGTGGTCACAGACACCGGACTGGGAATTCCGGCCGAGGACCTCCCTCGAATCTTCGACCGGTTCCACCGCGTCGAACGAGAAGGCGCGCACAGCATCGAAGGGTCCGGAATCGGGCTTGCCCTGGTGACGGACCTGCTGACCGCTCTGAACGGACGCATCGACGTCGACAGCGACGTGGGCCGGGGAAGTACTTTCACCGTGCAGGTGCCCCGGTTGCCCGCAGAAGCTGCCGCTGTCGATCGACCCGGCGCTCCGGCCGATCCGATCTCGGCGATCTTCCCCTCGATCGAGCCCGTTCCCGAGACGACCGGTCGCGCAGACGTCCTGCTCGTCGAGGACAACGTCGACATGCGCAACTACCTCGCGCGCCTGCTGACCGACGAAGGGTTGTCCGTCTCGACAGCGGGGGACATCGAGACCGCTCTCGATCGTGCCCGGACGATGCTGCCGGGGCTCGTGCTCTCGGACGTCATGCTGCCGGGGCGCAGTGGTCTGGATCTGGTGGACGACATCCGCGGTGACGCCGAGTTGCAGCGAGTGCCGGTCATCTTGTTGACCGCTCGTGCGGGAACGGATTTTGTGCTCGACGGACTCGGGCGCGGTGCCGACGATTACATCGTCAAGCCGTTCCACGACCGCGAACTCGTCGCGCGCGTTCGCGTGCACCTCGAACTGTCACGGATGCGCGAGCAGCTGATCGCGGAGAGCGGCAATCAGGCCGCGACACTGCGTACGGCGCTCGAGACCCGCGGCACGATCGGCCGAGCCGTCGGCATCCTCATGTCGGTGTACCGCATCGACGCGGAAGCCGCGTTCACGCAATTGACCGAACTCTCACAGAACACCAACCGCAAGACGCGGGATCTGGCCGTCATGATCGCCGACGACTTCACCGCAGGCCTCGCCCGCGAGCACTGACCGGCCGGTCAGTGGTTGCGGCGGTAGTTCTCGCGTTCGCGTTCGAGTTCCGCCGTTTTCTTCTCGCTCTTCAGGTCGGCGGGCAGTCCGTGAATCTCGAGACGACGGGCGCGGTTCTGGTCCATGTATGCGGCGGTGTAGAACAGCGCGAGCAGCAGGGCCAACAGGACCATCGAGGCACGTAACCAGATCGCGCCGGGAAAGAGCACGAAGAACCCGATGAAGATGGGCAGGAACGGGATCATCGAGCGCAGGATGTGACGCGGTGTCGCGCCGGGGCCGACGAGGTCGCGTCGAACCCAATCCTGCATGGAGTCGGGGAGTTTGCGGCCCAGGACGGCGTAGCCCAACCATTGGCCGGCGTTCGGACGGGTGCGCTGGGGTCGTGCGCTCATGTCAGTGCTCCTGCTGCGATCGCCGCGTCGTTGACGCGAGTGAGGACGCGGCGCAACTGCTCCAGTTCGTCGAGTGACGCACCGAGTCTCGCCACGACCGCGGATGGAATCTTTTCGGCCTCGGCGCGGAGAGCGGCTCCGGCGGGGGTGAGGGATACGAGCAGAATGCGCTCGTCTTCCGTGCTGCGGGTGCGGGTGAGCATCCCCATCGATTCCAGACGCTTCAGCAGTGGGGACAGGGTGGGCGAGTCGAGTTGCAGCGCTGAGCCGATCGCTTTGACCGACATCGGCGACTCGCCCCACAAGGCCAACATCACCAGATACTGCGGATGGGTCAGGCCCATCGGTTCGAGCAACGGCCGATACACCGACAGCACAGCCCGGTTGGTGACGGCCAGGGCGAAGCAGACCTGGCGATCGAGCGCGAGTGGATCCTCGGTGGTGGTCACGATGGCCAGAGTATCAGAATTGATTAGTGCACGAATTGTTCGTGTGCGACTCAAGAGACGAAAAAGGGCGGAGGTTCAGGTTCGCCACCTCGATCGGGTATCGAGTCTGCGGCAGTGGTGAAAGTTTGCCCACAACGTGTTACCGGGCGCGCAATTGTGCAATGCTGCACCTCGATTCACCCTTACCGTGATAATCCCGAGAGGATCGCCATGCGTCGCCGACGCATCTCCACCACTGTCTTCGTCGCAGCGTTGTCCCTGTCGATCGCCTCGGGAGGTATCGCATCCGCCGAGCCGGCTGCCCCCTCCGCCCGCATCGTCGACACCGTCCTGACATCCGACACGCTGCGCACGCTGAAGGTCGACTCACCCGCCATGGGAGCCGTCGTCGAAGTGCAGGTGCTCACACCCGCGGCGAAAAGCGGACCGCGTCCGACGCTGTACATGCTCAGCGGCATCGGCGAAGAGGATCCGCACAACAGCATGTGGTTGCGCAAGGGGCAGGCAGCGGAGTTCTTCGCCGACAAGAACGTCAACGTCGTCCTGCCGTTGGCCGGGCCAGGAAGCTTCTACACCGACTGGCAGCGCGACGACCCGAAACTCGGCCGATACCAGTGGGAAACGTTTCTCACCGAGGAACTGCCTCCGCTGATCGACGCGGCCGTGGACGGCAACGGCCGCAACGCGATCGCCGGCCTGTCGATGGGCGCACAATCGGCGATGATGCTCGCCGCACGTAATCCGGACGTGTACTCCGGCGTGGCGTCGTACAGCGGCTGCTTCGCGTCCGCCGAACCGTTGGGCCAGGCCAGTATTCGAGCCATCGTCGGAGCATTCGGCGGCAATGCCGACAACATGTGGGGCGGACCCTTCGATCCTGCGTGGGCCGAACATGATTCGGTGGCCAATGCCGAAAGTCTGCGCGGTACCGATGTCTACGTGTCGGTGGGAACCGGCGCTCCCGGACGTCACGAAAGCTTCGACACTGCAGCGGGATGGGACAGGGTGGTGGTCGGTGGCCTCATCGAGGTCGGGTCGAACTACTGCACACACCGACTTGCGGATCGGCTCGGCCAGTTGAACATTCCTGCAACGTTCGACTTCACCGAGACCGGAACGCACTCGTGGCCGTACTGGGTGGAGCAGCTACCGAAGAGTTGGCCGACCCTCGCCGGATCCCTCGGTATCTCGGGCTGACACTCGGTATCTCGGGCCGATTGCTCAGTGGGTCCAGGGGCAGTCGAGCGGCTTCGTCAGGCCGAGGTGCTTCTCGACTCGCGTCACCGACTCGTCTCGGAGGCGGCCGTAGGTCCGGTACGGGTCGTGCAGGGTCCGTCCCAGAACGCTTTCCATCGCCTCCGCATCGAAGGCTGCCGCGGTGTTGTCGGAATTGCGGGTGCCGTCGGATTCGAGATTGGACCTGAAGATGCCCGCCGCCGACTTGGGCAGGAAGTCCTCGTACACGATCGGGTCGGCCGCGAGAACACCCGACCTGACCAGATCGACGAGGCCACCGTCCCGGTCTGCAGCGGACGGGTTGGTCCCAGTGACTCGAAAGGTGAAGTAGGCGAGGTCTTCTGCCATCCACAGTGTCTCGTCGTCCGGCACCAGCGACGACCACAGTGCGGACGCGTCCTCGGGTTCCTCGGTATCGAGTCGATCCAGATACTCGTCGTAGCGACGTCGTCCGAGTGAGGTAGCTGCCGCGCCCCTGGCTTCGACCTCGCCGAACCGCACCCGTAGATGGCCGGGTTCGACGTTGCCGTTCTCGTCGAGAAACATCCGCTGCTCGTCCAGCGCTCGGAACGACGTCTGGCGCAACAGCAATCCGGGACCGGACGTACGAGGAGGGCCCTGGATGGTGTCGATCATCGCCACCCCGTGCTCTCCCATACGGCGATGCAGAAGATCGATGTCCAGAACCCTCGGTGTCAGGTGGTTGATGTGGGTGGAGGAGACACCACCGATGTCGGCGGCCACCGCCGAGACTGCCTCGAGTTCGCGGTACCACGCTCTGTCGACAGGGTCGGTCGACAACGCGAACGCCGCCGTCGCGAGGTCCAGAAAGGTAGCGGACTCCTCCGCTGCGAGGCCGTTGTCCCTCTCGCACGTGGCTGCCAGCTCGAGCAGTAGCGGAGGGAACAGTGTTCTGCGGTCGAGGAATTCCGTCAGGCGACGGCCGAGATCCGGGTCGAAGAACCGTCGATCCGACGCCACCAGCATCGAGGTGAAGATCCGGAACGGGTTGATGGCCAGCTCGGCCGGATCGATCGGCCGGAACGCTGTCGACACCACCGGAATCGAACTCGACGCAGTGTCACGCAGATCGTAGAAACCCACCGGATACATGCCCATGGCACCGAATATCAGTGCCACCTGCGACATCTCACGTGCATTGCCGACACGAATCGCCCCGTGTCGCTCGGCGGTGACGCGATCGATGGAGCCGAAACGTTCCGCATCGGCACCGCTGGTGCGCATCGTGTCGGCATTGATCGACGCGGTGACATCCAACAGCGTCGTGTACGCGGGAACCTCCCGCCCGTACAGAGCCGACAGACGAAGGGCGAACTGCGCTCGCAATTGCGTCGGTGTCACGTTCACCACCTCATACTGCGCCTTTCGGTGCCGGCACGGAACCCGTTCGGCTGCCTGCTGCACTCTCGCGACTGTGCGCATCTACCGCACAATGTGTGCGCGATCACACAAGACCCGCACGTTCGCCTGCGCGCAGTCTGGAGCAGACATGCGAGAGGTGCCTGCACACGGCACCGAAAAGGAGCGAAAACACATGACCGCAGTACAGGAATCGGCCGCACCGTCGCTGCCGACCGGCACCGCCACCGAGCTCTACATCGCGGGGCAGTGGCACGGTGCATCCGACGGAGGCACCTTCACCAACTTGAACCCGACCACCGAACAGCCGTTGGCCGAGATTGCCGCAGCCACGGCGTCGGACGTCGATGCAGCGGTGTGTGCGGCCCGTGCCCAGCTCGGTGGTGAGTGGGGTGCTACCCCCGGAGCAGTCCGGGGCCAGCTGCTCAATCGGGTGGCCGATCTGATCGAGCGGGACGGTGACGTGCTCGCTCGGCTCGAAGCTCTCGACGTCGGCAAGCCGGTGGGTCAGCCCGCGATGCTCGACATCCCCAATGCCGCAGCCACTTTCCGGCACTTCGCGGGCTGGGCCGACAAGATCAACGGGAGCTTCATCCCTACCGCGGGCTACTTCGGGCAGCCGACGCACTCGTACACCGTTCGCGAACCCGTCGGCGTCATCGGCATGATCGTTCCCTGGAATACCCCGCTGATGATTGCGGCATGGAAGCTTGCTCCCGCTCTGGCCGCGGGGAACACCGTCGTCGTCAAGCCGCCGGAGGACGCGCCACTGTCCATCCTGCATCTGGCTCGACTGATCGACGAGGCAGGCGTACCTGCCGGAGTGGTCAATGTTGTTCCAGGACTGGGCGAAGTGACGGGCGATGCCTTGGTCGGCCATCCCGACGTCGACAAGATCAGCTTCACCGGCAGCCCTCGGGTCGGCAGAATCATCGCCAAGAAGGCAGCCGACACATTCAAGCGGACGACGCTCGAGCTCGGCGGCAAGTCCCCGCAGATCATCCTCGAGGATGCGGACCTGGAGGCGGCGATCAACGGAACCGCGATGGGACTGTTCTTCAATCAGGGCCAGGTGTGTGCCGCGGGGACGCGAGTGCTGGTGCACCGCTCGCTGTACTCGCAGGTGGTCGACGGTTTGGCCGCCGCCGCATCGGCTCAGGTCCTGGGAGATCCCTTCGATCCGTCGACGACGATGGGCGCACTCGTCAACGCGAAGCAGCGCGACAGCGTCCTCGGGTACATCCAGGCCGGACGCGACGGCGGAGCGCGAGTGGCGGCCGGCGGTGGACGTCCCGACAACGCCGGCTATTTCGTCGAGCCGACGATCTTCGCCGACGCCGACAACGACATGAAGATCGCCCAGGAGGAGATTTTCGGACCCGTCGGAACGGTGATTCCGTTCGATACGGCCGACGAGGCGATCTCCATTGCCAACGACACCGTGTACGGCTTGGCCGCTTCGATCTGGACCCGCGACGTGTCGAGGGCGCACATACTGGCCGGGCAGGTCCGTTCCGGCGCGGTGTGGGTGAACGGCTGGGCTGCAATCGATCCCGCTCTCCCCTGGGGCGGCATGAAGTCCAGTGGCACGGGCCGGGAACTCGGGTGGGCCGGTATCGAGGCCAACACCGAAGAGAAGGTCGTCACCGTAGTTCTGTAGCCCGACTCCCTCGTGCAGCAACGAAACAGCAAGGACTGACATGCCGAAGAAATCGACCGACTACGTCGTCGTCGGAGCAGGATCAGCAGGAAGCGTCATAGCCAGAAGGCTCCTCGACGCAGGCCACACCGTTCACGTCATCGAGGCCGGTCCCGTGGACACCGATCCGGCGATCCACTCACCGCAGGGCTGGCCGACGCTGTTGGGCGGACCGCAGGACTGGGGACTGTTCACCACTCCGCAGAAGCACGCCAACGATCGGCGAATCTTCTGGCCACGCGGACGCGTCCTCGGTGGCAGCTCGTCCCTCAACGGAATGATCTACGTACGTGGGCATTCCAGCGATTACGACGGGTGGGCATCGGCCAGCGGTGACGCCGGATGGTCGTGGGAGAACGTGCTGCCGCTGTTCAAGCGTTCGGAGTCGCACGAGCTCGGTGCCAACGAGTTCCACGGCGGTGACGGGCCACTGCCGGTGTCCATCATGGGTACCCCGCATCCGCTGGCGGCAGCCTTCGTCGACGCGGCCGTCGAGCACGGGCACAAGCTCATCGACGACTTCAACGCCGACGAGATGGTCGGTGCCGGCTACAACCACACCACCACGCGCGACGGTGAGCGGATGAGCGCCTGGAAGAGCTTCGTCGGCCCGGTGCTCGACAATCCCGACTTGACGGTGACCACCGGTGCGCTCGTTCATCGCGTGGTGCTCGAGAACGGCCGAGCGGTGGGCATCGAATACAGCCGCGGAGATGGCGAGCTGGAGCGAGCGTTCGCCGATCACGAGGTCATCCTGTGCGGCGGAGCCCTCGGCTCTCCGAAGACCCTGCTGCTCAGTGGAATCGGACCGTCCACACATTTGGCCGAACTGGGAATCGACACCGTCGTCGACCTGCCGGGGGTGGGCGAAAACCTGCACGATCACCTGCTGCTGAGCAACATCTACGAGTCCTTCGAGCCGCTCGCAGCCGGTACGAACAACCTGCTCGAAGCGCAGCTGTACGCCCGCAGTACCGGATGGGCCGGTGCTGCACCCGATCTGCAGCCCCTGTTCATGCACATCCCCTACCCCGCCGACGGATACCCGGTGCCCGAGAACGGTTACACGATCGCTCCGGGAATCGTGGCTCCGCGCTCGCGTGGCAAGCTGCGACTGGCGTCCTCGGATCCTAATGAACTGCCGCTGGCGGATCCGAACATCCTGGCCGATCCGTACGACCTCGAGGCGATGGTCGACGCGGTGGAGATCTGCCGGGAGATCGGTGCCTCCGATGCCTTCGCGCCGTGGCGTAAGGCGGAGGTGGTTCCGGGACCGAGCGCCCGCACCCGTGACGACCTGCGGGCGTATGTCCGACAGACTGCCGGTACGTACCACCACCAGGTCGGCACCTGCAAGATGGGAGCCGAGTCGGACTCCGATGCCGTTGTCGGAGCGGACCTTCGGGTCCGCGGGGTCGATGGATTGCGGGTGGCGGACGCGTCGATCATGCCCACGGTGCCGTCGGGCAACACCAACGCGCCGTCCATCATGGTCGGTGAGCGGGCCTCGGATCTGATCCTCGGAAAGTAGTTCGTGGTCGGGTGAGGGCGGCGTGCGCTCTCACCCGGCGCGATACTCCCGCGGAGACATGCCGTACGTCTCCTTGAACAGCTTCGAGAAGTTCGAGGAATCGATCAAACCGTGACGTGCACAGACGGTTCCGATACTGTCTGCGGCGAAACGAGGGTCACGCAGGTCGCGGTGGCACCTCTCCAGACGCCTGGATCTGATCCAGCCGGCCACCGTGCGACCGTCCTGCTCGAAGAGCTTCTGCAAGTAGCGCGTCGAAATATGCAGATGCGCAGCGAGAGTCGCCGTGGACAGAGTCGGATCGGACAACTGAGATTCGACGAGACTCTTCGCCTCGATCAGGAGTGTGGATCCCGGCGCGTCGTGGGGAGCAGCGTCGTCGAGAGCGGCGCAGAGCAAATCGAGGACGGCGTTCTCGAGCATCGGTGTCGTCGGCAATGTGCCGTCGGCGGCGTTGCGACGCAAATTGAACAGGAACGGCGACACCAGCGCACCGACGCCGTGATCGCCCTCGATGCGACGCGCGGCAACGGTCGTCAAGTCACGGGAATCGATGCGGAGCGCGTCGCGTGGAAACATCACCACGAACATCTCGAAGTCCCCGGCGAAGTGCAGATCGTAAGGGGCACTGGTGTCGTAGACCGCGAAGTCGCCAGGATGGAGCACGGCCTCGCGCTCGTTCTGGACGATCGTGCCGCACCCCGTCAGTTGCAGACCCACCTTGATCAATCCGGGGTCGGACCGCCGGATGGTCGCGCGTGTGCGCCTGACGTCGACCTCCCGGCCGGTCACCTCGCTCAGTTGCAGCGCCCCGAGCGTCGACGACACCAGCGTGCCCTGGAACGACGACGGCCCGGTGGACACAGCGTCGAGCGGCACGAACGCCGTCGAGACGTTCTCGCGCCATTGCTCGAAATCCTGTGCCACCGGGCTCATGTCATACGGTCGGACGGTTGTCGATCAGACGGCGGGCTTTACCGATGGAACGCTCGAGGGCCGCCGGTGCGACGACGTCGACCGCGACGCTGACGCCGATCCGGTCTTTGACCAGCTTCTTCAGTGTTGCTGCGGCAATCGGATGCGTGTCGAGCGAGGCATCGGGTCGGGCTTCGACGAGGACGGTCAGTGAGTCCATGCGTCCGGCACGCTCGAGCACGCACTGGAACTGCGGTGCCAGAACGGGAACAGTCAAAATCAGCTCCTCGATCTGCGTCGGGAAAAGATTAACTCCGCGCAGAATGATCATGTCGTCGGTGCGGCCGGTGACCTTCTGCATCCGACGCATCGTGCGAGCCGTGCCCGGTAGCAGTCGCGTCAGATCGCGCGTGCGGTAGCGGATGATCGGCATCGCTTCCTTGGACAGGGACGTGAACACCAATTCACCCTCCTCGCCGTCGGGCAGAACCTCGCCGGTCACCGGGTCGATGACCTCCGGGTAGAAATGATCCTCCCAGATGTGAAGTCCGTCCTTGGTTTCGACGCATTCCATCGCGACGCCCGGTCCCATGACCTCGGACAGGCCGTAGATGTCGACGGCGTCCATGTCGAGAGTCTTCTCGATCTCCTTGCGCATCTCCTCGGTCCAGGGCTCCGCGCCGAAGACACCGGTTTTCAGCGAGGTCTTCGCCGGATCGATGCCCTTCTTGACCATCGCGTCGACAATCGTGAGCATGTAGGACGGCGTGACCATGATGGCGTCGGGCTCGAAGTCCTCGATGAGCTGGATCTGACGATCGGTCATACCGCCCGACATCGGAATAACGGTGCAACCCAGTCGTTCTGCGCCGTAGTGCGCGCCGAGTCCGCCGGTGAAGAGGCCGTAGCCGTAGGCGACGTGCACCTTGTCCGACGGCTTGACGCCACCGGCGCGGAGGCTGCGCGCGATGAGGTCGGCCCAGTTGCTGATGTCGTTCGCGGTGTACCCCACCACTGTCGGCCTACCCGTGGTGCCCGAGGACGCATGGATGCGGGAGACCTTGTCCTGCGGAACCGCGAACATCCCGAAGGGGTAGTTCTCCCGCAGGTCCTTCTTGGCGGTGAACGGAAACTTCGCCAGATCCGACAGGTCTTTCAGATCGGTCGGATGCACCCCGGCGTCGTCGAATGCTTTCGTGTAGTGCGGAACGTTGTCGTACGCGTGCTGCAGCGACCATCGCAGGCGCTCCAACTGCAGCGTGGAAATGCGGTCCCGAGAGGCGAACTCGATGTCGGGGGTATCGGTGGGGGCGGACAGCACACTGGTCATGATCGGTCTCTCGTGGTCTCAGGCGTCGAAGTCGACGGTGACGGTGTCGCTGAGTGGGAAGGTTTGGCAGGTGAGCACGAAGCCGGCATCGACCTCGTTGTCTTCCAATGCATAGTTACGACGCATGTCGACCTCTCCGAAGGTCACCTTCGCGCGGCAGGTGCCGCACACTCCGCCCTTGCATGCGAAGGGGAGGTCCGATCGCAGCTGCTCGGCCGAATCGAGTATCGACTCGTTCTGCGGCAGAGCGCCTTTCACCTCGCGGCCATCGAGGATGATCGTGACCTCACTGCTGGGTCCGGTGATACCGGGCTCGCGGTGCTGCTCCTGCGGCGGCGGTACGTCGTCGACGTAGAACAGTTCGTGGTGAATGCTGCTCTTCGCGACGCCGAGTTCCTTCAGAACGTCCTGCGCGTCGTTGACCATCCCGAACGGACCGCACAACCAGAAGTGGTCGATGTCCGGGGTTGCGACGACGGTGTCGAGTATCTCGCGTAACCGGTCGGCATCGAGCCTGCCGCTGAACAACTCGACTTCCCGCGGCTCGCGAGAGAGCACGTGAATGACGTCGAATCGACTGCCGTACTGATCCTTCAGATCGGCGATCTCCTCGGCGAACATCACCGTTCGCGTCCGGCGATTGCCGTACAGCAGAACCACTTCGGAGTCGGGATTCGCCAGAACGGATGCCGCAATCGACAACATCGGGGTGATACCGGAACCGGCGGCGATGAGCACGTGCCTGCCGGCCTGGGCCGGATCAGCGTGGAAGGTGCCGCTCGGGCCCTGCACGTCGATTCGGTCGCCTGCTTTGACGTCGTGAACGAGCCAGGAGGAGAACAGACCGTCGGACACCTCACGGACACCGACGCGGGGACGCGCACCCACCGGGGCACAGATGGAGTAGGAGCGGCGGTGCTCGACGCCGTCGACGGTGCGGCTGAGCATCAGTGACTGGCCCGGTCGAAAGTCGAACTCTTCGCGCAATTCTTCCGGGACGTCGAACGTGACAGCAACGGCGTCGTCGCAGAGGGATTTCACGTCGGCGACGGTCAGCGTATGAAAAGGCTTGTTCCGCAGATTCTTCTGCACTGGCTCGGCGGTGACGGTCATCAGATTTCCTTCACGTGGTCGAAGGGCTCGAGGCAGTCGTCGCACCGGTACTGGGCTTTGCAGAGGGTGGCGCCGAACTCGGACGTGAGCCGGGTGTTGCGCGAGCTGCACTGCGGGCAGGTGAGCTGACGGGGTTTGACGGTCAAGGTCAGCGGCACCGGGCCGGATGTACGTTCCGGGGCCGGACCCGGAGTGGAGTAGCCGGTCTCGCGAAGCTTGCGCAGGCCCTCCTCGGAGATCCAGTCGGTACTCCATGCCGGCGTCAGGCTGGTGACGATCTCGACATCCGCGTAGCCGTGGTCCTGAAGCTTGTGGGCGATGTCGTCCCGCATGGTCGCCATGGCGGGGCAGCCGGAGTACGTCGGAGTGATCGTGACAAGCACGCTGCCGTTCTCGCGTACCTCGACGTCGCGCAGGACGCCGAGGTCGTCGAGGGTGAGCAGCGGCATCTCCGGATCCATGACGGTCGCAGCGATCTCGCGTGCCGTTCGCTGAAGAGTGGTCACCAGACTCCCTCCGGATGGGCCCTCGCCACGACCTGCATCTCGGCGATCAACGGGCCGAAGGCCTCGGTGTGGATGCCGCGACGACCACCGCGGCCGCCGATGGTGCCCACGGACTTGTCCTCGGGCGCTTCGAGTTCTGCGGCGTGAAGGACCTGTGCGAGAACCGAATCGAACTCCTCGCGGACGTCACGGGGATCGACGGCGACACCGACTTTCGCGAGTGCGATCTCCTCGTCCGTCGGAATGAACAGTTCCGAGACGTACGGCCAGATCCGGGCCACGGCGTCGCGGACGCGTCGCTTCGATTCGTCCGTGCCGCAGCCCAGGGTGACGACCCAGCGTGCCGCGTAATCGCGGTGGTACGTCAGCTCTTTGACGCCCTTGTTCGCAACTGCGGCAAGAACGGGATCACGGGATTCCTGCAGGCGAGTGAAGACGGCGAGCCGCCACGTCGAGAACACCAGCAGCCGAACCAGCGACTTCGCGAAGTCGCCGTTGTCGAGCTCGGTGAGTCTGACGTTGCGGAAGTCGGCCTCGTCGCGAAAGAACGCCAGCGCATCCTCGGCGGGTGCGGGTGAAGTGTCCGAGATGAACGGCACCACCGTCGGATCGGCTTTCGCGGCGCGGGCCAGTAGTAGCCGGGCCTGGCCGAGGAGATCGAGGCCGACGTTCGCCAGCGCCACCTCTTCTTCCAGTTCCGGTGCGCGAGTGCTCCACTCGGCGAGGCGCTGCGAGCTGATCAGCGCATCGTCACCGAGCATGAGGCAGTATGCGGCAAGCGAGTTCAGGTCAACGTCGTCGGGAACGGTGGTATCGACGCCGGCGAGTGGGTCGTCGAAACTCGTCCCGAATGCCCACTGCCCGTGCGAGTCCTCGTCGACGAGGCCCTCGTAGGCGCTGTCGTGATCGGTCATGAGTGCTTGTCCTCTGGGAGTATGGGTCTCACATGTGGGGAACGTTGTCGGGGATCTCGTAGAACGTCGGGTGGCGGTACACCTTGTCGCCACTCGGTGCGAAGAACGGATCCTTCTCCGACGGCGACGACGCGACGATCGAGTTGGACGGAACCACCCAGATGCTGACGCCTTCGTTGCGGCGGGTGTAGACGTCGCGAGCATGCCGCAGGGCCATGTGGTCGTCGGCAGCGTGGAGCGATCCGACATGCACGTGGTTCAGGCCGCGCTTGCCGCGGAGGAAAACCTCGTACAACGGCCAATCGGCCTTGACCGCTTCCCTTTTCGGCTCGACCGGAACACCCTCGGTGGGCACTGCTCCGTGGCCGCCCTCGGCGGTGAACTGGGCCTCTTCAGGGCGTGTCATGATGCTGCGTTCCTTTCGGCGAATGCGGTTGCGGCCTCACGGACCCAGGCTCCGCCGTCGTGAGCTGCTCGACGGTTCGCGATGCGCTCGACGTTGGAGGCACCGTTGCCCTTGATCACCTGCATGAACTCGGACCAGTCGGGCTCACCGAAATCGTGTGACTTGCGCTCCTCGTTCCACTTCAGGTCCGGGTCGGGGAACGTGACTCCGAGTGCCTTCGCCTGCGGGATCGACATGTCGACGAAGCGTTGGCGCAGTTCGTCGTTGGTGTGACGCTTGATGCCCCACTTCATGGACTGCTCGGTGTTGGGGGACTCGTCGTCCGGCGGGCCGAACATCATCAGTGCCGGCCACCACCATCGGTTGACGGATTCCTGGACCATGGCACGCTGTTCGTCGGTGCCGCGCATCATCGTGGCCAGCAGCTCGTAGCCCTGACGCTGGTGGAAGGACTCTTCTTTGCAGACGCGGATCATCGCGCGCGCGTAGGGCCCGAAGCTGCTGCGGCACAGGGGAACCTGGTTGCAGATCGCTGCGCCGTCGACGAGCCAGCCGATGGTGCCCACGTCTGCGTACGTCAGGGTGGGGTAGTTGAAGATCGAGGAGTACTTCTGCTTGCCCTCGATGAGCTTGACCGTCAGGTCGGCGCGGTCCGCTCCGAGGGTTTCGGCAGCAGAGTAGAGGTAGAGGCCGTGACCGGCTTCGTCCTGCACCTTGGCCATCAGGATCGCCTTGCGGCGCAACGACGGTGCGCGGGTGAGCCAGTTGCCCTCCGGCTGCATGCCGATGATCTCGGAGTGCGCGTGCTGGGCGATCTGGCGGATGAGCGACTTGCGGTAGCCGTCCGGCATCCAGTCGCGGGGCTCGACGCGCTGCTCGTGGGCAATGGTCTCGTCGAACCCGTCCTGCAGCGTCTCGGTGGACAGGGTGTTTGACGTGGTCATAAGTCCTACTTTCATTACCGAATGATCGGTTGGTAACCAGTATGCATCGAAGTGACCCCGGGCACAAGAGCGGCTTCGCCGCACGTGCGTGAAAGTTCGTAGCAGGGGTCGAGTTTCTGTTCACATGGGTCGTTCCGCAGGCTCCACTCCCGCTCACATGGGTCGTTCCGCAGGCTCCACTCCCGCTCACATGCCGACGAAGGAGGTTCTCTTCTTCGCCAGGAAAGCATCGACGGCGGCCTTGTGGTCGGCGGTCTGTCCCAGAGCGGTCTGCGCCTGCGCCTCGCGGTCCAGGGCGTCGGACAGTCCGGACCGCGCGATCAGTGATTTGACCTGCTTGTACGCCAGGGTGGGTCCCGCAGCGAGCGTTGTGGCCAGCGTGCGCGCGGTCTCGAGAACGTCGGCATCGTCAACAACGCGATGCACCAGACCCCAGTCGAGAGCCTGCGCGGCGGTGACCTTGTCGCCGAGCAGCATCAGACCCGCGGCCCGGCTCGCGCCCAGTGCGTCGACCAGCGTGTAGCTCAACCCCGAGTCGCTGGCCAATCCGATGCCGGTGAACGCCGTCGCGAACGACGACTTGGTACCGGCCACTCGGATGTCTCCGGCGAGTGCGATCCCGAGACCCGCACCGACACACGCGCCGGGGATGGCCACGACGATCGGCACCTCGAGCGCTGCGAGCCCTCGGATGACCGGGTTGTAATGCTCGCCGACGGTATCCATCGCCGTGGCCGGGTCGGCCTCGAGCGCGGTGACGTGCTCGCCGAGGTCCTGGCCGACGCAGAAGTTCTTGCCCTCCGCGGTGATGAGCACCGCGCGCACACTGGGTGCGGCGGCGTTCTGCACTGCAGACATCAGGCCGACTTTCGTCATGACGTCGAGGGCGTTGTGTGCCTCGGAGCGCGCGAGGGTGATGGTCGCCAGGCCGTCGGTGACGTCGAACCGTACCGTCATGCGTTCGTCCAATCGTGAAAGCCGCGACCGGACTTGCGTCCGATGTCGCCGCGAGCAACCATGTCTCGCAACAACTGCGGGGGAGTGAACCTGTCGCCGAGGGTCGACGCCAGGTGTTCTGCGATAGCGAGCCGAACGTCCAACCCGACGAGGTCGGTCGACCGCAACGGACCCATCGGATGCTTGTAGCCGAGTTCCATGGCGCGGTCGATCGATTCGGCGTCGGCGACGCCTTCCTCCAGCATCCGGATGGCCTCGAGCCCGAGGCAGACGCCGAGTCGCGAGGTCGCGAAACCGGGGGAGTCGTTGACGAGCACCTCGGTTTTGCCGAGCAGCGACACCCACTGCTGTACTCGCTCGACCACGTCCGCAGAGGTCGCCGGAGCGCGCACGATCTCGACGAGAGTCGACGCCGGAACCGGGTTGAAGAAGTGCATCCCGAGAAAGCGGCTCGGATCACTCAGTGCCGCGCCGAGTTCCGCGATGGAGATCGAGCTCGTGTTCGACGCGATGACCGTGTCGGGCCCGGCGATCTTGTCGACGAGAGCCAGTACCTCGACCTTGAGCGACGGGATCTCGGGAACCGCTTCGACCACCAGGTCCAGGTCGGCAGGAAGATCCGCGGGGCCGGCGACGGTGGAGACCCGGGCGAGAATCGCAGCGGGGTCCTCGCTGAGCTTGCCGCGCTCGTGCGCCCGGTCCAGCCCGGTCGAGACTCGGCCGAGGGCGGCTTGTTGGTCGGCCGCTTCGGCGATGACGACGGTCGAGCCGAGGGACGCGAACACCTGGGCGATACCTGCACCCATGCGGCCTCCGCCGACAACAGCTACTTTCACAGGAACTGTCATTTCTTCTTCTCCAGAAATGCCGTCATGCGGCGTTGTTTGTCTTCGGTCTCGAACAGAACAGCCTGCGCGATGTCGTCGGCCCACGGGTGCGAACCGGGCGCATCGAGGATCTTCTTGGTGAGTTTCAGTGCCAGTGGTGCTTGCTTGGCAATGCGATCCGCGAGTGAATGCGCTGCAGCCAACGGCTCGTCGACTACCTCGAGCACCAGGCCGCACCGAAGTGCCACCTCTGCGTCGAGTGTCCGGCCACCGAGAAGCACCTGCTTCGCGACGGACACGCCCACCAGCGTCGGCAGCCGGTAGCTGGCTCCGGCGGCAGCCATGATGCCCAGTCCCGGTTCGGGATTACCGAACACGGCAGTCGGCGACGCGATGCGGATGTCGCAGGCGTAGGACAGTTCGGCTCCGCCGCCGAGTGCGTATCCGCGGACGGCTGCGATCGTCGGCAGGGGGAGTGCGGCGATGCGGTCGAACAGGTTTCGGTTGATGCCGCGCAGTGCGTCGTCGCGGGTGCGGGCCCGCAACTGGTTGATGTCGGCACCGCCGGCAAAATGCTCGCCTGCTCCGGTCAGGATCACGATCCTGGGATCCTGCTCCACGAGCGCGCACACCTCGTGCAACTCGCCGATCATGTCGGAATCGATTGCATTGCGCTGCTTCTCGCGATTCAGGGTGACGACAACGCGGTCCGTCGACTCCTCCACGATGAGTGTGTTCACGGTGCCTCGATCAGCATCGACACGCCTTGCCCGACGCCGACGCACAGTGTCGCGAGCCCACGGGAGGCCTTTTCGCGTTCCATCCGGCCCAACAGCGTCAACAGAATTCGAGCACCCGACGAGCCGAGAGGGTGGCCGAGGGCGATGGCCCCGCCGTCGGCGTTGACGATGTTCTCGTCGAGCTTCAGCTGGCGGATGACGCCGAGGGACTGTGCCGCGAAGGCCTCGTTGAGTTCGACGGCACCGAGGTCGTCGATCGACCATCCCGCGCGAGTGAGCGCCTTCTGCGTGGACGGGACCGGCCCGAGTCCCATGATGTGGGGCGCGATGCCGGCGCTCGCGCTGGTGACGATGCGGCCGCGAACCTCGAGGCCGTACGTGCGCACGGCTTCTTCCGAGGCCACCACCAATGCCGATGCCCCATCGGTGAACGGTGACGACGTGCCGGCGGTGACGATTCCGCCCTTTCGGAACACGGTCTTCAGGGTGCCGAGCTTGTCCAACGTGGTTCCGCGCCGCGGCGTCTCGTCCTCGGTGACCTCGCCGTTCTTGGTGCTGACGGGCACGATCTCGTCGGCGAAGCGCCCGGCATCCTGGGCGGCGACGGCACGCTGCTGACTGCGGAAGGCGAAGGCGTCGGACTCTTCACGGGTGATGCCCTCGCTGAGCGCGACCTCTTCGGCGGTCTCGCCCATCGACAGGGTGATCTTGGGGTCGGTACCCGCGTCGTGCGCTGCGAAGGTCGGGTTGGTGAATCGCCAGCCGAGGGAGGTATCGAAGATCTCGCCGGGCTTGGCCCACGCCGTCCCGGGCTTGGCCATGACCCATGGCGCGCGCGTCATGGACTCGACGCCACCGGCGACGATGATGTCGGCCTCACCGCTGCGAATGGTGCTCGCGGCGTTGGCCACTGCGGTCAGTCCGCTCGCGCACAGGCGATTGACGGTATATCCCGGCACCGACTGGGGCAGACCTGCGAGCAGAACCACCATTCTGGCCACATCGCGATTGTCCTCGCCTGCCTGGTTGGCCGCACCCAGAATCACCTCGTCGATTCGATCGACGGGTACGCCCGCTCTGCGGACCGCTTCGGCCACGACCAGCCCGGCGAGATCGTCGGGGCGCACCGAGGCCAGGGCACCGCCGTAGCGCCCGTGCGGGGTACGTGCGCCGGCCACGAGAAATACTTCGCCCACTTCGAAACTCCTTCGTCGGTTGCGTCATTAATAACCGAACATTCGGTCGTTTGGCAAGGTCTGCTGCCCGTGGTGCTGTGGAATCGTCCGCCGACTGCGAAGATGTGGCAATGACAACCGCACGCGCGCCGCGCAAGACCGGACAGCCAGGGCGGCCGGGATACGACCTGGATTCCCTCTTGGCCGTGGCGGTCAAGGTCTTCAACGACCGTGGGTACGACGGCACCAGCATGGAGATTCTGGCGAAGCGGCTCGGTATCACCAAGTCGTCGATCTACCACCACGTATCGGGCAAGTCCGAGTTGCTCGAACTCGCGCTGTCGCGGGCTCTCAATGCGCTGTTCGCCGTGACGACCGAGGATCGGGCGACCACCGGGCGGTACATCGACCGGCTCGAATACCTGGTGCGTCGCAGCGTCGACATCCTGTGCGCGGAACTGCCCTATGTGACGCTGCTGCTGCGGGTGCGGGGCAACACCGACGTCGAGCGGCGCGCTCTCGCGCGCAGGCGCGAATTCGACACGTTCGTCACCGGGCTCGTCGTCGCCGCCGCCGAGGAGGGCGACCTGCGTCCCGGTGTCGACCCGGCTCTGGCGTCCAAGCTCGTCTTCGGCACGGTCAACTCGCTCATCGAGTGGTACCGCCCGCGCACCGGCGGATCCGTCGAGGAATTGGCCGACGCCGTCGTGGCCCTGACCTTCGACGGCCTGCGCCGCACGTAGCAACGCAAGTCTTGACTTCTCGGCGTTGGGCGGCGATGGTAATTACCGACCGAACGTACGGTGAGATGGAGGCGTTGTGAGCAGACTTCTGGAAAGCTATGCCCAGGGCACGTGGTATTCCGCGACCGACGAGGGAACGCCGCTGCTGAGCGCCGTCGACGGCAGTGAGATCGCTCGGGTGTCGTCCAGCGGTCTCGACGTCGCAGGCATGGTCGACTACGCCCGGACCGTCGGAGGGCCCGCGCTCGCAGCCCTGACGTTCCACGAGCGTGCAGCCCTGCTCAAGCAACTGGGCCTGACGCTGCTGGCCGGCAAAGAGGAGTTCTACCAACTCTCCCGGCACACCGGAGCCACCACCCGCGATTCCGGCGTCGACATCGACGGCGGTTTCGGCACCGTGCTGAGCTACGCGAGCAAGGCTCGACGTGAACTCCCCAACGAGACGGTCTACCTCGACGGCGCCATCGAGCAGCTCGGCAAGAAGGGCACCTTCCTCGGTCAGCACATCTACACCTCCCGGCGCGGCGTCGCCGTGCAGATCAACGCGTACAACTTCCCCGTCTGGGGCTTCCTCGAAAAGCTGGCACCCGCGTTCATCGCGGGCGTGCCCTCGATCGTCAAGCCCGCCAGTCAAACTGCGTACCTGACCGAGCTTGTCTTCCGTCGGATCATCGAGTCGGGGTTGCTGCCCGAGGGGTCGGTTCAGTTGCTGTGCGGCAGTGCCCGCGGTGTCCTCGACCACCTCGGCGGCCAGGACTCGGTGGCCTTCACCGGATCGGCCGATACCGCTGCGACCCTGCGCTCACACCCCAACGTCGTCGGCGAGGGACTCCATTTCACGGCGGAAGCCGATTCTCTCAACGGGTCCATCCTGGGTTCCGATGTGACACAAAGTGATCCGGAGTTCGATCTGTTCGTCAAAGGTGTCTTCACCGAGATGACATCCAAAGCCGGCCAGAAGTGCACGGCCATCCGCCGCGTGCTGGTACCGCAGGACTCGGTCGAACCCGTCATCGAGGCGCTCAAGGCCAAGCTGGACAAGGTCGTCGTCGGTGACCCGCAGGACGACGGCGTCACCATGGGTGCACTCGCCAGCATCGACCAGCGCGACGAGGTCCTCAAATCCATTCGTGGACTGATCAAGTCGGCGTCCGTCGTCTTCGGTGATCCCGAGACCGTGGATTCACGGCCTGGTGCCTTCATGGCGCCGGTCCTGTTGAAGGCCGGCGACAAGAGCGCACCCGAACCGCACGAGATCGAGGCATTCGGGCCCGTCTCCACCGTCATCGGTTACGACAGCACCGCGGACCTGCTCGACCTCGTCGCCCGCGGAAAGGGCTCTCTGGTCGCATCTCTGGTGACCAAAGATTCGGCCATCGCGCGCGAGATCGTCCTGGGCACCGCTCCGTATCACGGGCGCATCCTGGTCCTGAATTCCGAGGACGCCAAGGAATCGACCGGTCACGGTTCGCCGCTACCGGTACTGGTGCACGGCGGACCCGGCCGCGCAGGCGGTGGTGAAGAACTCGGCGGTATCCGCGGCGTCCTGCACCACATGCAGCGCACCGCAATCCAGGGAACCCCGGACGTGCTGACGGCCATCGGCAACAAGTGGGTCACCGGAGCGAAGCAGACGACCGGCGACGTTCACCCGTTCCGCAAGAACCTCGGCGAACTGCGACTGGGCGATACCATCGTCGGTGGCCCACGACAGGTCACCCGCGCCGACATCGATCACTTCGCCGAATTCACCGGCGACACGTTCTACGCGCACACCGATCCCGAAGCGGCAGCGGCAAATCCGTTGTTCGGCGGCATCGTGGCGCACGGCTACCTGGTGGTCTCGCTGGCCGCAGGGCTGTTCGTCGACCCGGCACCGGGCCCCGTCCTGGCGAACTTCGGCGTCGACAGCCTGCGCTTCCTGACGCCGGTCAAGGCCGAGGATTCGCTGACGGTCACGTTGACGGCCAAGCTCATCACACCGCGCCAAAGTGCCGATTACGGCGAGGTGCGGTGGGACGCAGTGGTCGTCAACCAGGACGGTGACCCCGTCGCCACCTACGACGTACTCACTCTGGTTGCGAAGCCCGAGGCCGCGTCATGAGCGTGCGAGTAGCCGTCTGTTACGGAATACCCGAGGACCCTGCCGCCTTCGATCGGCACTACACCGAGGTGCACGTGCCCCTCGCTCGCGCAGTTCCCGGCCTGGTCGACTTCACCTGGGGCACGCTCGACTCGCTCGACGAGTCCCCGCCGCCCTACTACGCAATCGCAAGTCTGTACTTCGCGGACGAGGCATCGCTGAAGGCAGGGTTGGCTTCGCCCGAGATGACAGCGGCAGGCAAGGATCTGCGGAACTTCGCGACCGGTGGCGTCACGATGTTCACCCAGAACGAGCGTTCGGTGTCGCAGCCGTGAGCGATTCGCCTATTGCGCGGGAGATGTTCGAGGTCGATGCCGCGTCCCGCAAGCTCGGTATCGAACTGATCGAGCTGTCACCCGGTCACGCGAGAATGTCGATGGTCGTGACCGAGGACATGGTCAACGGTTACGCCATCACGCACGGCGGATACGTCTTCCTGCTTGCAGATACGACGTTCGCTATGGCCTGCAACTCGCACGAGGACTCGGCCGTCGCTGCCCGATGCGACATCCGGTACCTCCGTCCGACGAAGGTCGGTGACGTCCTCGTCGCCGACGCCGTCGAGCGTGCGAGGTTCGGCCGCAACGGTATCTACGACGTGTCGGTGACGTGCCGAGACGAGCTGATCGCCGAATTCCGAGGCGACAGTCGCACGATAGCGCGCTAGCGATCCGGCGCGTGGAAGTACTGTGAGTCGGTGACCACTGCAGACCTGTCGGCGCTGGCAGACGCCACCGCCACTGCGGTGGGTGGTGCTGTGTCGGTGATGGATCCGCAGGGCTATGTGGTGGCGTATTCGTCGGTGCCGGGGCAGCCGATCGACGACGTGCGACGCGACGGCATTCTGGGCAAGCAGGTCCCGGCTCGATACATGGTGCATCACATCGATCCGGACTTCCGGCGCAGCTCGACCGTGCACCTCGTCGATGTGGCCGGTGCGCTACCCCGTCTGGCAGTAGCGGTTTCGGTCGACGGTGAGTACCTCGGCTCCATCTGGTGCATTGCGTCCGGTGCCGGCATCCGTCCGCCGGCCCCTGCGGCAGTGGCTGCATTGACGCGTGCGGCCGCAGCTGCAGTGCCGTTGTTGTCGGCCCGACATCATCCGGCCGATGCCGACAATCCCAGGGTGCGTGCGTTACTGACCGATCCCGAGGTCGTCACTACGCAGGGAAAGCGCTACGCCGTTCTGGCCGCAGAAGTGGAGTCGCCGCGAGCGCAGAAAATGTTGGTGCAGCTCGCTGGTCTGCTGCAGCTCACGTTCGGCAACGCGGGCGACTCCGGATGCATCGTCGACGGGAACATCGTCCTGCTGGTGGTGGAGTCCGACGACGAACGCGCATTCGCTGCGGAGGCAGAGGAGGTTCGACGACGCGCAGAGACGGCCTTCGGTGCTGCGGTGAGCTTCGCGATCGGTGGCCCGGACGCCCGTCCAGCGATAGCGCTAAAGCATGCTCACTGGGTACTCGACGCGATCGAAACGGGCGCACAGACAACGACATTCGAGCAGAATCGCGTATCGGTCACTCTTCGGAGAGCGGGGGAGGCGCTGTCGGAGGTGTCGCTCGCGTTGCCTGCCGTCGAACGGATGCTGTCCTGCGATGCCTCGGAAGGTACGGAATACGCCGCGACGGTGCTGGCGTTGTTGGCACACGAGTCCAACGTCGCTGCCGCGTCTGCGTCGCTGTACCTGCACCCCAATACCTTTCGCTACCGACTTCGGCGTACCAAGGAGTTGTTCGGTCTCGATCTCGACGACGTGGACACCCGTTTACTGGTGTGGATGTCGCTGCGGCTCACGACCGGGCGGTGAGGACCTTCCCTGGGTTGAGCAGGTAATGCGGGTCGAGCAACTCCTTGATGCCGCGCTGCAGTTCCGCTGCAACAGAATCGAGTTCGGTCTCGAGAAGATCGCGTTTGAGCAGGCCGACGCCGTGCTCACCGGTAATGGTCCCGCCCAGCGAGAGGGCGAATGCCGCGATCTCGTCGAACGCGCGGTGTGCCTTGACCAACGATGACGGGTCCATCGGGTCGACGATGACCGTCGGATGGATGTTGCCGTCCCCTGCATGGCCGACGACGCCGATGACGATGCCGATGCGCTCGGCGATGCGTCCGACCTCGTCGATCATTGCGGCGAGCTGCGAAATAGGAACGGACACATCGTCGACCAACGGTGAGCCGAGACGCTCGAGTGCCGGGTACGCCAGACGACGGGCCTGTACGAGCTGTTCCGATTCGACCTCGTCCTCGGCAACGGCCACATCGGTTGCCCCGGCTGCGGTGCACAGTGCGGCGATGGCTTCGAGCTCCTGCACAGAGCCCGCGCCGATATCGGACTGAGCGATCAGCACGGCCGCGGCGTCGGTGCCGAAGTCCATCCGGGCGTACGCGTCGATCGCGGCGATGGTGGTGCGGTCCAGCAACTCGAACAGGCTCGGAGTGATACCGGCGGCCCGGATCTGCGTCACCGCTTCACCGGCCGCGACAGTCGACGGGAAGGTCGCGGCCATGGTCAGCGGAGTGGCAGCCGGAAAGTCGAGTCCTACGGTTGCTTCGGTGATGATTCCGAGTGTGCCTTCGGATCCGACGAACAGTTCGGCCAGGGAAAGCCCGGCCACGCCTTTGACAGTGCGTCGACCGACGAACGTGGCGCGCCCGTCGGCGAGTACGACGCGCAGACCACGGACGAACCGTGCTGTGACGCCGTATTTCACGCAGCACAGACCGCCGGCGTTGGTGGCGATGTTGCCGCCGATGGTCGACGCCTCCCAGCTGGACGGGTCGGGGAGGTACGTCAATCCTTGCTGCAGGGCAGCATCTTTCAGCTCTTTGTTCGTGACACCGGGTTGCACGACGGCGGTGCGGTTGACGACGTCCAACTCGACGATCTTGTTCATCCGCCGGGTGTTGAGGGCAATGGCTCCGACGCTGGCGTTCGCGGCTCCCGCCAGGCCGGTCAATGCGCCCTGCGGCACCACGGGAATGCGATGTGCCGATGCGATTTTCATGATCGCCTGCACGTCCGATTCGGTGCTCGGTAGCACTGCCGCCAGGGGTAGCGCGGATTCGCACAGAGCGGCGGCGTCGTGCCGGAAGCTCTGCAGAATGTCCGGGTCGGTCACCACCGCGTCGGCGCCGAGGGCGCGCATCAGTTCGTCGATGACTGGCGAATGGAGAACGAGGGTAGTCGGAGCAGCCATGGATTCGAGTATGTCGGGCGGCGCTGTCGATGTCTGCGTCGTTTCGGACGAAGCACGAGGTCTCGATCGGTAGTTTCCGACGAAGTGTGGGCAGGGCCTTGTTATGCACGCGACCACCTTGACAAACTACGGTGGCGCCGGTCACAGTAATTACCGACCGAATGGACGGTGAGTTTTATCCGGTTCGTCGGTTACCTGAATCCGCCGCTGTTCATACCCCACGTCACTCCGAACTGTCGCTCGCTCTCACGAGCGCCGGAGCCCGAACGAAACGAGATCGTCGATGACAACACAGGTCGAGACGCCCACCGGGGTGTCGCGTGAGCATCGCCGCGCCGCGATGGCCAGCATGGTCGGAACCACCGTCGAGTGGTACGACTTCTTCATCTACGCGCAGGCCGCGTCGTTGATCTTCGCTCAGCTGTTCTTCGCGCCCATGGGCTCGTCCGGACAGCTGGTCGCCTACGTGACCATCGGTATCAGCTTCGTGTTCCGTCCTCTCGGGGCCATCGTCGCGGGGTACTTCGGCGACAAGATCGGTCGCAAGAAGGTCCTCATCGCGACCCTCACCCTCATGGGCGCGGCCACCGTCGGAATGGGACTGCTGCCCACCTACGCGACCATCGGCATCTGGGCTCCGATCATCCTGATCGTGTTGCGCATCCTGCAGGGATTCTCGACCGGCGGCGAATGGGGCGGCGCGGCATTGATGGCCGTCGAGCACGCGCCGAAGGGCAAGCGTGGAATCTACGGTGCGGCAACCCAGATGGGTGTTCCTCTCGGCATGCTCATTGCGGTGGGAACGTTGGCACTGTGCACCGGTTTGCTCAGCGAAGAGCAGTTCGAGGCCTGGGGCTGGCGTATCCCGTTCCTCATCAGCTTCGTGCTGATCCTGGTCGGCTTCTACATCCGACGCCGCGTCGAAGAGACTCCGGTGTTCAAGGAGCTCGCAGAACGCAAGGAGCGCAACCACACTCCCGTTCGTGCACTGTGGCGTACCAACAAGAAGCAGGTCATGCTGGCCGCGCTGTCGTTCGTCGGCAACAACGGCAACGGTTACATCATCGTCGGTGGCTTCATCGTCGCTTACTCGACGAGGGAGCACGGGCTCGCCCGTGTGGACGTGTTGGTGGCCAGTCTGTTCGCGGCTCTCGTGTGGGGTGTGTTCACCCTGCTCGGTGCGTATTTGTCCGACCGCTACTCCCGGACCGCCATCATGAACCTGGGCAACGCATCGATGGTGTTGTGTGCCATCCCGTTCTTCCTGCTCGTCGATACCGGTGAGCTGCAGTGGATCTACGTGGCCCTCGGACTCTTCGCCGTCGGACTCGGCCTCGCCTACGGACCACAGCCGGCACTGTACGCCGAAATGTTCCCCGCAGCAGTCCGATTCAGTGGTGCATCCATCGGCTACGCCATCGGCACCGTGCTCGGTGGGGCCTTCGTCCCGACGATCTCCGAGGCACTGTTCAAGGGAACCGGTACCTCGATGTCGATCTCGATCTACCTGATGATCCTGGCGGCGATCTCGTTCATCGCGACCTCGCGCATCAAGAACCGACGAGACGAGGATCTGAACGTCTGACGCCTTCACGACGAAGCCCCGAAACCGCAGTGGTTTCGGGGCTTCGTCATATGTATGCAGGACCGACCGCGACGGATTCGGTGTGTTGGACGACATCGGACACGGCATAGACGGCTAACAACCGACCGAGAAGTTGATCGAGCCTGTCGATCAGTTAACGGGGGACGGGGACAACTTGGTCATGCGGTGAAACCGAGACGCTTGAGCGGGGCTCGCACCACAGGTGCGCGGACGGCGGTTGTCCCCGTTTTGTGGATTTCGGGCCCGATTTGTGGGTGCCTGGATATCAAGCGGAGCGGCCTGGAAACTCTCGGACATCCACACATGAGGACCACGTCCGATCCACAGTTGGAGGCAACCTCGACCGCGACCGAACGGCCATGGACGGAACCGTCTGGTATGCATTGTCGATGACAACTCCGCCCCCACCTGGCTGGCACCGAGACCCGGAGGGCAACGACTACCTACGGTGGTGGGACGGACAGCGATGGACTTCGGCGACGTCCCAACCTTCTCGACCTACCTCGCCGGCCACGGCAGGTGCCGTGACACACAACGCTGCCGAGGAAATCATTTCGCCGAGCCCGGACGGAGCATCGAACAGCCCGACGAACGGGACCGTGGTCGCCGAAGACCGGGCGGCATCGCGGCAGCCCTGGCACGTCAACAGAAAGACGCTCATCGCTGTCCTCTCGGCGGTCGCTGTTGTCGCGGCTGTCGTCGGCACCGTCGGCACCAAGGACGATGGCCGATCGGAGGCTGTCTCGCCTTCACCGACACCCACAGTGGCGGCCGGCTCCCCCGAGCAGATCGACGCAGCGGAAGCTGCGTGCGTGGACGCTCTCGGGGTTCGCTTCAGTACCGCGATTCAACCGGTGGGGATCGCTGGCTACGCAACGACAGTCGACGGTGACACCTACCGAACTGTAGGCACCTCCGACCTGTTCTATGGATCCAGCGGTGCACCCGAGCGCTACTCCATCGTGTGCACCGGGACCAGATCCGACAGAAGGATCATCTCCGAGGTGACGACCGCAAGCCAGATCGAATCGCCCTATGCGACAACGACGTCGTCACCCCCGCCAGCGTCCTCCGCGGCACCGACAAACCCACCCGCCGCACAACGTCCCCAACCTAGTTCGTGCAACACCCCTTCGCCCTCCGTCATCGCATCGATCGATGCCGCATTCCTCGAAGCGGACCAACATCTCGAGGACGCGTTTCTGGTCTACGGCCAACGCGATGTGGCATATATCGGGGCCAACATCATGGACAGTGCCGGGACACGACTGTCGAGTTCGGACGTGTGGGCGCAGAGCGACGGGGTCATCTACTCCCTGTCGGGTGACGCTCGCCGGCGAACATCGTTCCCGGATGGCAGACGAGCTCTCGACATCAGTGCAGGAGATGAGTTCGGCGTAGCAGTCTCCGACTGCGTCCAAATCAGCGTCATCAACCGCAACGCAAACGGAGGGAACTAGTACCCGCACGATGTGCCTACTGCCGAAGGCACGTCCGGATCGGACAACACTCCAGAATCGCAAGCATCGAATCAACATTACAGTCTTGAATCCAGTCAGGAGATACGCATGGTCGATCCAGTAAGCGCAGCTGCGGCCAGCGCGGCGGTATCGAAGTCTGTCGCTAAAGCAACGGAGGAGGACTCGAAAGAGAAAGACCTGTTGCTCAAGGCTGCCCAAGAGTCTGGCTATCTCGATCCCGCAGCACGTTCGCTCGCAAAGCGTATGGCGGTCAAGCAACAAATCAGATTGAAGATCTGGCAGCCACTCGGACGGCTCGTGGGTATCCAGAAGGATTACTTCAACGATCACTTCAATGACGAGATGGCGGCAAGAATGGCCGACGTACCGGAGGACCAGGTGGTCACTCCGAGAACGTCGATCGCGGGACCGGCTATCCAGGGCATCTCTTACACCGTGGAAGAACCAGAGCTCAAAGAGATGTACTTGAACCTGCTGGCGACCGCGTCGGATGCCCGAGTCCGAGACACTGCCCACCCGTCATTCGCCGAGGTGATTCGGCAACTGAACACTGAGGAGGCAAAAGCTCTCACAGACATACTCACTATCCATCTTCACGCAATCATTGAGGTGCACCTCAAGCTGGCGCGTGCGGAGGACCCGAGCTCCGAGGGGTACAACACTTTGGCGACGCACTTACTGAATTGGATGTCCGAGGGACATCAAGTGCACGTCCCAGTGAACGCGATGTATGTCGACAACTGGATTCGACTGGGCCTGGTAAGCGTCAGTTACACCACCACTCTGACCGACAAGGCGCGGTACGCATGGGCCGAGACGACACCGATTGTGGTCGACTCACGCGACCAATACGACACAGAGGACTTTACTCGCGTTGAAGTTCAAGAAGGCGTTCTGCAAGTGACAAACTTTGGGCGCAGGTTTCACGAGGTGGTGATCGCGTCGGGTACACGCGAGCCGGCCCCCGCAGCGCAGGAAGCTGATATCGAGTAGCTCCGACGGCGCTCTCTTTCCCTCAGGCTCCGCATCATGCAAACGCGTCGAGATCCAACGCGATTTAGACGCCGTCTTTCTCGACGACGATCTTCGGGTGCGCAGCGCCTGTCGCAGCGAGATAATGCCGCTGGCTGTTTCTAGCTGCTGACCATGCTGGACGCCAGCTCGGCGCTGTGACTGCCAAGCCATACCGGCGTCATCGCACTGAAGCTAGCGAACGGATGTAGCAACCGGCTCAAGGAGAAACAGGCACGATCGCTCCTCGTAGCGGTTGACCTCCGCTGTGACGCTCAGATTCGCCCCGACGCCGATCGTGTCCGGCACCGAGCCGACCCACCGAAGGTCATCGGTAGTGTTCACATCCCGGAACTGGAAAGCGGGTCCGGGCGCGGACGTTTCACTGAAGTCGCCCGCCCCGATCAGGATGAGATACCTAGTTGTTCTTCCCGGGGACGTTGTGGACGGTCAGTCGCTCGATGGGTGACTTGCCGCCGATGCCGGTATGGGGTCGGTGGTGATTGTAGTGATGGATCCAGT
>NZ_NOYS01000026.1:0-221218 GCF_002258475.1 Rhodococcus sp. 06-1460-1B
GGGGGGGTGGGGGGGGGGGGGGGGGGGGGGGGGCGGGGGTGCGCGGGCGGGGCAGGTGAAGATACGACAACGGGCGATCCTCCGAAGAGGATCGCCCGTTGTGTTGGAACTGGTGAAACTTACTCGCTGTCGCTGTCTCCGGCGGCCTTGGCCAGGTCGACCGGGACCTCGTCGGGGACGATGATGGCTTTCTTCTCGCCGCGGAACGTGAACTTCGCGTCCTCGCCAGCGCCTTCGCCGTCCCAGTTCTCGACGTCGACCAGGATGATCTGGCCGGCTTCGATCTCGCCGAAGAGGATCTTCTCCGACAACTGGTCCTCGATCTCGCGCTGGATGGTGCGACGCAGTGGCCGCGCACCCAGGACGGGGTCGAATCCGCGCTTGGCGAGCAGAGACTTCGCCTTCTCGGTGACCTCGATCGCCATGTCCTTGTTCTTGAGCGCACCTTCGACTCGGTTGAGCATGAGATCGACCATCTGGATGATCTCGTCCTTGGTGAGCTGGTGGAACACGACGATGTCGTCGATACGGTTCAGGAACTCGGGGCGGAAGTGCTTCTTCAGCTCGTCGTTGACCTTGAGCTTCATCCGCTCGTAGTTCGATCCGGTGCCTTCGCCCGAGGAGAAGCCGAGGCCGACTGCCTTCGAGATGTCCGAGGTACCGAGGTTCGAGGTGAAGATCAGCACGGTGTTCTTGAAGTCGACCGTGCGTCCCTGGCCGTCGGTGAGACGACCGTCCTCGAGCACCTGCAGGAGGGTGTTGTAGATCTCCTGGTGTGCCTTCTCGATCTCGTCGAACAGGACGACGGAGAACGGCTTGCGGCGGACCTTCTCGGTGAGCTGGCCACCCTCTTCGTAGCCGACGTATCCGGGAGGAGCACCGAACAGACGCGAGGCGGTGAAGCGGTCGTGGAACTCGCCCATGTCGATCTGGATGAGCGCGTCGTCCTCGCCGAAGAGGAAGTTCGCGAGTGCCTTCGACAGCTCGGTCTTACCGACACCGGACGGGCCGGCGAAGATAAACGAGCCCGACGGGCGCTTCGGGTCCTTCAGACCTGCACGGGTACGACGGATCGCCTTGGAGACGGCCTTGACTGCCTCGACCTGGCCGATGATCCGCTTGTGCAGCTCGTCTTCCATGCGGAGCAGACGGGTGGTCTCCTCCTCGGTGAGCTTGAAGACGGGGATGCCGGTCCAGTTGCCCAGAACCTCGGCGATCTGCTCGTCGTCGACCTCGGCGATGACGTCGAGGTCACCGGAGCGCCACTGCTTCTCCCGCTCGGCACGCTGACCGACGAGGGTCTTCTCCTTGTCGCGCAGGTTCGCAGCCTTCTCGAAGTCCTGTGCGTCGATGGCCGATTCCTTCTCCCGGCGTGCGTCGGCGATCTTGTCGTCGAACTCACGCAGGTCTGGCGGCGCGGTCATCCGGCGGATGCGCATCCGCGCGCCCGCCTCGTCGATGAGGTCGATTGCCTTGTCGGGCAAGAACCGATCGTTGATGTACCGGTCGGCCAGAGTGGCGGCAGCGACGAGTGCACCGTCGGTGATCGAGACGCGGTGGTGTGCCTCGTAGCGATCGCGCAGACCCTTGAGGATCTCGATGGTGTGCTCGACGGTCGGCTCGCCGACCTGGACGGGCTGGAAACGACGCTCGAGAGCGGCGTCCTTCTCGATGTACTTGCGGTACTCGTCGAGCGTGGTGGCACCGATGGTCTGCAGTTCGCCACGAGCCAGCTTCGGCTTGAGGATCGACGCTGCGTCGATGGCACCTTCGGCGGCACCTGCGCCGACGAGCGTGTGCAGCTCGTCGATGAACAGGATGATGTCGCCGCGGGTGTTGATCTCCTTGAGCACCTTCTTCAGGCGCTCCTCGAAGTCACCGCGGTAACGGCTACCGGCCACGAGCGAGCCGAGGTCGAGGGTGTAGAGCTGCTTGTCCTTGAGCGTCTCGGGAACCTCGCCGTTGACGATGGCCTGCGCGAGACCTTCGACGACTGCGGTCTTACCGACACCGGGCTCGCCGATGAGTACCGGGTTGTTCTTGGTACGACGCGAGAGCACCTGCATGACGCGCTCGATTTCCTTCGCGCGACCGATAACCGGGTCGAGCTTGCCTTCGAGCGCGGCCTGGGTGAGGTTGCGTCCGAACTGGTCGAGAACCAGTGACGTCGACGGGGTGCCCGCCTCGCCGCGGCCGCTGCCGCTCTCGGACGGCTCCTTGCCCTGGTAGCCCGACAGCAGCTGGATGACCTGCTGGCGCACGCGGTTGAGGTCGGCTCCGAGCTTGACCAGAACCTGAGCTGCGACGCCTTCGCCTTCGCGGATCAGGCCGAGCAGGATGTGCTCGGTGCCGATGTAGTTGTGGCCGAGCTGCAGTGCTTCACGCAGGCTGAGCTCGAGTACTTTCTTGGCGCGCGGAGTGAACGGAATGTGACCGGACGGAGCCTGCTGGCCCTGGCCGATGATTTCCTCTACCTGGCTGCGAACTCCTTCGAGGGAGATGCCCAGCGACTCGAGAGACTTTGCTGCAACACCTTCACCCTCGTGGATGAGGCCCAGCAGAATGTGCTCCGTGCCGATGTAGTTGTGGTTGAGCATCCGGGCTTCTTCTTGAGCCAGGACGACAACACGCCGCGCGCGATCGGTGAACCTCTCGAACATCGCTCTCCCTCACTTCTCGGTGGGTGGTAGCTCGCCCACCAGTTCTTCCAGCGCCGCAGTGTCCTGAACACTCGGTCGCTTGTGCATTCGAAGGTAAGACTGTGTCTCACTGTAGTTGGCCGACGTGACGAACGCCGACCCTCCACCCCTGAAATACTGCGTATCCGGCAACGAGACGGACCGCCTCGTGTGCTTACTGTTCATAACGCAGGCACTTTGCAAAACGTTTCCCGATCGCTGTCCGCTGCTGGCGAACAGCGGACATACCTCCCGATCAGGCCTGCGACGGCTTGACGATCGGAAACAGGATCGTTTCTCGGATACCCAGCCCGGTCAACGCCATCAGCAGACGGTCGATTCCCATACCGGTTCCGGTGGTCGGCGGCATTCCCTGTTCCATGGCCGCCAGGAAGTCCTCGTCGAGCACCATCGCCTCGTCGTCGCCTGCGGCAGCCTGACGCGCCTGGTCCTCGAAGCGCTCGCGCTGGATGATCGGGTCGATCAGCTCCGAGTAGCCGGTCGCCAGCTCGAATCCACGAACGTAGAGATCCCACTTCTCGGTGACGCCCGGCTTGCTGCGGTGCTGACGCGTCAACGGCGACGTCTCGACGGGGAAATCACGAACGAACGTCGGTTCGGTCAACGCGTCGCCCACCTGGTGTTCCCACAGTTCCTCGACGAGCTTGCCGTGGCCGTAGATCGGGACGCCGTCCTTGCGGGGGACATCCAGCCCAACCTTGTCGGCGATCGCGAGCAGTTCGTCGACGGTGGTGTCGGGGGTGACGTCGAATCCGAGCGACTCCGACAGCGACGGGTACATCTCGAGCGTCGTCCATTCGCCGCCGAGATCGTAGGAGGTGCCGTCGGGCAGGGTGACCACGGTGGATCCGAGTGCGGCCACCGCCACTTCCTGGACGAGTTCCCGCGTCATCTTCGCCGAGTCGTCGTACGTGCCGTAGGCCTCGTAGGTCTCGAGCATCGCGAACTCCGGCGAGTGCGAGGAGTCGGCACCTTCGTTGCGGAAGTTGCGGTTGATCTCGAAGACCTTCTCGATGCCGCCGACGACGCAGCGCTTGAGGAACAGCTCCGGCGCTATGCGCAGGTACAGGTCCGTGTCCATCGCATTGGAGTGGGTGACGAACGGCCGGGCCGCGGCACCGCCGTGCAGCGTCTGCAGCATCGGGGTCTCGACCTCGAGGAAGCCGCGACGCTCGAGTGCGTTACGCAGTTCACGAACGACGGCGATGCGCTTGCGGGCGGTCTCTCGGGCCTCCGGACGCGTGATCAGATCCAGGTAGCGCTGCCGAATACGCGTCTCTTCGCTGAGTTCCTTGTGCGCGACGGGCAAGGGCCGCAACGACTTCGACGCGATCTGCCAGGCGTCGGCCATCACCGAGAGCTCACCGCGACGGGAGCTGATGACCTCGCCGTGCACGAACACGAAGTCGCCCAGGTCGACGTCGGCCTTCCACGCTGCGAGGGCGTCCTCGCCGACACCTGCCAGGCTGATCATGGCTTGGAGCTGGGTGCCGTCGCCCTCCTGCAGGGTGGCGAAACACAGCTTGCCGGTGTTACGGACGAAGATCACGCGGCCGACGACGCCGACGATCAGGCCGGTCGTCGTGTCGGCGTCGAGCTCGGGAAACTGGGTGCGGATCTCGAGCAGCGAATGGGTCCGCGGAACCGACACCGGATACGCCTCGACCCCGCGCTCGAGCAACGCAGCGCGCTTGGCGCGACGAATCCGTAGCTGCTCCGGGGTGTCGTCGGCCGGCTGGGTAGAAGCTGTATCACTCACGCGCACACACTTTACAGTCCGAGACTGTCGGGACGATCAGTGCGCTGCGACGGCCTCGGCCTCGCGAACGCAGTGCTTGGCCTGCGTCAACACCCCGAGCAGCCCGGCGGACTTCAGTGCCTGATAGCCGCCGACCAGATCGGTGGCCTTGTGCAGACCCAGCAGCTTGAGCGACGCGGCCGCGAGCGAGGAGGTATAGCCCTCGGAGCAGATGACGATCCACTCGACGTCGTGGTCGGTGGCGATCGCCAGCCGCGCGTCACTGGTGGGATCGAGACGCCATTCGAGGACGTTGCGTTCGATGGCCAACGCACCGGGCAGGGTGCCCTCGACTGCGCGCTGCGCCTGCGGGCGAATGTCGACGACGACCGCGCCGCGGTCGACAGCGTCACGGAGCTCGAAGACGGTCATGCGATCGATGGTCTCGCGAGCGGATTCGAGCATTTCGACGATGGTCATCTCGTGGCCTTCTCGGGTTCGGCGGTGAGCTCGCTGCGGGTACGGCGCAGCGTGGCGCGCTCGGTCACTTCGTAGTACGACATCGCCGTCAGCGGCGGTGAGTAGGCGTGCACGCTGAGGGTGGGCCCGGTCGTGTTCGACGCCGGATCGTGCATCACGTCGTGCACCCATCCCAGCGGAAAGGCTGCCTGATCTCCGGCGTCGAGATGACGTTCCTTCAGTTCGGTTCCCGCCCAACGGTATTCGAGCAAAGAACCACTCAGGACGGTCAATGCACCGAGCGATCCGGCGTGATCGTGCAGTTCGGTGGATCGCTCGGGAACCCAGCTGATCAACCAGACGTCGAGATCGTCGTCGGAGTGCAGGCGAGTGGCCCAACGCTCGTCCGTGGGCCACTGTCCACCGCCGGGAAGCAGGTGGTCGAACCGCCCTTCGAGGACGTCCGATGCGCCCTGATCGGTGATGCGCAGCAGGTCGGGTGGACGTAGCCGGGTCGGCAACGTCGAGACCGACCGTGAGGACAATCGGGGTCGGGAGGGTGCAGAAAATACAGGTGTGGAAAGCATGAAGCTCTACTCCAGGGATGTGTAACGAACGAGGCAGCGGTCAGCCTCGACAACACTCCTGGGTGGCCATGCACGTCATCACGCCGACGATTCTGACACACGAACGCCCGACGCGCTACCCCGCTTCACCGAAACATTCAGCGTGGCCGCCGCTTTGCCATGTTGCGTTCGTAGACCAGTCGCAGACCCTCCAGCGTCAGGTCGGGTTCGTGATGCTCGATGGTCGTCGACTCGGGCAGGATCAGCGCAGCGATGTCTCCGGTACCGATGACCGCGACGTCGGTGCCTTTGACCTCCGGCACCTCACGTCTGATGCGTCCGACAAGCCCGTCCACCAGGCCGGCGAAACCGAAGATGGTGCCCGCTTGGATGCACTCGACGGTGTTCTTTCCCAGCACCGACCGCGGCCGCACCATCTCGACCTCACGCAGCGTCGCGGTGCGAGTCGACATGGCCGAGGCCGAAATTTCGAGACCGGGCGCGATCGCCCCGCCGAGGAACTCGCCCTTGGCCGAGACGACGTCGACGCACGTGGTGGTCCCGAAATCCACCACGATGCACGCCGAGTCGTACAGATCATGTGCGGCAAGGGTATTGACGATGCGGTCGGCCCCGACCTCTTTGGGATTGTCGACCAGCAGCGGAACCCCGGTCCGCACACCGGGTTCGACCACCACGTGCACCACGTGATCCCAGTAGCGCACGAGCATCGTCCGCATCTCGCGCAGCACGGACGGCACCGTGGACAGAGCCGTCACCCCGGTGATCTGCTCGGCCTGTTCGCCCAACAACCCCCGCAACATGAACGCCAGCTCGTCGGCCGTCACATGGGGGTCGGTGCGAATACGCCAATCGCGCAGCAGTTTCGAGTGATCCCCGGTGCCGGTGAAGAGCCCGACCACCGTGCTGGTGTTGCGTACATCGATTGCGAGAAGCATCGAGTCAGACCAGCACGGAGTCGGCCCGCAGATCGCGCGGCGTGATCAGACCCGAACCGGCGGGCGCATGAGCCGGGTCGCTGCCGAGCTCGACCGGCCGGTTCTTGTCGTCGACGAACACCACCCGGGGTGCGTAGTCGGCAACCTCCTGCTCGTTCATGACCCCGTAGGCGATCAGGATGACCAGGTCACCCGGGTTCACCAGATGCGCTGCGGCCCCATTGATTCCGATCACACCACTGCCCCGCTCACCGGTGATCACGTAGGTCTCCAGCCGCGCACCGTTGTCGATGTCGACAATGGTGACCTGCTCACCTTCGAGAAGATCGGCAGCCTCCATCAGATCCTGGTCGACGGTCACCGAGCCCACGTAGTGCAGATCTGCGTGCGTGACGGTGGCGCGATGGATCTTGGACTTCATCATGGTGCGAAACATCGTGTCACTCTCCACTTTTCGGATCGTCGGGGCTAATTTCTTCTGGTCGTTTCGCAGGCTCCACTCCTGCCTCGAGGAAACCGGTGCCGACGGCGACACCGACGTTGTCGATCAATCTCGTGGTGCCCACTTTGGCTGCCACGAGCAGTCTTCCGTCTCCACGCTCGGGAGCCGGGCCGAGATGCGGGTCGCGCACCTCCAGGTAGTCGACCTGCACCAGCGGCACCTCGTCGAGCACGGCGCGCGCGGTGGCCAGGATGGCGTCGACGCCCCCGGCAGCTGCGTGCGCCCCGGCAACGAGGGCTGCCGACAACGCCATCGCAGCGTCGCGCTGCTCCGCATCGAGATACCTGTTGCGCGAGGACAGCGCCAGACCGTCCTGCTCGCGAACCGTCGGGACTCCGATGACCGCGACGTCGAAGTTCAGGTCTCGCACCATCTGCCGGATCAACGTCAGCTGCTGGTAGTCCTTCTCCCCGAAGTACGCCCGATGCGGAGCGGCTATCTGCAGCAGCTTCGCCACGACGGTGAGCATTCCCGCGAAATGCGTTGGTCTGCTGGCACCTTCGAGTTCACTACCGAGCGGACCGGGATGGACCGTGGTGCGCGGCCCGGACGGGTACATGTCGGACGCGGACGGTGCGAATACCAATTCCACGCCCTCGCCGCGGAGCAGTTCGACATCGGCGTCGAGGGTCCGCGGATAGGCGTCGAGGTCCTCCCCCACGCCGAACTGCAGTGGATTGACGAAAATCGACACGATCACGACCGCGCCGGTGAGCTTCGCCTGGCGCACCAACTGCAGGTGGCCGGCATGCAGTGCACCCATGGTCGGCACCAGAGCGACCTGCTTGCCGACGCCACGTAGGGCCTTGGACACCGACGTGATCACCGCGGGATCGTGGTGAACCGTCAACTGTCCCTTCGTGTAGCTGCCCGCGAGGGTCATCGCTTCCCTTCCAGAATCTCGATCAGATCGGCTGCGGCACCGATACGTTGGGCGGACCGCAGCGACAGCGCACGGTAACCGGCGGCGATCCGTGGATCGACGGCCTCGAGCACTTCGAGGTGTTTGCCGACAGCCGCGGTATCGCCTCGGGCCACCGGGCCGGTCAGTGCGGATTGTCCGTTGCGCAGCGCATTGTCCAGTGCAGCTTCGAGCAGCGGAGCCAGAACGCGCTCGGGCACACCACGTTCGGCATCGGATCCAGGAAAACCCGGACCGGCCAACGCAACTCGCAGTGCCTCGACCGCGTCGACCACCAACGTCACGAGGTGATTGCTGCCGTGAGCCAACGCCGCGTGGTAGAGCGCCCGGTTGCTCTCGGGCACGTGCACCGGCTCGCCGCCGATCTCGAGGACGAGGGCTTGGGCTACCGCATAACCGATCTCGTCGCCCGCGGTGATGCCGAAGCACGCGGCCGTCATCCGGTCGGTGTCCTCGGGTCCGCCGCTGAATGTCATGGCCGGATGTATTGCCAACGGAACCGCGCCAAGGGCAGCCAGCGGCTCCAGTACCGCGACGCCGTTCGCGCCGGAGGTGTGCGCCACCAACTTGCCCGGCGCGACCGCCCCGGTCGCGGCGAGACCGGCGACGATCGAGGCCAGTTCGTAGTCCGGTACCGCCAGAATCAGCAGTTCGGCGCGACGGGCAACCTCGTCGACAGGCAGAATCTGCGACTCGGGCAATCGATCACGTACTCGCGCGATGGATGCGTCCGATACCGCGGCGGCACCGACGACAACGTGTCCGACGCGTTCGAGCGCCTCACCGAATGCCGTACCGACCCGACCGGCGGAGACGACACCCACGGTCAAGCGAGCCGGAGACAGACCACCAGTGAACCCTGATGAGGTCACCGAAATTTTCCTCTCGTTCGTTCCAGTCCCGCTCGGCGGGTACCAGACGTCCTGCAGGGAACAATAGCGACAGCGGCACCGAACGTGCCATGGGAGACCGGTGTGATCTGGTTCTCAGTCTGCGCGACGGCGACGGCGACGCGTGCCGGCGTCGGTGGTCGTCGTGTCGGCCGAATCGCCGCCTGTCAGCCCGGCCATGATCTCGGCGACGGAACGGCCGTTGGAGTGCGCGCCGGACGCCTCCTCGGGGGATTCGGCGCGCCTGCGTCCGCGTCGCGGTGCATCCGCCGTCTCCTCGGCAGGCGTGTCGTCGACGCGGTCGGCTGCGAAGAACGCATCGGCCGAATCGCGCAGCGATCGGCGAGACTCCGGGTACGTGGCCTCTTCCTGGGCCGATTCGGACTCGGTGGCCTGCTGGGGCTGGGCCTCCTCGACAGGTTCGGCGTCCTCGACAGGTTCTGATTCGGCCGCGGGTCGACGCGTCTGCTCGAATCTGTATGCGGTGAACGGCGAGGTGGGCGGGCTCACCCGACCGGCCGGCCTCGGTGCCCCGTAGGGGCGGGACTGCGCGGCCGGCGGCTCGGTGCGGTCGTTCTGCCCGGCGTCGGTGACGTCGTCGGAACCCTCCGGTGCAGAACCCTGCTCGGCGGACGCGTCCTGTGCGTACCCGGAACCGGGGTCCGGTGTCGCCGTCGCGCGGGGCATTTCGTCGGGATCCTCGGGGTAGACCACCGACGTCTCGGCGGTGACCGGCTCGTCGTAGGGCGTGCCCACGCCGTTGAAGCCGGGGCCTGCGGGTCCGTTGCCGTTGCCGCCACCTCGTACGTACAACCCGGACGGTGCGGGCTGATAGCTGTCGTATCCGCGGCCACCGAGTTCCTGCATCCGCATCGCCTCGGCGCGCAGTGCGACCCGTTCGGTCGGCAGATTGCCCTCGAAGAGCACCTGCAGGTTCTGGCGCAGCGCGGCCAGTTCGTTACGCAGCGCGGCGACCTCGTCCGATTCCAACCGCGTCTCGTTGCGCACCCGGGCTTCGACGCTCATCTCGTACTCGCGTCGGGCCGAGATCTCGCGGGCGAGCTGCAGTTCGTAGACGGTCTGTAGGTCCTTGGCCTTGGTCTGATCCGCGGCCGCTTCCCTGCGGTACTTCGTCATCGCGAACGCACCGATCACTGCGGCCCACAGCGCCGAGAGCACCCCGACGCGCATCCACTGAACGCTTTCGCTGAACAACAACAGCACACTGGCGACGATGCCGAACACGACGAGCGCCGCGAGGAACAGCTGGCTCGCACTACGCCGCTTTCGGCGTCCCTTCTTGGCGCGAGTCTGATCTGTCATGTTCTCAAGGGTAACCGGCCTGTCGGTCGCATCCGGTCATCCCCGACCGATCACGTACACAACGAAGGTAACGATCGAGGGACGGATACGTTATCGGGAGCGCTCGTCGTCCCGATCTTCCGGGGTGCGGCAGCACTGCTCCAGCCACACCGCGGCGGCGACGACGGCCAGGCCCGCGACGAGGGCCACGATCGCTCCGGCTCGGTCCGCGGACGCCGCTCGCACCGTTGCCGCTCGTGGCAATACGTACACCAGGAAGCCGACGCACACCCCCACCAGAGCGGTTCCCACCAGCAACGACGCCTTCGCCAACACCAGCGCCCGGAAGACCGTCAACGGATGCAGGTCGTGCAGACCGGTGCCCACTCGATGCTCGGCGATGCGATTGCGGACGATCACCGCGGTCACCACTTCCACCACCGCGACCAGGTACAGCGACGCTCCGGCGTACACCGGGATCGGCGGAAACGAACCGTAGAAAACCCGCACCAGCAGCCACGTGCCCACTGCGGCGATCAGAAACAAACCCAAGACATCCCAGATCTTGGTGGGATTGGTCACCACAGTCGATCACCGTCGCCGTCGAGTCGGACGACTCCCGCTCGCTCGTCCGTACTCAGACGCTCGAGCAGCTCGGAGACCGGCACGTCCGCCCCGTCGACCCGAAGAGTGGCGTCGGGATCGACGTCCAGCCACGGCAGCAGCACGAACGCGCGCTCGTGCGCACGGGGATGGGGAAGAATCAGGCGCGGGTCCTCACTGATGACGTCGTCGCACACGATCACGTCGACGTCGAGGCTGCGGGGTCCCCAACGCTGCACTCGAACGCGGTCCGCTGCCTCCTCGAGTTGCTGCGCCAGACGCAACCAGTCCCACGGGCCGTAGGCCTCGTCCTCGGCCACCACGATCGCGTTGAGGAAGTCCTGTTGCTCGACGCCGCCCCACGGAGCAGATCGATGGACGGCCGAGCACGCCACCACGCGCGAACCCAATTCCGCTGTGACAGAACGCAAGTGGCTCATCGAGTCGCCGATGTTGCTGCCGATCGACAGCACTGCACGGCTCACTTTCGCTCCCGATAGGCCACCACGGCAACGTCGCCGAACGTCAGGGGAATGGGAGCCGACGGCTTGTGCAGCACCACCTCCACCGCGTCGACTCGGGAGTCGTAACCGAGCACCACCTCGGCGATCTCGGCGGAGACCGTCTCGATCAGGTCCCGGGACGGGCCCGCTACGACCGCCGCGGCATGTTCGGCCAGTTCGCCGTAATGCAGCGTCCGAGTCAGATCGTCGGTCTCGGCCGCGGGCGAGAGATCCATCCAGACGGTGATGTCGACGACGAAGTCCTGGCCGTCTCGCTTCTCGAAGTCGAAGACACCGTGATTGCCGCGGACGGTCAGCCCGCGCAATTCGATGCGGTCGCCGCGACGAGTCCCTGCAGCGGCACTGTTGATCTCGCTCATGCGCGACCACCCTGCCATGCCCGCACGACGGCCACCGCGTCGAGTGACGACCGGACGTCGTGCACCCGCACTCCCCACGCGCCGCCGGCGACCGCGAGGGCCGAGACGACGGCCGTCGCGATCTCCCGGCCGTCCGGTGGACGCGGTGAACCGTCGGGTTCGGCGAGGAGCGAGCCCAGAAAACGTTTGCGGGACGCACCCACCAGAACCGGGAAACCGGATTCCACCAGGGTGGGCAGTCCGCGCAGCAGCTGCCAGTTGTGCTCCGCGTTCTTGGCGAATCCGAGGCCCGGGTCCAGCACGATCCGCGACGCGTCGACCCCGGCGCTCACTGCGTGGTCGACCTGCTCGAGCAGTTCGCGGCGAACGTCGGCGACCACGTCGTCGTAGTGATCGGCCGGACCGGTGTGCCGGAACGTCGAGTCGGCGGCCCGCCAGTGCATCAGGATCCACGGCAGCCCGCCTTGCGCGACCACGCCTGCCATTGCGGGGTCGGCTCGACCGCCCGAGACGTCGTTGACGATCGACACCCCGGCCTCGATCGCCGCAGCGGCGACGTGTGCGCGCATCGTGTCGACGCTGGTGCTCACGCCTTCGGCGGCCAAGGCCGAGATGACCGGTACGACGCGCTGCACCTCGACCGACGGGTCGACGCGGTCCGCCCCGGGGCGCGTGGATTCCCCGCCGACGTCGACGATGTCGACTCCCAGCCGATGCATCGCCAGACCGTGTTCGACGGCCGCGTCGACGTCGAGGTAGCGACCACCGTCGGAGAACGAATCGGCCGTCACGTTGAGAACGCCCATGACGATGGGCGCAGCGGGAACGGAGCTCGCGAGAATCATCGTGATCGGACCGGAACCGTCATTTCCGGAGGATCAGGTCCAAGGCTTCCGAACGCGATGCCGCGCTGGACTGCAGCAGACCTCGGACCGCCGAGGTGGTGGTGCTGGCACCGGGCTTGCGGATACCGCGCATCGCCATGCACAGGTGCTCGGCCTCGATCACGACGATCGCACCGCGTGGGTCGAGTTTGCGCATCAACGCGTCGGCGATCTGGCTGGTCAACCGCTCCTGCACCTGGGGACGCTTGGCGTACATGTCCACCACGCGGGCCAGCTTCGACAGACCGGTCACCTTGCCGCTCTTGCCGGGGATGTATCCCACGTGGGCGACGCCGTGGAACGAGACCAGGTGGTGCTCGCACGTGGAGTACATGGGGATGTCGCGAACCAGAACCAGTTCTTGATGGCCTTCGTCGAAGGTCGTGTTCAGCGCGGTGTCCGGATCGGTGTAGAGGCCGGCGAAGATCTCGCGGTAGGACCGGGCGACACGAGCCGGGGTATCGAGCAGGCCCTGGCGGTCGGGATCCTCACCGACGGCAATGAGCAACTCGCGTACCGCAGCCTCCGCGCGGGGCTGGTCGAACACCGCGCCCGTGGCATAGGCCACCGTCTCCGCGATTCCCTGCTGCGGGGCGGCAGATTGCACGGCTGCTGGGACTTCTGCCGAGTCGCCTGTCGACTCGTCGGTCCTGTTGACTGACACGAGAACGTACCTCCGGTTGGGCTCCGCGAATGTGGCAGCTGGGCGGGCGTGCTGCTCGGTGTGAACGGCTCGCCGACGAACAACAGCACGGGTTCGAAACGACGCACTGGGTCGACCGTCACGGTCGACCCAGTCAGCCTAATGATCGGACTAGCGGTGTGAGCCGCCCGGTCCTTCCCACCGTTGGGTGCGTGGGCCGGCGTCGCCGTCGTCGTTTCCGTGACGGTCGCCGTGCTCACCCTGCTGCGACTCCTCCGACGAACCATGAGCGGGTCGATCGTCTCCGGGCAGCGGGTAGTTGTGCGAGCTTTCCGGAACCTCCCACGTGGGAGTCGACTCCGGCGCGCCCTCGGAATTCTCGCCGTAGGGAGGCTCGTGCCGGGACGTACGACCGTGCTCCCCGGCGTCCGGCCGGAACGGATCCGGCTGGTACTGCGGCGGCTGATACGACTGCTGCGGCTGCTGCGGGTCGTACGACTGCTGCGGCTGGGGCGGCTGGTAGGACTGCGGCTGCTGATACGTCGGATGCTGACGGTAGCCCTGATCCGAGTCCTGTTCACGCGGAGGCTGGTACTGAGCCGGCGGCGTGGACGGGCCTTGGTAGCGCGGCACCTGTTGCTGATCGCGCGGCGGCCAGCCGGGTGCCGACCAACCGGCGGGAGCGCCGTAATCGGGGCCCGAACCGTTGGGACCCGATCGGGGCTCGGGCCGGCGATAGCCCTCGGAGTATCCGCCGCCTGTGGTCGGCCCGCCGTAGCTTCCGTTGGCAGGACCGCCGTTGGTAGCGCCGTTGTAGCCGCCACCGTTGGTAGCCCCGTTGTAGCCGCCGCCGTTGTTGCTACCGCCGTTGTAGTCGCCGGGGGCAGGCGCGCTACGTCGACCGGCACCCGTGTTCGGTCCGAGCTCGCCGGTGCCCGGTGCGCCGTTGCTGGGTGCGCCGTTGTAACCGTTGGTGCCGTTCTGCTGCCCACCCTTGGTCAGCTGCGGCGACCCGGCGTAGCTGGGCTGCGGAAACTGTTGCGGCGGAAGCTGTTTCGGTGCCGGTGGCACCGGAGGCCACGGCTCGCCGCGCTCGGCTGCGAGCTCGCGAGGTGTCTTGACCGGCGGCTTGTCCGACGGCTTACGGTCACCGAAGTCGTTGAACAGCGTGATGCGCGGACGCTTGGTGACACTGTGAAAGATCTTCTCGAGGTCCTTGCGGGTCAGCGTCTCGCGTTCGAGCAGCTCGGAGGCAAGGGTGTCGAGCAGGTCGCGGTACTCGTTGAGGATGGCCCACGCCTCGGTGTGCGCGGCTTCGATGAGCTTGCGCACCTCCTCGTCGATTTCGCGGGCGACCTCGTGCGAGAAGTCGGACTGCTGTCCCATCGAACGACCGAGGAAGGGGTCGCTCTGTTCCTGTCCGTAGCGGACGGCACCGAGCTTGCTGCTCATGCCGTACTCGGTGACCATCGCGCGGGCGATCTTGGTGGCCTGGTCGATGTCCGAGGACGCTCCGGTGGTCGGCTCGTGGAACACGAGCTCTTCCGCGGCGCGGCCACCCATGGCCATCACGAGACGTGCGATCATCTCCGACCGCGTCATCAGGCCCTTGTCGTCCTCCGGGACCGTCATCGCGTGGCCGCCGGTGCGACCGCGCGCGAGGATGGTCACCTTGTAGACGGGCTCGATGTCGGGCATCGCCCATGCCGCAAGAGTGTGGCCACCCTCGTGGTACGCGGTGATCTTGCGCTCGTGCTCGCTGATGATGCGGCTCTTGCGGCGCGGACCACCGACGACGCGGTCGACGGATTCTTCGAGCGACGCCTCGGTGATGACGGTGCCGTTCTCACGAGCGGTGAGCAGTGCCGCTTCGTTGATGACGTTGGCCAGGTCTGCACCCGACATTCCGACGGTTCGCTTGGCCAGACCTTCGAGGTCGGCATCCTGCGCGACGGGCTTGCCGGCCGAGTGCACCTTCAGGATCGCTCGACGGCCGGCCAGGTCGGGGGCACCGACGGGGATCTGACGGTCGAAGCGGCCCGGACGCAGCAGGGCCGGGTCGAGGATGTCGGGCCGGTTGGTGGCGGCGATGAGGATGACGCCGGTGCGCTCACCGAAGCCGTCCATTTCGACGAGCAACTGGTTGAGCGTCTGCTCGCGCTCGTCGTGTCCGCCGCCCATACCCGCACCGCGCTGGCGCCCGACGGCGTCGATCTCGTCGACGAAGATGATGCAGGGGCTGTTCTGCTTGGCCTGCTCGAACAGATCGCGCACGCGGGATGCGCCGACGCCGACGAACATCTCGACGAAGTCGGAGCCGGAAATGGTGAAGAACGGGACGCCCGCCTCGCCTGCGACGGCGCGCGCCAGCAGCGTCTTGCCGGTTCCGGGAGGGCCGTACAGCAGGACGCCGCGCGGAATCTTGGCACCGAGGGCCTGGTAACGCGCCGGGTTCTGCAGAAAGTCCTTGATTTCGTAGAGCTCTTCGACAGCCTCGTCCGCGCCCGCGACGTCGGCGAACGTGGTCTTCGGCATATCTTTCGTCAGCTGCTTGGCCTTGGATTTGCCGAAGCCCATGACACCGCCGCGGCCGCCGCCCTGCATACGGCTCATCACGAAGATGATCACGCCGAGGATCAACACCATCGGGAGGATGAGCAGCAGGAACGAGCTGAACCAGCTCTCCTGGGTGACGGTGGTGTTGTAGCTGTTCAAGCCCTGCGAGTCGACCTTGTCGAAGATCTGCTCGGACGCCGAGTCCGGATACTTCGCGATGATCTGCTTCTCGTTCTCCGTGGCGTCGGAGGCCTCTTTGAGGGTCAGCCGAATCTGCTGCTCACGGTCGTCGATCTGCGCGGACTCGACATTTCGGTCGTCGAGCTGGGCGATCGCCACCGAGGTGTCGACCGACGTCCAGTTCCGCGTGTCGTTACCGAAGTAGCTGAAGGCATAGATCACCAACAGAATGCCGAAAACGATGGCGAGATTTCGTATTACTGTCTTCCGATTCATACAGCTTCAGCCGACTCGGCCGTGTCCTTTCAGTCCGCTCCCGCGCGCTGGCTGCTCCCTGCCCGCCGGATACTCCAGGCTACCGCGAGACTCGGACATCGGACTCGCTCTTACCTGGCGCTCTGCGTCCACGCGCCTGTCGGCGTCGACGCTTCTTCCCCTCCAACGACTGCACTCCCCCGGCAGTTCCCCGTGTATCGCCGCACACTATCCGGATCGATGGACCATTGCATACGTCTCGGCGCGGCAATGGTCCATTGACGGACGGTCCAGCGCAGCGACACGGGCGGAACCGAAAGAACTCGGATCAGCTGTACACCTTCGGGTCCAGCAGACCGATGTACGGCAGATCGCGGTATCGCTCGTTGTAGTCGAGGCCGTAGCCGACGACGAACTCGTTGGGGATGTCGAAGCCCACGTTCGCGACCTCGACGTCGACCTTGATCGCGTCGGGCTTACGCAGCAACGTCACCACCGACAGCGAGGCCGGCGACCGGGTCGCCAGGTTGCGCTTGAGCCAGCTCAGCGTCAGACCGGAGTCGATGATGTCCTCGACGATCAGCACGTGGCGTCCGGTGATGTCGCGGTCGAGGTCCTTGAGAATCCGGACGACGCCGGAGGACGACGTCGACGAGCCGTAGGAGCTCACCGCCATGAACTCGAGCTGCGCCGGGATGGGCAGGGCCCGCGCGAAGTCGGTCATGAACATGATCGCGCCCTTGAGAACGCCGACCAGCAGCAAGTCGCCTTCGGGAGCACCCTCGGGATACCGCTTGGCAATTTCCTCTGCGAGTTCCGCGGTCCGTGTTTTGATCTGTTCCTCGGAAATGAGAACCGATTCGATGTCGCCCTCGTACACGGGGTTTCCCTTCATTCGTTCTCCAGGCCGACGCTCAGCCTGCCATGCCGACGCGAGCACACCAACCTCGCCTCCGGCGTTCCCCCAGGCAGCGCAACTCCGCCCTGCCCGGTCCAGCGCACGACGAGCGCATCGACAGCGCGGATCTGACGGTCCGACAACGACGTCACACCCCGGCCGAGGAGCCAGCGCCGCACCACTCGGCGGCGGATCGCAGGGTCGGACGATTCGATCGCCGAGACGTCCAACTCGCGCGTGTTCGGATCGACGACGGCCGCGGCGATGGCGTCGAGCGCCCGGCCGTCGTCCTGCAGCTGCTCGGCCGTGCGGGCCAGAGCCGGAGCGACGCCCCCACCGAGCACGTCCTCGAGCAACGGCAACACCTCGTGGCGTAGTCGCACCCGAGTGAAGTCCGGATCGGAATTGTGCGGATCCTCGAACGGTTCGAGTCCCAGCTCTGCGCACGCGGCCCGCGTCACGGCGCGGCGGACCCCGAGGAGCGGCCGACCCCACGGGTCGTCGAACGCTGCCATTCCGGCGATGGACCGCGGCCCCGAGCCGCGACCGAGGCCCAGCAGCACCGTCTCCGCCTGGTCGTCGAGAGTGTGCGCCACCAGTACCGAGGCAGCGCCGCGCGCGCCGTCCAATGCGTCGTACCGGGCTCGGCGAGCGGCAGCTTCCATCCCGCCCGAACCGGCCACGGTCACCGTCAGCACTCGGGCGTCGTCGACGCCCAGCAACCGGGCACGCTCGGCGGCAACGGCAGCCACCTCCGCGGATCCCGCCTGAAGCCCATGATCGACGATCAGCGCCGTCACGTTCGGAGCCTCGGCTGCCGTCGCCGCAGTGAGCGCCAGTGAATCTGCACCACCGGACAGCGCCACCGCTACCGGGCCGGGACGCGCCGCCAACCAACCCCGCACCGCTCGCCGAACTTCCAGCAACGCCGGAGACTCGGGCAGCATGGGTCGTTTCGCAGGCTCAGCCAAGGACTCGCGCGACCCACGCATCCGGGTCCTCGATCTCCGACAGCAACGGCAGAGTGTCCGGCCCGGTCCACACCGTGTTGAAGCGTTCCATTCCCACCGAGCCGACGACGTGATCGACGAATGCCTTGCCGCGTACGTATTGCGCCATCTTCGCGTCCATCCCGAGCAGCGTGCGCACGACGCGTTGCACGGGGTTGACCTTGCGTTGGCGTCGCCGATCGAACGCGCGGCGGATCTGCACCACCGACGGCACGACGGCCGGTCCGACGGCGTCCATGACGTGGTCGGCGTGACCTTCGAGCAGTGTTCCGAGAACGAGAAGCCGGTCGATCGCCTGCCGCTGCGGCTCGGGCTGGGTCGCGCGGAGCAGACCGATGATGCCGGCGTCTTCGGCGGATCCGCCGGGATTCTTCCTGGCCTTCAGAGCGCCGCTCAGCCGAGTGAGGACATCGGACATCGGCTCGTCGGTGCCGTCGGAGAGCAATCCGACGTTGTCCCGCATGTACTGCCCGAGCCACGGCGCGGAGGAGAACTGCACTCGGTGGGTCACCTCGTGCAGGCATACCCAGAGTCGAAAATCGCTGGGCGAGACGCGAAGTGCACGTTCGACGGCGATCACGTTGGGTGCGACCAGCAGCAGGGTGCCGCTCTCACCGGTGAACGGATCGTACTGTCCCAGAATGGCACTGGACAGGAACGCGAGCATGGCACCGGCCTGCAACCCGGCGGGCTTGCCACCGAGCAGACCGGTCGGGGGTGCCTCGTTCTCGTCCCCGGTGAGGTGCTTCATCGACGCAGCCGCCGCTGCGATCCATCCTGCTCGATCGACCACCTGGGCGTCGGGCACCGGCAGACCGTCGGCCAGGCCTGTCGTCTCCCGCACCGGACCTTCGGCCCGAATCGATGCTGCGGCAAGCTCTTCCACGGCCGCGTCGGCGGTGTATCGCGAGGTGGCCGGTCCCGGGCGGGCCAATCTCGCTCCGGCCTTCGCGGCCACCGCCCAGTCGACTGCGCCGGCGAACCCGGACGTGGCGTCGTTGTCGTCGGCGGTTGCTGTTTCGGTGCTCATCGGCAACCACACATTCTCAGGGTCGATGCGACGGCATCGAGGGCGGGTCGACTGACATCGGGTGGCCGGTCGTTGGACATCAGGGCGAACGTCAGGATCCGGCCGTCGACGTCGACGACGTATCCCGCCAAAGCGCTTGCAGCGGAAAGAGTTCCGGTCTTCGCACGAACCCAGCCGGCACCGGTACGATCACCCGAGGCGTACCGATCGGACAGCGTTCCGGTGGCACCGGCGACCGGTAGGTAGTCGAGCATGGGCCGCAGTGCCGGTTGACCGCTCCCGGCTGCCGACGTCAGCACCTGATCGAGCAGGCGCGCGGGAATCCTGCCGTCGACCGACAGTCCGCTCGCGTCCTGCAACGACAGACCGGCCATGTCGAAGCCGGCCGAGAACAGGGTCTGGCCGATGGACGCCACCGCCCCGGAAAAGCTTGCCGCCGTGTTCATCTCGAGCGAGAGTTCTCGGCCCACCGCTTCGGCGAGTACGTTGTCGGACCGATAGATCATCTGCTGCAGCCGATCTCGCAACGGGGCCGACTGCACCGATGCGATCTGATCGGCACCCTCCGCCGCCTTGCCCGTCGTCACCGCAGCGGGGTCGACGCCGAGTCCCGCGGCGAGGGCGCGGCCGGCATCGAGGGCAGGCGTGGTGCTGCGCGGCGATTCGTCGACGAGGGGGTTCGAGCGGCCGCCGTCGAGCATGATCGGTTCGATCGGGGTGATCGAACCGGCGGCGATGTCGGCCGGGAACCAGCCCTGGGCCATCGTGTCGCCGGCGTAGATGGACGTGTCGACGCTGATGCTGCGCACTGCGGTTCCGCTGCGACGGATCTGCTCCACCAGGTCGTCGATGCGTGCCGCTCCCGGATAGAACCCGGTCGTACCCACCGGCAGGGCGGTGAGCGTGGGGTCGCCGCCGGCGATCAGCACGATGTTGCCCTCACCGCTGCCCTGGACCACCCGGGTCGCGACGCGGTGGTCGGACGGAAGCGCGAGCATCGCGGCCGCTGCCGTGAGCACCTTGGTCGTCGATGCGGGAGTCATGGGCGTGTCGGGATTCTGCGACCACAGGATCTGGCCGGTCTGCGCGTCGGCCACGGTTCCGGTGAAGGTGCCGAGCGCGGCGTCGTCCACGACGGGTGCGAGCGCGCCTGCGAGACCGGCTGCGCTCGGCACCGGGGCCGAGTCCGGGAACGCGGTGATCGACGGGTTCGGCAGCACCGTCTCGGGTGGGGGTGCAATCGCGGCGTCGGCACTCTCGGAGACCCTGGGCAGCACCAGAGCGGCGGTCGTGACGGCAAGGACCACGACGAACACCGCGCACAGCGTGAGGATCAACCGCTTCTTCCTGCGTCTGCGCCCCGCCATGGGACCGAGGAATCGCCGTGTCAGCCCCGCCACCGTTCCTCCGTCATTGCCGTGGTCGTACCCATGATCATCGAGTCAACAGTATCCTCGGGTCCGGTAGCCTTGCGCCGCCACCATAGAGACATTCGCAAACCACTCGAGCCCGCTCGGGCTCGAACCAAGACAGTGAGGACTGCACGTGTCGTTCGACGTCACCATCGAGATCCCCAAGGGGCAGCGCAACAAGTACGAGGTCGACCACGTCACCGGACGTGTTCGCCTCGACCGCTACCTCTACACCGCGATGGCGTATCCGGCCGACTACGGCTTCATCGAGAACACCCTGGGCGAGGACGGCGATCCGCTCGACGCGCTGGTGCTGCTGCCCGAGTCGGTGTACCCCGGTGTCATCGTCGAGGCCCGCCCGGTGGCCATGTTCAAGATGGTCGACGAAGCAGGCGGCGACGACAAGGTGCTGTGTGTGCCGGCCGGCGACACCCGCTGGGATCACATCCAGGATCTGAGCGACGTCTCGACCTTCGAGCTCGACGCGATCAAGCATTTCTTCGTCCATTACAAGGATCTCGAACCCAACAAGCACGTCACCGGTGCAGACTGGGTGGGTCGCGCAGAAGCCGAGGCCGAAATCGCTGCGTCCTTCAAGCGTTTGACGGACAATCCGGGTCACTGATCCTTTCGGCATCACAACACCTCGTTTCGGCCGTGTGCCGACGAACCACAGTTTGGGGAGACGTATGACCGACAGCACTTCCAACGGCACCGCCGGTGATCGGCGCAATCTGGAGTCGCGGCCGATATCGGACCCGACCCAGTTCCCCGATCTGCCGGTGACCGTCGTTCTCGACCGGATCCCGGTACCGATTCTGGCTGTCGATCCCACCGGTGCCATCGTGTTCGCGAACGAGGCCTTCGACGATCTGTTCGGACTCGACCGGACAGAACGAGAGGACTTCCACCTGCACGACATCTTCCCGGATCGAGCTCCGGAGGGCGTGAACGTCGCAGAGATGTTCCTGACCACCGTCGCCACCCGTGCGGACTCCCTGTGGCGGATGACCGACAAGACCGGCGACATCGTTCAGGTGCGGGCCAGCAAGTCGATCCTTCGGCGCACCGAGGACACCATCGTGCTCGTCGCGTTGGAGGATTTCACCGACCAGCTGTGGAACGACCCGAAGAGCGCTCTGCGCTGACGGCTCGAATCGTTCTCCCCAGAACGTTTCCCGGGAACGACCAACGGTGTACATCGGCATGTCAGGTGCCGGTGTACACCGTTGCTTTGTTTCCACCCGCGTGTTTCGACTCGTACATCGCTGCGTCGGCGTCGAGCAATCCGTTGTGCATCAACTCGGCCGACTCGTAGGACGAATCGGCCGACCGCCACCGGCCGGCATCGAGTATCGCGACCCCGATGCTGACCGTCACCGGCACGTCGTCGCCTGGATCGTGCACCGCCTCGCGAATGTCGTCGGCCAGGTGTTTCGCGGAGTCGGCGTCGACCGGAACGGCAATCGTGAACTCTTCGCCTCCGGTCCGCGCCACGCACGGACGTCTACCGGTGACAGCGCTCAGCCGCCGCGCTGTCCGGCGAAGAACCCGGTCACCCATCGCGTGGCCGAAGGTGTCGTTGACCCGCTTGAACTGGTCCAGATCGACCACCATCAACGCCACGGATTCGGTGTCGGCCAATCTGCCCAGCATCCGCTCGAGCCGCAGTTCCAGACCGCGCCGATTGAGCAGGCCCGTCAAGGAGTCGGTGTTGGCGAGGTCGAGCTGGCGTTGGATGACGGCGCGAAAGGCGAGCACCGAGTTGACCACGAGCACCGTGACGAGAGCGCGCGCGACGATCGAGGCCGGATCGTCCGGGCGCTCGAGGACGGCCAGAACCGCGAGCAGCAAAATGATGGCGTTGACGAACGCCGTGTGAAATTTCAGTACGTTGCGGCGGGAGAAGTACGCGATGTAGGTGCCGATCACCGAGAACAGGGCGGCCCCGTACAGAGCCAGGTCCCGGTCCGCAAAGGTCAGCAGTAGCCCCGACACCCCCACGTCCGCATAGATCACGAACCATCCGGGCATGTGCGAGGCGTCCACCGACCGTAACCACCACCACGCTCCCACCGGCAGGGTGGAGAGCAGCACGATCGTGCAGATCAGCACGGCCGTCGTGCCCACCGGACCGTCGTCCGACAGCATGATGATCGCGCCGATCACGCCGAACGACGGGACGAGCACCGCGATACCCCTGGCCACGCGACGCTCGAGCCGGATCGAGCCCGATCGGGGTCCGATCTCGGACGACGGGGAGGGTAGGTCGTGATCGGTTGGCATCGCGTCCCCTCCGTCCGTTCCGAGCAGTCCGAGCATCCGGGTACGACGGCGTCGCGCCCCGGCCGTCGAGGCAGGGCTCGAGCGTACGAAACGACTCGACCGTCGGCACCGAGTTCTCGGAGTCCGAGGCTCAGACGTTACCCGGGCGTTGAGTGGGCAGGTCCGGTCTGATGGTCTCGTAATCGGTCAAGAATCGGTCCAGCAGTCCGACCAGCGTCGCCCGATCCTCCTCGGCCCATCCTTCGATGACTCGTCCAAGGTTCTCGGTGCGGCGTTGCTGGATGGCGGCTGCAGCTTCCTCGCCCGACGGGGTGACGGCCAGAACGAATGCCCGCCCGTCACGTTCGTCGGGTACCCGAGCGACATGTCCTCGCTCGACCAGCTGGCCTACCTGCCTGCTGACCGTGGACGGGTCCGAGTTGACCATCGCGGCGAGCTCGCTGGACCGCATCGGTCCGTCGCGCAGCAGGCGGAACAGGCAAACGTAGGCGGCACCGTCGACGCCGCCCGAGGACGAGATCTGCGCGATGTTGCGCTCCCGAATCCGCTGCAGCCGAACCAGCTGTGTACCCAGCTCTTCGGCGTACTCGACCACGTCAGCTACCGGTGAATTGGGCCGGACGCTTCTCGAACACCGAGGTGATGGCCTCGGTGAGATCGTGCGAGGCGAGGAAAGCCGCGTTCCAGGCCGCGACGAATCTCAGCGAATCGTCGACGCTCGCCGACCGGGAATGGTCGAGGACGGTCTTGATGCCCTGCACCACCAGGGGCGGGTTCGCAGCAATGGCCGCAGCGCACTCGCGGGCGGCCGCGAGGACGGCATCGTGGTCCTCGAACACGTCGTTGACCAGGCCGATCTTCTCGGCGCGCGCCGCGTCGATGTCCTTGCCGGTCAACGCGAGCTCACGCAGGTGGCCGTCGCCGATGATCGCGGGGAGTCGAGCGAGAGATCCCATGTCGGCGACGATCGCGACACGCACCTCGCGGACGCTGAACTTCGCGTCGGCGCTGGCATATCGCACGTCGGCGGCGGTGATGAGGTCGACGCCGCCACCGATGCACCAACCCTGCACTGCGGCGACGACGGGCTTGCGGCAGTCCGCCACGGCGTTGACGGCCTTCTGCATCGTCTTGATGGTGTCGTGAAACGTGGTCCTGGGTCCGGCGAGTGCTTGGTCGGCCATCAGCGGCCCGAACGTTCCGGCCATGGCCGGCAGGTCGAGACCGTAGGTGAAGTTCCTGCCGGAGCCCGCGAGAACCACGGCCCGTACCTCTGGATCGGCATCGAGTCGGTCGAACAGTTCTGGGCATTCGCTCCAGAAATCAGGGCCCATGGCGTTGCCCTTGTTCGGCCCGAGAAGTGTCACGTGCGCGATGTGGTCTGCGATCTCCACAGAGAATGCGGTCCAGTTCCGTTCGGTCATGCCTGCGAGCCTAGCGGCAGACGCAGCAGTACCCACAGGGCGTGTTACGCCGAGTAACGTCTGCGCTAAGAGCCTGCTCAGCTATGGCAATGGCCGACTCCGGTCCCTCATCATTCATGCATGTTGATGCATCAGGGGTTGGGTCTCGAGACATTCAACGATCTGCCGCGTCGCAAGGCGGTACACGCGCTCTACGAGTGCTGTTGCTCGGTTGCCTGGGCCTCACGTCTCGCGGACGGCCGCCCGTACCGGTCGCGGGACGAGTTGTTCACTGCGGCTGCCGCCGAGCTGAACGAGTTGTCCGACAACGTCATCGACGCCTTGGCCGCGACGCTGCCCGAGCCGAACAAGATGTGCACGGCCATGGACGCAGAATCACGTAGCGCCCTGGGCACCGCAGCGCGCGCGTACGAATCGAAATTCGGCTGGCGGTACGTCTCGAACCTGATGATGACTCCCGACGGTTTCGAACCCAGGGACGTGCTGATGGAGCTCGGCCATCGACTCGACAACGACGAACCGACCGAACGGCTGGTCATGCGCAGAGAGTTGATCGCGATCGATCACCGTCGCCTCGGCCGACTGTTGGGTCCCGAAGGCGGCTGGCCGCCGTACTGATACCGCGAGGTCAGCCGAAGAGGCCGACGACTCGGCCGACCAGGCCACCGGCGATCACGATCGCCAACAATGCCACCAGAACGATGACGACGATCGGCATCACGCGACTGCGCTGCGGCGGTTCGTGGTTGGGCCCACCGACTGATGTCTCGGCTGGAGGAGTATCGCCCGGCGTCACGCTACCGCCCGCTTCGAGGCCGGCAGTCTCATCGGGTTCTGGATTCTGAGCAGTCATGAACCCGGAGTACCCGGTAGCGCAGCCCTCAATCGAGCTGTGCTCTGGCTATCGCTCCGGCGAACAGTTCCGACACGGCATCGGCGATGACGGACCGGTCGATCTCCTCCGGATCCACCGAATGTTCCACGGCCAATCCGGAGATCAACGCAGCCAAGGACATCGCGAGGCGTCGAGCATCGAACGCCTCCCCCACACCCCACTGCACCGCCCGATCGGCGATCAGTCGTTCGAGCTCGGAGCGGAGGGCACGACGGTCGGTGCGGTAGCGCTCGGCAATCGCCGGGTCTCGGCCCGCAAGAATCCCGAATTCGACGGTCAGTAGCGGCCACCGCGGCTCGGCGACCACCCAGGACGCGATTTCGCCGCCGCCGGCTCCCGCAGCCGCCTGCGGGTCCAGGTCGGACACGTGAGCGAGTACTCGGGCGGCGAGATCGAGTGAGCGCTGTGCCAGCAGTTCGGCGAACAGCCCTTGCTTGGAATCGAAGTTGGAGTACACGGCCCCCTTCGTGAAGCCGGCCCGATCGGCTATGTCGGTGAGCTTGGCCGCCGCGTATCCGCGCTCGGTGAACTCGTCGGCCGCTGCGGCGAGCAGTCTCTCTCGCACATCGGTGCGCTGCGGCCTGCGCTGTGGCTGTGTCGATCGCCACTCTTCTTGCTGCTCGGCATTCACGATACCTAGAGTATTGAATACCTCGGGTATCGACAAGGTCTTCGAGTCTCGACATGTTCAGGAGCACTTTTCATGCGCAAGATGTCACTACTCGCCGCCGCAGTGCTGGTGCTGCAACTCGGCTTCATCCTCAGCTACGTGTCGGCGTTCCATCAGCCGACTCCCCACGCGATTCCGATCGCCGTGGTGACCGAGGCCGGGCTTCCCGCCGGCCTGGACCAGCAGACCGCCGACCGCCTCGACGCCATCGACGGTGCGCCGCTCGACGCGCGTACGGCAGTGGACACCGCCGAGGTTCGCACTCTGCTCCGCGATCGGGACATCCTCGGTGCCTACGTCGTCGGCTCGAGCGGCACCGACACACTGATCACCGCGAGCGCTGCCGGCAGCTCGGTGGCGACCGCCCTCGAATCGATCTTCACCGAGGTCGATGCCGCTCAGGGACGCCAATTCGTGGTGCGTGACGAGATCCCGGTCGGCGTGCATGACAACCGTGGATTGTCCGGCTTCTACCTGTCGGTGGGCTGGGTCGTCGGCGGCTACCTCCTCGCGGCCGCCTTCGGTCTCCTCATCGGGGCACCGACGACCCGACGCGAAACCTGTGTCCACGTCGGCATTCTCGCCGCGTACTCGATTGCCTCGGGCGCACTGGGAGCACTGCTGACCACCCACGTACTCGGAACCTTTGCCGGACACTGGTTTCCGCTCACCGTGCTGGGCACCGGGGTCGTCTTCGCCACCGGACTGTTCACGATGGGCCTGCGAGCCCTGATCGGAGTGGCTGCGGTACCGGCGGCGATCGTGCTGTTCGTCATCCTCGGAAATCCCAGCGCTGGAGGCGCTTTCGGGGCCAACGTACTGCCGCATGTGTACGCGTCGATCGGCCGGTGGATCACCCCGGGCATCGGCACCGAAGGAGTGCGCAGCATCGTGTACTTCTCGGGTGCGGGGGTCGGGCAGCCGGCACTCGGACTGGGCCTCTACATCCTGATCGGCGTGCTGCTGATGGCTGCGGCAGCGGTTCTGCGCCGTCGTCGCAGCGCCGGTGAATCGATGCCGAGCCAGTAAAGTGGCATCCCATGACTGCCACCTTCCCTCTGCCGATGCCCGATCTCGCTGTCCGCACACTCGGCGGCGCAGTGGTGTGGGCGAACGACGAGACGTTCGCCGAGAAGGAAAATCTGATCACACCGGGCAAAGCCGACTACTCGACCGCGACGTTCGGGCACAAGGGGCAGATCTACGACGGGTGGGAGACGCGGCGCCGACGCGAGGCCGGCTACGACGAGGCGATCGTGCGACTCGGAGCTGCCGGTGTCGTATCGGCCGTCATCGTCGACACGTCGTGGTTCACCGGCAACTACCCGCCGGAAATTTCGATCGAGGCCGCCGAGGTGACCGGATTCCCGTCACCGACCGAGCTGTACGACACGGAATGGACGACCATCGTCGCCCGTAGTGCCGTCGACGGCGACAGCGAGAACCGATTCGAGGTCGCGTCCGACGCCCGGTGGACTCACGTCAAGCTGTCCATCTACCCGGACGGCGGCGTCGCTCGGCTGCGAGTACTGGGCCGCGGCGTCCCGGACCCGAAGTTCCTCGCCGTCGGGCCCGTCGACCTGGCCGCGCTCGAGAACGGCGCATACGTGTCGGCCTGCTCCAATATGTTCTACAGCTCCCCCAACAATCTGCTGTTCCCCGGCCCGCCGCGCTCGATGGGCGAAGGCTGGGAGACCTCGCGTCGACGCAACGACGCCAACGACTGGGTGCAGGTGCAGCTCGCCGGCACGGGCCGAATCCGGCTGGCCGAGCTGGACACCAGTTGCTTCCTGGGCAACGCCCCCGGCGCCGCGTCCCTGCAAGGGCGACTGGGCGACGGCGACTGGATCGAACTCCTGCCGCGAACGACACTGCAGCCCGACACTCGGCATCGCTTCGTTCTCGACCACGACACTCCGGTGTCGGAGGTGCGAATGGACATCTTCCCCGACGGGGGAATGGCGCGATTGAGACTGTTCGGTGATCTCGACCTGTCTGCGTAAACGGTCGTGTGGCAATAGGGTTGGGGCATGTCCCGGCTACTTCATCCGAATGCAGCCCACGTTGCCGACACCCTGATTTCTCGTGGTCATCACGGGGTGGTGGTGAACAGTCCCGAGGGCACCCACACCGCCGCCGACGCCGCAGCTGCGTTGGGCGTCGATGTGGGTGCGATCGTGAAGTCGATGGTGTTTCTGCTCGACGACGAGCCGGTGTTGCTCCTGGTGTCCGGGGCTCACAATGTTCATCTCGAGCACACCGGTGAGCGTCTCGGCGGCACGCTCGCCCGGGCCGATCTGCGTACCGCCAAGCACGCCACCGGCCAGCCGATCGGGGGAATCGCTCCGGTGGGCCATCCGACGAATTTGGATACGTTCGTCGATCAGGACCTTGCGGCCCACCCCGAACTGTGGGCCGCGGCCGGGCACATCGACACGATCTTCCGCTCGTCGTACACCGAGTTGCTGCGCATCACCGCAGGTCTGGCGATCGACGTCACCTGAGCTCGAACGACCTAGGAAGCAAGGGTCGGGGCAATTCGGGGTGCGCCGAGGATCGCGTCGACGACGTCGGTGTCGAGGCGGGTGCCGCGCGATTCGAGGAGCGGCAACACTCCCGCGGCCAGGAACGTCGACTGCCGCTCGATCTCGCCGTGTACCTGCAGCGTCACGCCGTCGGCGACGTCGGCCGCGGTGACGTCGGAGATCAAACTCGCCAGTCCCGACGGGGTACCGACGTAGCGGATGGACGACGGGCTTGCCGGCGCGTCGAGTGCGGCGAATTCCCGACGGGCCGTCCTGGCGTCGGCAGCGATGTAGATCTCGAGATCGAGGAAGACCGCGAGATTGTCGGCCGATTCACCGCGGTCGACGGCTTCTGCGTGCAACCGGGTGCGTTGTTGCTGAGCTTCCCGCAGGTCCGAGGCAACGATTCTGATGGTGTTCACCTCGGGCCCGACGGTCAGTTCGGTCCAGACGTCAGCGGATTCGATGGCTATGCGGGTGTGATTGTGCGACATGAGTGGTGGTCCTGATTCGTCGGTCGGGATGCGCATGCGGTCGGAGCGGAGCCGAACTCGAACACGACCCGGACGCAGTGCGGCACAGATCGACATACCTGTTGCACCAGTGGCGATTGCCACGCGACACGACACTCACGGTCATGACGCCATGCTAACTGCCTGTGGGGCTGCACGGGGATCCAACCCCGGCGGCCCCGTCGGCCAGGGCGGGGAACGGCCGACGGTCCGGTACGGGGTTCCACCACCCGGCTTCTTCGGCGTAAGCCCATGTCGGCCCGGACTCGACGAACGCTGCCAACGCGTCGACGAGTCGGTCCACGTCGGCCGAGGAACTGCCGAGACCGATACTGGCCCGCACGGCACCGTCGGCATGACCGAGCCGGCGCAGCAGCGGGTGGGCGCAGAACTTTCCGTCGCGCACTCCGATGCCGTGTTCGGCCGACAGGTACGCCGCCACTTCACCGGGGTCGTGGCCGGCGACGGTGAAGGTGACGATGCCGACGACGTCGGGCGCGTCGGCCCACACCTGCAGCAGTTCGACACCCTTCAGTGCGGCCAACCCGTCCCGCAATCGGGTGGACAATTCCCGCTCGTGCGCCGTCGCGGCATCCTCGTCGAACGACGCGATGGCCTCGCACGCCGCCGCCAGCGCGGCGACTCCGAGCACGTTGGGCGTTCCCGCCTCGTGACGCTGCGGTGCGGGAGCCCAGTCGGTGTGCTCGATCGTCACACTGCGCACGGCACCGCCGCCGGCCAGGTGGGGCTCGCCCGCGTCGAGCCAATCACGGCTTCCCACAAGCACACCCGCGCCGAACGGGGCGTAGAGCTTGTGACCGGAGAACGCCAGATAGTCCACACCGAGTGCGGCGATGTCCACTCGACGGTGCGGAACGAGCTGTGCGCCGTCGACGACGATCCGGGCACCGTGGCGATGCGCGAGATCGGCCAGTTGCTCGATGGGGAGCACTTCGCCGGTGACGTTCGATGCACCCGTGATGGCCAGTAGCGCAGCAGGTTTCGCAGCCAGTTCGGAGTCGAGCCGGGCGAGCGTTTCGGCCAGCGTCGATGCCGCGACCACCACTCGGCGATTGCGCCACGGCAAGAGGTTGGCGTGGTGTTCGATATCGAGCACCACGGTATCCCCCGGCACGCACGCGGCCAACAGATTGAGCGAATCGGTGGTGTTGCGTGTGAACACGACCACTGAATTCGTCTGTGCACCAACGAATTCAGCCACGGTCTCACGCGCCTTCTCGTACGCCGCGGTGCACACCCGAGACGCGTAGCCGGCCCCGCGGTGCACGCTCGAATAGAACGGCAGCAACTCCGCGATCCGATCGGTCACTGCGGACAGCGCAGGCGCGCTGGCCGCGTAATCGAAATTGGCGTAGGTGCACGTGCCGCCGTGAACCAACGGAACCTGCAACTCCGTGCCGGAAACAGGGGCAAAAGGGGTGCAGGGACGGGAAAGTACAGACGTCATGACAGATCAAGCCCTCACGTTCGAGGGACCCGCAACGGAAGATATTCGTGAACGAGTCCGCGCTTGCCGCACCGATTGTTCGGTGTCAGCCTGGTCGTCACCCGGAGCACCCCACCGCGAAGGAGGGTTGCCGACCAGCAAGCCGGGGCTCGATGCTGGTACTCGTGACCGTGGTCAAGACACTGGCAAACCCGCCACGGTTTTGTCAAGCCGGGGATCGCTCCGACACAGCAGTAGGATTTCCGCGGTGGGAAGGCGCGCTCGTTCACCTGCTGGCAAACAGAACGTGAGATAACCAACGGCGCTGCTTTCCCCAGCACCACAAGAGTCATCTGCCAACGAACGAGAAGGACACCCGGTTGCCTGTGCACCAAGAGAACGATCTGCCGGGTTCGAGCACGGATATCGCACCTGCTCCGGCCGCGTTTCTCCGCTCGCCCCTTGCCCCGCCGGCCCGCACACTGATCGACGTACTGCAGGAGACCGCCGATCGCTTCCCGGATGCACCCGCGATCGACGACGGGACGGTGTCGGTCAGCTACGCCGAACTGCTGGACGACATCGCTGAGGGCGCCCAGTGGCTCGCCGACGCCGGTGTCCGGCGCGGCGACCGCGTCGGCATCAGGATGCCGTCGGGGTCCTTCTCGCTCTATGTCGCGATTCTGTCGATCCTCGACGTCGGGGCTGCGTACGTACCCGTCGACGCCGACGATCCGGAAGAGCGCGCCGAATTGGTCTTCGGTGAGGCGCAGGTGACGGCCATCGTCACTGCGGGCGGAATCGCTGCCGGCACCGCGCCGAAACAGAATGCGCCCGAACTGGGTGCCGGTACTCCGGTGCCCGAGCTGCCCACACCCGAGGACGACGCGTGGGTGATCTTCACCTCGGGTTCGACCGGAACCCCCAAAGGTGTTGCAGTCAGCCACCGTAACGCCGCGGCGTTCGTCGACGCCGAGGCCCGCATGTTTTTGCAGAAGGATCCGCTGGGTCCGGGCGACCGAGTGCTCGCCGGTCTGTCGGTGGCATTCGACGCCTCCTGCGAGGAGATGTGGCTGGCGTGGCGGCACGGTGCCTGTCTGGTGCCCGCGCCGCGGTCGTTGGTGCGGTCCGGTTTCGATCTGGGGCCGTGGCTCGTCTCCCGCGACATCAGTGTCGTTTCGACGGTGCCCACGCTCGCGTCGCTGTGGCCCGCAGTAGCGCTGGAAGCGGTGCGGCTGCTCATCTTCGGCGGCGAGGCCTGCCCGCCGGAGCTGGCCGAGCGGCTCGCCGTCGAGGGCCGCGAGGTCTGGAACACGTACGGTCCCACCGAGGCGACGGTCGTCGCCTGTGCGGCGATCATGGACGGCAAGGGCCCTGTCCGGATCGGCCTTCCCCTCGACGGGTGGGACCTGGCTGTGGTCGACGGTTCGGGACTACCCGTGCAGGTGGGTGAGATCGGCGAGCTGGTCATCGGCGGCGTCGGACTCGCGCGGTATCTCGATCCGGCCAAGGATGCCGAGAAGTACGCGCCCATGCCATCTCTCGGGTGGGAACGGGCGTATCGCAGCGGCGATCTGGTCAAGCTCGAGCTCGAAGGGCTCTTGTTCCAGGGTCGCGCCGACGATCAGGTCAAGCTCGGCGGGCGACGCATCGAGCTCGGCGAGATAGACAATGCGCTGCAAGCACTTCCGGGCGTCGGCGGCGCGGCGGCCGCCATCCGCAAGACGGCGGCCGGAAACTCGGTGTTGGTCGGATACCTCGCCAGCACCAATCCCGATTTCGATCTCGAAGCCGCACGCGAATTGCTCGCCGAGCAGTTGCCCGCGGCATTGGTGCCCAGGCTTGCGCTGGTCGACGAGATGCCCACGCGCACCTCGGGCAAGGTCGACCGCAACGCGCTGCCGTGGCCCCTGCCCGGCATGGCAGGAGCGTCCGCGCTCGGTGGGACGGCGGGCTGGGTGGCCGAACTGTGGACCAACATCCTCGGTGCGCAGGTCTCGGACGAGAGCGCCGATTTCTTCGCCAACGGGGGCGGCTCGCTCTCGGCCGCCCAGTTGGTGACGGCACTGCGCGAACGGTTCCCCGAGATCACCGTCGCGCAGCTGTACGACCACCCGCGGCTGGGTTCGCTGGCGCAGTATCTGGATGATTTGAAGCCGGTCGTCGAGGCCGTTCCCCGTGCGGTCGCCCCGACGTCGCGCACCGCGCAATGGGCGCAGATCGCGGCAACGGTTCCGTTGACCACCCTGACCGGATTGCAGTGGGTCACCTGGCTCGGGCTGCTCTTCAACGTCATGTCCTGGTTCGGCGACGTGCCCTGGGCCCCGACGCTGTCGTGGTGGTGGGTGCTCGTGGCATTCGTCCTGTTCATCACTCCGGTCGGCCGCATGGCGATCTCGGTGATCGGATCTCGCATCCTGTTGGCGGGCTTGAAACCCGGTGCGTATCGACGCGGCGGCAGCATGCACATCAGGCTCTGGGCGGCAACACGATTGACCGACGCCAGCGGTGCCTCGAACCTCTCGGGTGCGCCGTGGATGGTCTACTACGCGCGTGCGCTCGGTGCCAAGATCGGCAAGGGCGTCGACCTGCACACGATGCCGCCCGTCACCGGCATGCTCGAACTCGGCGACGGCTGTTCCATCGAGCCCGAGGTCGACCTGTCCGGGCACTGGATCGACGGCGATCTCGTCTACATCGGCGGCATCGAAATCGGTGCCGGTGCCACCGTCGGCGCACGCTCCACGTTGTTGCCCGGCACCAAGGTCGGCAAGAACGCGGTCGTCACGGCAGGCTCGGCCGTCGTCGGACGAGTGAAGGCCGGTCAGATGTGGTCCGGCTCGCCGGCTCAGAAGGTAGGCAAGGCCGACCATCCGTGGCCCGCCGAGACACCGCCGCGCGCCACGAAATGGGTGTTCGCGTACGGCGTCGCGTCCCTGTTCCTGTCCGGCATGGCACTGTTCTCCATCGGCGTCAGCCTCGTGCTGATGGGCTGGTGGATTCACACCGCGGACTCCGTGTTCGACGCCTTCGAACGTGGCCTGGTGATGTTGCCCGTCGCGACGCTGGTCTCGTTGGCGGTGTTCGCACTGATCACCGTCGTCGCGGTGCGGTTGCTCGGCATCGGACTCGTCGGCGGCTACCACCCGGTGCGCAGCCGTATCGGCTGGCAGGTCTGGGCCACCGAACGTCTGATGGACTCCGCGCGCACCTTCCTGTTCCCGCTCTATGCATCGCTGCTGACGCCGCACTGGCTTCGACTGCTGGGCGCGAAGATCGGCAAGGACGTCGAGGCGTCGACGGTGCTGATGATTCCCAAGTTCACCACCGTCGCCGACGGTGCGTTCCTGGCGGACGACACCATGGTCGCCAGTTACGAACTCGGCGGCGGTTGGATGCACCTGGGTGACGCCAAAGTGGGCAAGCGGGCGTTTCTCGGAAACTCCGGCATGACGGGACCGGGGCGGACCGTCCCGAAGAACGGTCTCGTTGCGGTGCTGTCGGCAACTCCGGACAAGGCGAAGTCGGGCTCGTCATGGCTCGGTAGTCCGCCGGTCCGGTTGCGCCGCGCGGCAGGCAGTGCCGACTCATCGCGCACGTTCGACCCGCCTCGGAAGTTGAAGATCGCCCGTTCACTCGTAGAGACGTGCCGGCTGATTCCCGTCGTCGTGACGTTCGGTATCGGGCTCGGCGTGTTGTTCGGACTGACCGCGATTGCCGACTCGATCGGCTACTGGCTCGCTGCCGCGCTCAGCGGTGTCGTGTTGCTCGTCGCCGGCTTCGTGGCTGCAGCGGTGTCGGCGGCCGCGAAGTGGCTGTGGGTCGGCCGGATCGGCAAGACCGATCATCCGCTGTGGAGTTCGTTCGTCTGGCGCAACGAGGTGGCCGACACGTTCGTCGAGACCGTCGCCGCACCGTGGTTCGCGCGCGCTGCCGAGGGCACCGCGGTGCTCAACATGTGGCTGCGGTGGCTCGGGGCGGACATCGGTCGAGGTGTGTGGTGCGAGACGTACTGGCTCCCCGAGGCAGACCTCGTGACGTTGGCCGACGGTGCGACGGTGAACCGAGGGTGCGTTGTGCAGACGCACCTGTTCCATGATCGGATCATGTCCATGGACACCGTCGATCTCGGCAGAGGCGCAACCCTGGGACCGCACTGTGTCGCTTTGCCGGCATCGGGTATAGGTGATGGTGCGACGGTGGGGCCTGCCTCTCTGGTGATGCGCGGCGATACGGTTCCCGCGCATACTCGTTGGCAGGGCAATCCGATCGCGCCGTGGGCCAAGGGTGATCCCTTTCCGCGGATTCGCGACGACCGAAACGAGGGGTGATCTTCAATGCCGGACAGGCTCGTGGCACCGGTGTTCGACGTCGACTCCAGTGACAATCCGATCGATACGTATCTTCCGCAGAACGGCAATCGCGGCTATCGCGTCTCGCGCTACGAACTCGACCTCGAGTACAAGGTCGAGAGCAACCGATTGACGGGCAAAGCGAAGATCACCGCGGTCACCACGGCGACGGTGTCGAAATTCGCGTTGGATCTCGGCCCGGCGATGAACGTGTCGAAGGTGTCGGTCAACGGGTCACGTTCGGTGAAGTTCAGCCACCAGCGGGGCAAGCTGAAGATCACTCCCGCCAAGCCCATCGCGTCCGGAGCGGCACTGGTGGTCACGGTGGCGTACGGCGGAACACCCAAGCCCATCAACGGTTTCTGGGGTGAGGTCGGCTGGGAGGAGCTCACCGAGGGATCGATCGTCGCGAGTCAGCCGAACGGTGCCGCATCGTGGTTTCCGTGTGACGACCACCCGGTGTCCAAGGCCAGCTACGGCATCACCATCACCACCGATTCGCCGTACTACGCGGTGGCCAACGGCACGTTGGTACGCAAGCAGACTCGGGCCAGCCGGACCACGTGGGTGTACGAGCAGCCCGAGCCGATGGCCAGCTATCTCGCGACCATTCAGGTCGGCCCGTACGAGCATCGCGTCGTCAGCCCGGGACCGGTGCCGATGAACGCGATCACGCCCCCGCGGCTACGAGCTCAGTTCGACCACGACTTCGGCCGTCAACCCCAGATGATGGACACCTTCGTACGGCTCTACGGCCCTTACCCTTTCGCGGCGTACACCGTGGTGGTGACCGACGACGATCTCGAAATCCCGGTCGAGGCGCAGGGCCTGTCCATCTTCGGTGCCAACCACTGTTCGGGTTCCCGGTACTACGAGCGCCTGGTTGCACACGAATTGGCCCACCAGTGGTTCGGCAATTCCCTCACCCTCGGCAAGTGGGCAGACATCTGGCTGCACGAAGGATTCGCCTGCTACTCGGAATGGATCTGGGCCGAGAACTCCGGCGGCGCAACGGCTCACGACAAGGCCAAGCGAGCGCACACCATTCAGCGAGGGCTCGCGATGGATCTGCAGCTCACCGATCCCGGGCCCGCCCGCATCTTCGACGACCGCGTCTACAAGCGGGGCGCGCTGGCCCTGCACGCACTGCGACGCACCATCGGCGACGAACGATTCTTCGGCCTGATCCAGGAATGGACCTCCAAATACCGCTACTCCACCGTGGCGACCGCCGACTTCACCGACCTCGCCTCCCGCTTCGGTTGCCCCCGAACCCTGTGGGACGCATGGCTTGTGGACACGCAATTGCCGTCGTTGCCGTAGATCCGGCGCTCGAATCGGCTCCCCGGTTTCGGAAATGTGCCTCCGGTCAGAGGCATATTTCCAAGTCTGGGGAGCCGATTGCCGTCAGCGATACCCGAGCGAGACCGCGAGGCCTGCCACGGCGTAGCCGTAGAGCGCCGACGTTGCCAGTGCTTGTCGCCAGAAGCTCGTCGGGAACGACGCCGCCCAGCGTCCCTTGCCGTCCAGTTGCAGATCGCAGGGGAAGTCGCTGATGACCATCGCTGAAGCCGGTTGTTTCGAGTGCGCCAGCACCACACCGGTGGTGAACGGCAGTCCCCGAACGAACAGGTGCCCGCGCGCATCCCCCGCTCGATAGCGCACCGTAGATTCCGTCAACGGTCCTGTGTACCAACGCCGTTGGACATTCCACCCGGTGGCGTGTGCGAGTCGGAGGTTGTGATCGCCGCGCAGTGCCGTGTCCACGGTCTCGACGTGTGCGATCACTCCCCAGCGCAGCATCGACACCCACGAGGCGATCCGTCGGTAGCGAAACACCAGAGCCCCGAACAGAACGATCGCGAACATGTACGGCACCAGCGCGGGATACCTGGACCAGCATGCGGCAGGCACGATCACTGCGACGAGAAACCAGTAGGCTTCGCGTCGATTCCAGACCGTGGCAGCAGCTACCAAAGCTGTCGGGGGCACCCGATACGGCGGGACCGTGCGCGAGGACTGCACCATGATGGCGCTGATCCTAGGGCCGAACCGGTCAGCGCGCACCCACTCGCGCGGTGCCCCGTCTGTTCCGGAGAATGCACCACGCCTGCGTACCATCCCCTGATGGCGAAACGGTGGTGGGGACTTGTCATTGCAGCCGCGGTTGCCGTGGCTCTGTTGTCGCTCGCCTCGAATGTCACGAGCGCAAGCCAGTTGTCCGCTCAGGCGAACACGTTGCTGGCCGTGCGCTCGACCTTCAGCAAACTGCTGAATTCCGGTGCCGTGTGGGCCGGCCTGCCTGTCCTGTCCGGCTGGCTGGTCCGACGGCCGCTGCACGCATTCGCGGCGGGGATCGTCGCGAGTCTGCTGGCGTTGGTGGTGCACTACGGTGTCGGGCAGTTGTTCGGGATGTTCGACGAGACCGTGTGGGCGGGGAACCGGATATGGTTCGCTCTCGCCGTTGTCATGGGCGGCCCGTTGGGCGTGGTCGGGGTCGTAGCGCGAGCCGGTGGCCTCCCGGGATCGATCGCGCGGCTCGTCGTCCCCGCCGGCGCGATCATCGAGCCGTCCTTTCGGGGCATGTTCAGCGTGCCGACGCTACTGCCGTGGCCCGAGCGTGTCGCCAGTGTCGCCGCAGGCGTAGTTCTCGTGGCCACCGGAATAGTGGGAGCCGCGGTGCTGATCCGCCAACGACGAAAGCAACACGTAGCGCACAGGAAGTCCCAGCATCCGGGCGCGGATCGACCGCACCCCAACCACATCGTCCGCTAGGACCACGGCGACGCGCACGACCCCTAGGGCAGGTGAGCCGACGTTTTCGATCGCACCACCAGGCCACACAGTGCCGCCATCACCGCGCCGAATCCGAAGATGATCGGATACGTGACCACCCCTGGCCAGGTCTCGGTCAGCGCCGACAGCACAGCGGGCACCGCAAAGCCGAGATACGTCAGCGAATAGAACACAGCGGTGAGGCCGGCGAGATCGTCGGGGCCCGCAATGCGTTGCACCTCTTGCAGACCCGAAACCAGCGCCATGCCGTATCCGCAACCGAGCACCGCTGCCGCGATCAATGCCGCGGCGATGGTGAGCACCGACGCTGCCCACGCCGCGACAGCCATACCGACCACCAACAGAGACAGCGCAACCAGAGCGCCGCGGGCATTGGCGGGTGTGTCGATCCGACGCCCGACAGCCTGGATCGCGAATCCGGAACCGAGGGCGATCACCGCCATCGCAGCGGACAGGGCGACGGGGTAACCGCCACCGGGCTCGTCGGCCAACGCGTCGGCCATCAGAGACGGCAGCACCGCATAGGCGACGCTGGCCGCACCGAAAACCCATGGGGCCAAGGGCAACACGACGAACAGGAACCGTCGATGCGACGCCGACGGAATTCTGAGATCGTCGACGAGGCTCTTCCTTCCCGATGATGCTGCGGCGCTGCGTGTCTCGGGGACCGACAGCATGCCGACGAACGCGGCGATGCAGATCAGCACGTGCACGCTGTACGCGAGGTGCGTCGGCCAGGGTGCCCACTGCGCCAGCACACCGGCGACGCCGGCTCCCAGGGCGAAGCCCGCCGTCAACGACATCGCGGCGCGGCGCGCTCCGGCACCGGGCTTGGCGGTGGCGTCGTGACCGGAGAGTTCCTTGACCCAGCTACCGCCGACGGCCATACCGATTCCGAGCGCGATGCCGCTGAGCACCCGCCCGCCGAAGAGCATGTAGGCGTTGTCGGGTCCGAGGGCGATCAGAATGGACCCGGCCGCGGCAATTGCAGGCGCGGGCAACATGATCGGGCGTCGGCCGAGTCGATCGGACAACGGACCACAGATCAGCATCGCCGGAATGATGCCCAGAACGTATGCGAACAGGAACGTGTCGACCACCACGGCAGAGAAGCCGTGGTCGAGTCGATACATCACCAAAAGCGGTGTGAATTCGTTGCCGCCCCAGGCGACGGCGAACATGCCGACGGCAACCAACAGCCAGCGTCTGGCCGTCGTCTGTCGGACGTCGTCGTCGATCATGGCCTCGGTCATCGTGTTCCCCCTCTGTCTGTGCGCAAGCCGTGCACCCTGAGCATGTGTTGTTCGACGGCTCGCTCGAATTCGTCTGCGTCCCCGGCTTCGATCAGGTCGGCGAGTCTGCGGTGGTCGTCGACGATGCGCAAGATCTGACCCGGATCACGGGTCAGGGATGCCGCGGTCATCCGCCGCTGTCGCTCGCGAAGTCCGTCGTAGAACGCGTCGAGTAACGGGTTGTTGCCTGCGCGGACGACGGTGCGATGGAAGTCTGCGTCGGCGGCACTGAACTCCGCTGCGGTGCCGTCGACTGCGAGCTTGTCCTGGATTCGCAGGTTGTCGCGTAGCGCCTCGACCACTCGTGCGCGGGCATCCGCATCGCCGACGAAGGCGCGAACACTGCCGGCCTCGACCAATCGCCTCGCGTCGACGACGCTCTCCGCCTCACCCACCGCGATGGGGACGACCAGCGCCCCGCGCTTGGGATACAGGCGCATCCATCCCTCGACCTGGAGGCGAAGGAATGCCTCGCGGACCGGCGTGCGGCTGATGTCGAGCCGCGTCGCGATCTCCCCTTCACTGACGAGCTCACCACCGGGAAGTTCCCCCGAAATGATGAGCTCCTTGACAGTCAGGTACGCCGTATCGGCTGCGGATCTCGTCTCGGACACAACATAGATACTAGATGCGCCTCACGCTGATACCAACCCGGGACCATCCGAAGAGCCACTCGACGTGACATTGACCCCCGAAAAGGCCACCACATGTCACATTGACTCCCCGCGGGGAGTCCAGAGGGAGCCAGCGGTCAGGGCACCCAGTGTCTGGCGGCGATGTCGTCGATCACCGGGTCTCCGTCGGGGGCTGCGTCCAGTGCTTCGAGGTCGTCGCGCAGTGCGTTCAGGCGTGGGTCGTCCCCCTCGGCCTGCTCGGCTGCCGTGCCTCCGTCGTCGGCGATCTGGGCGAGCAGTTTCGCTCGCACCCGATCTCGCAGTGAGTCGCTCATTCGTCGTCACCCTTCTTGAACACGCGTCGGGCCGTGGGGATGAGCGCGATGAGCACGCCCAGCAGCACGATGATCGAGAAGATTTGCAGCAGCACAGCAGCCTCCTAGGGATGTCAGGTCGGGGCGAGGGCGGTGCCCCACGCAGTGTTGCGCACCACGGTGAACAAGACCAATAGGGCAACCCCGACGACGACGGTCGGGCGATTGGGACGAGGCAGCGTCAGTGGCGTCTGCGTCCATCGTGCTCGCAGCCACGCGGCCCAGACACCGATTGCGACGACACCGAGCAGCACCGCCACGACGTTGCTCGACGCGGCAGCCGCGATGTCTCCGCGGGTGAGGTCGCCGAAAGCCCTGGTCGCGCCGCATCCCGGACACCACAGTCCGGTGAGGGCGTGGAAGGGGCACGGCAGGTACGTCGAGCTTTGGGGATCGCGGACGTGCAACAGGATGGCACCGCCGACCGCTGCTCCCGCCACCCCCAGGGGTGCGACGATGCTGCGGGACCGCGTTGCCATGACCAGCAGTCCATCACGGTTCGACGATGATCGTCGCGGTCATGTCGGGGTGCGGGGTGCAGTGGTAGGTGTAGGTGCCCGCGGTGTCGAAGGTGTGGGTGAACTGCCCCGACTGCATCAGTTCGCTGCGGAACGACTTGTCGTCGGCGACGACATTGTGCGCCATCGCGCGGTCGGAGAAAACCCAGGTCACGGTCTCGCCCGCAGTGATCGTCAGAGACTGCGGCGTGAACATCCGATCGGCGACGGTCACCTGGTTCTCGGCAGCGGGCTCGGCGGGTGCGGCCGGGGTGGTCGAGGTGGAGCAGGCGGTCGCGGCCAATGTGATCGACAGTGCCGCGAGCAGTCCGAGTGCCTTCATGACCTCGACGGTACCGAAGCGGCTCGTTCTCTCCGATCCAGCAGGTAGGTCGCCGTCAGCGCGATCGAGCGGTCCTCATCCTGAGTCAGCTCGCGCAGAGCCTGCGCCGCCGCCGGACCCGGAATGCTGGCCAGTGCCTGGGTCACCCGTAGGCGCGCCGCAATCTCACTCGGGCCGTCCATGAGGGCCGCGACCGTGGAGTCTGCATACCCGAGCTCACCGAGCACGTCTGCCGCGTCCACATCGTTCGTACCCTCGTGGACCATCTCGATCAGCACCGCAATCGCGTCGACGATTCCTCGGGCACCCAGTTCCAGCGCCGCGAGTCGTCGTACCTGCCCGTCCTCGTGGCCCAGCGCCTCCCGCAGCACCTCGGTGGCGTCGGGATGCGGAATCTCGACGACGGTATCGACGGCGCGGCGACGCACCTCGGGATCCGGTGAGTCGAGGCCCTGCCGCAGCGCCGAGACGGCGTCGCTCCCGGTCTGCGCGAGTGCCCATCGCAGCGCGCCGGCGACGTTGGTTGCGGGCTCGCGCAACACCGCCTCGGCCAGAGCCTCGGCCGGGATGGGGCGATCTCCGACGGAGGACAATGCCGCAGACTGCCGCTTCCCCGCGCTCACCGAGTCCAGGTCTCCGAGCATGCCGATGACACCGAGGACGTCCTCCCAATCCTCCGGTCGGGCGCTTCCGATGCGGCGCAACCGTGTCAGCAACTCGGTGTCTCGTGCGATGCGCTCCTCGGCTAGGGCCGCGAGCTCGTCGACGAGTCCCGACGCCGCGAAACTCGGATCGTCCAGTGCACGCCCGACGTCGTGCAGGGACAACCCGAGCGACCGGAGCGATTCGACGTGGAACAGGCGGCGCACGTCGGCCGGGGAGTATTCGCGGTAGCCGGTGCCAGTCCGCGAGGTCGGCTGCACGAGCCCGAGCCGGTCGTAGTGCCGAAGCATGCGCGCGCTGACTCCGGACCGCCGCGCCACCTCACCGATCAACATCTGCCTATATTCACCCCGTCGGGTCGGATGCGCCAAGTGCATCGACGCGCTGGGCCTCGAACAGTGCAAATCCGCTGTCGGGGTCGCGGAGCAGCGACTCCGTCGCCAGCGCGTGCGCGCGAACAGCAACATCCTTGCTCGACGCGGCCTCGCGCACCATCGGCTCGATCACCGACCCGAGTTCCACCAGCGCGCGGCTGAGGCTGCGCTGCAACTCCCGCCCGCCTCGCCCCAGCTGAGTGGACAGCGTCGTCGCCAACCACTGCTCGCTGCCGTCGGGGACCAGGACGACCGCCGCCCGCCACGCGCTTCGGGCCACCTCGTCGTCGGAGTCGGAGATGAGCGGCTCGGTGATCACCGGCCAGGCCGCCCGGTCCTTGACCTTCGACAACGTGTGCAACGCCTGGCTGCGAGCCTGCGCGCCGCCGGTGCGCACTTCGTGCATCAGCCTGGGCACCGTCGATGCAGCGGGGAGACGAATCAGCGCCCACGTCAACATCTCTCGAACCTGAAAATCCGGTTCGACGGCGCAACGCTCGAGCAGCGCGTCAAGGAGTTCTGGGTTCTTCGATATTCCGATGTCGAGCGCAGCCCGAAGCCGCACGGAAGAGTTCTGGTGCCGAAGTGAGTCGATCATGGCCGTCAGCCAAGACCTTGTCACCGTGTGAAGGTCAAGCCCGGGTCAGGACGTCCGCGAGCGTCCGATTCATGATGTTCAGCGCCCGCACCGCGACCCGCACCGGGCCGGGCGAGTTCGCGCTGGTGAGCAACACATCCAACACCGTTGTGTCGGTGACCTTCTCGGGCTGGCCCACCCGCTTGCCTGCGATCGCGGCCTCCACGTGCCGGGCGGTGTCCCGCACCAGCGCCGCAGCGTCGCGCAGGGCCTGGGCAGTATCGGCCGAGGGTGCCGTCTCCGGTTCGGCACGCGACGCCAGCACTCCGGCTCGCGCGAGTGCGTGGGCGGATCGGCCGCTGACGGTCAGCACCCGCAGTAATCGCTTCGCCCCTCGCCGGCTGCGGGTCGTCGGCCCGAGCACGAGCGGCTTCCCCGCCGTCACGACCTCCTTCAGCGCATTGTCGAGCGTGCGCGTCGACGCCACCAGGTCGGTGGCATTTCCCGGAGTGATCACCGATTCGACGCTGGTGTCGATCAGGGCGTCCAGTTGGTCGAGATACGTATCGACCTTGTCCACCAATGTCTTTCGTGTTCCGGTCGAGAAGATGAAGTAGGCGGACACAATACCGACGGCTCCGCCGACTGCAGTCTCGATGATCCGTAGTTCGAGAACTTCGATGCTGAACGTGCCGAGCAGCCCGTAGAGCATCGCGAGCAGGATGGTGACGAAGAACGACAGCAGCGCATACGCGACGGTCACCAGGTAGAACGCGAAGAACACACAGACGACGATGAGCACCAGCTGAACGGATTGGTGATTGCCGACGAGTGCCGCGATCACCACTCCCGCAAGCACTCCCGCCATCGTGCCGAGGATGCGTTGACCGGCTCTGGTCAGAATCTCGCCGCGCGTCGACGCCCCGGTGAACACCAGGAACGCCGTCAGCACGGCCCAGTACCAGCGGTCCGGCGAAACCAACTCCCCCAATACCGTTGCCGCGCTGGTCGCGACAGCAACCTGGATTGCCGCCTTGGTGCTGGGGTTCAGGCCGGCAGGCTCGTCCTTGTCCGCCGGCTCGAGAGCAGCCTGTCGAGGGCTCGACGTGACAGCCACCGCGTTGGTGGTGATGTGATGAATGGCGATGTGTGCCTGCACCGCTCGTTGCGCGGACACCGTCGCGATACCGGCGGGGGTCGACGGGTCGGCGCGCTCGGCCGCCGTGGCGGCCAACCGTCGGGCGGCCTTGAGTTGCTCGGCGGACGGGGCGTTCTGCAAGCACGATCCCAGTGCGGTAGTCGCTTGCCCCAGTGCGGTCGGCCACGGCTTGGCCGGATCGAGAGCCCACAGTGAGCTGACGAGTTGTTCGGTGGCGATCTGGGCGTCGAACACACGAAGCGACAGGTCGGTACTCGTCACGCTGAGCAGTTGTCCCGCGTCGTGACGGTCGAGCCAGTCGTCGATCATCAGGGCGGTGTTTCCGAGCCGATCGAGCCTGCGCCGCAACAGTTCCAGATCACGGTCCTCACGCGCCGATGCCGCCGCGAGCACCGATTCCGATACCGCTCGCATGGCGTACAGCAGCCGCCGCACCTCCACGATCGGTCGGTCCGGAAAGACCACCGCCCGTACGAACAGAGCGATGAGCACTCCGCCGACGATCGCCGCGATCAGCATCGGCACTTGCCCCGGGGTCGCCTGAAGGAACAACGCGAAGAAGTACGAGATGAACGCGACCATGCCGAGCGCGGTGCCACGGGGTCCGAATCTGCGCACCCATACGGCCGCGAACAACACCGCGATGAATCCGACGTCGGCCACCGCGCCGAGCCGCGAGAGCAGCGCCGCGACCGTCACTGCCGCCGAGGCGGGCAGCACCATCAGGGCGGTGGTGACGAGCCGGCTGTGCTGGTCTTTGTCCTTGACCGACGCCGACGCCTGCATCGCCACCACGGTGCCGAGCATCGCCACGGTGACCGGCTGGCCGATGGCGCGAGTACCGAGCAGCAGGACCACCATCGCGAGCAACACCGTCAGCGTCGTCGCCGAGGCACCGCGCAGCCGTAACTGCCCGGGATCCGACGCGTCGAGGATGCGGGCGAGGCGGTTCATTCCCCGATTCTGCGCTACGGCTCAGCCCCGTGCGGCCCGGATAGCGGGGGCCGACGAATGCGGTAGCAGCCTGTTCATGTCCGCCGGCGTGATCACGTCGACCGTCGCCGACTCGTCCAGCCGGTAGGGCTGAGTGGAGATGATGCCGGCGAGGTGTTTGCGCAGGCGCGACATCTCGGCCCGCACGGTGATCGCGCGGCCGTCGTCGCCGAAGAGGTCGGCAGCCATCTGCGACGCGGTGCGTCCCTGCCGGTGGATGGCCAGCAGGTACAGAATCTCGGCGTGCCGGGGCGTCGGCTCGTGGGTCCACTTCCCCACCTCGCTGCGCACCTCGATACGAGGCTTCTGCGAATCGCGCAGGTCGATGCGAATCGTCGTCGTATTGCCGGACTCCGCGACGAACGAGTCCGCCGAGTCGCCAGGAGTGGAGCCGGCGGAACGCCCATGAGAAGTGGGGCGCACCAGCCATCCACCGGGCAGGGGTTCGAAGTCGCACACGCCGAGGCTCGGCAGCCAGAAGCGTCCCGTCGCGAGGTCCTCGGGCAGCAGGATGCGATTGCGCAGTGCCACCGATTCGACGGCCGCGACCCACCCGTTCGCGTCGACGGCCAGCGCCGGGGACTGCAGGCGCGCCAGCATCGGTGCGGCCACCGAACGCAGTCGATCCAGGGTGGTTCGGTGAATCTCGCGCAGCTGCGATTCCGCCAACCTCGCCACGGCGTCCACCAGGGCGATGGTGGTGGGGTGCACCGTCTTGGCCGGCCCGCTGACGTCGATGGCGCCGAGCACCTGGCCGGTACGCGGATCGCGAATGGGCGCTCCGGCGCAGGTCCACGAATGATGGCTGCGCACATAGTGTTCGGCCGAGAAGATCTGCACAGCGCGGCGTGAGACCAAGGCTGTCCCGATGGCATTGGTGCCCACCGAGTCCTCGGCCCAGTTGGCCCCTTCGACGAATCCGAGGCCGTCGGCGCGGTCGAGCACCGACGTCGATCCGCTGCGCCACAGCACTCGACCGTTCCGATCGGCGACGACGAGAATGTTGTCGCCGTCCTGCACCACCGATTCCAAGCCACGGGCGAGGTCGTCCAGAATGTCGAACAACCCCGATTCCCGTCGACTGAACTCGAGATCGGACGCGTCCATCTGTCTCTCGGCAGGATTGCCCAGTTCCGGGTCGATACCGAGGGTCTGCAACCGCCGCCAGGAGTCACCGATGACCTCGCGGGGACGCGCGGGAGACTTCCCGCCGGTCATGGTCGCGTCGTACACGGCAGTGAGAATCTGCGCGTAGCGGCGCGGGTCTTCGCCGGCCGCCAGCGCAGGTTCAGGGCCTGTCGACTGCGTCATCGCTGTCAATTGTGCTCCAGCTCACAAAGCGGATTCATGCGGGGTCACCGGTAGACCAAACCACCATCGATCAACGGTGCCTGGCCGGTCATGTAATCCGAGTCGGGTCCGGCGAGATACGACACGAACGCGGCGACGTCCTCGGGAGTCTGCGCCCGACCGAGAGCGATACCGCCGACGAACTTGTCGTAGGTCTCGCCTTCCGCGGCACCGGTCAGCTCGGCGAAGCGCTTGTCGATGGTCACCCACATGTCGGTGCCGACAACGCCGGGGCAGTACGCGTTGACGGTGATGCCGTCCGAGGCGTACTCCTTGGCCGCAGCCTGGGTCAATGCCCGGACTGCGAATTTCGTTGCGCTGTAGACCCCGAGCATCGCGAAACCGTCGTGGCCTGCGATCGAGGAAGCGTTGATGATCTTGCCCTTCTGGCCGAGCGCCTTGAATGTGGCTGCCGCAGCTTGAATTCCCCATAGCACCCCGTCGACGTTGACGGCCCAGATCTTCTTCGTGTCTTCCGGGCGGACGTCGTCGAGCGGCGCGACCTGTGCGATACCGGCATTGTTGACGATGACGTCGAAGCCGCCGAGCGCTTGACGGGTATGTTCGACGGCCGCGAACACTTGATCGCGATCACTGACGTCGGCGACGAATGTCGTTGCCTTCGAGCCTGTTCGACGCACCTCGTCGGCCACGTCGGCGATCTTGTCCTCGGCCAGGTCGACCAGCGCGATGTCGTGCCCGTCGTTGGCCAACCGCAACGCGATCGCCCGTCCGATGCCCTGACCGGCCCCTGTGACCAACACCGCGCTCATGCGGGTGCACCCGTCGAGGGGTCGACCAGAACCTTCATCTTGGTGCCTGCGTGCAGCGCCTCGAATCCGTCGTCGATGACGCCGTCGAGCGTGATCTTGTCCACCCAGCCCGTCGTGTCGTAGTGGCCCTGGCTCATCAGATCGATGACGGCCTCGTAGTCGGCGGAGGTGTAGCAGAGCGATCCCTGGATGCGGGATTCGTTCATGACAAGCTTCTGCAGCGGTGTGGTGAGCGGCTTTTCGTAGATCGCGACGCTGACGAGCGGTTTGCGGGCACCGATGCAGCCCAGCGCGGTCTCGACGGCCGGTTGCACACCGGCCGCGTCGTAGATGGCGTCGGCCCCGTTGCCGTCGGTCAGATCGGCGATGAAGGCGGGCACGTCCACTGCCGTCGGGTCGAGGGTCTTGGCACCGAGCGCTTCGATCGAGGCGCGACGCGTCGGCGACGGTTCGACGACGTAGACGTTGTCGAGTCCCTTACCGCGCAACGCGAACCACAGGCCGATGCCGATGGGGCCGGCTCCGAACACCATCGCGGTGTCCTCGGGCTTCGGATCCCCCAGTGTCGCAGCGTGATAGGCAACCGACATCGGTTCGACGAGGGCACCGAGTTCGAGAGAGACGTTGTCGGGTAGGGCGTGAATCATGTCCGTGGGGACCACGGTGAATTCGGCCATTCCGCCGTCGGACATCAGTCCGTGGAAGCCGATCTGCGCGCAGATGTTGTAGTTACCTGCCCGGCAGGGTCCGCAGTGTCCACAGCGGTAGAGCGGTTCGATGGCAACGCGATCGCCGACCGAGATGCCGGTGACACCCGTGCCGAGCTCGGTGACCGTGCCCGAGAACTCGTGTCCGAGCACCAGGGGCATTTCCTGGCCGGTCAGCGGATGCGGCGAGGTGGGGATGAAGATGGGGCCGGCGTAGTACTCGTGTAGGTCGGTTCCGCAGATTCCGTTGAACCCGACCTTGACCTTGACCTGCCCCGCACCGGGATTCGGCTCGGGTACGTCGGTGATCTCCACCTTGTTCGGGCCGTAATACACAGCTGCACGCATCGGTTCTCACTCCTGACTGAATTGGATGCACACAGGTTTATGTGACGACGACCACTTTCGACAGGGTTGCAGTGCGTTGCATCGAATCGGCCACACTGCAACCTCCCGCAACCCTGACGGTGGGCTGTGATTCAGCTCATAGTGACGGCGACCCTGTCGACCCACCGAGAAGAGACCCCCATGACCGCAACCGCAGACCGACCCCTCGACGAGCCGAAAACGGCGTCAGCACAGGGCAACTGGCTCATATTCGGACTGGCCAACCTCGCCGTGGTCACGGCCGTGTCGCTGGCGACCTGGTATCTGTTGGCCGATCCCACCACCAGTCCCTGGAACTTCTATCCCCTGCCGTTCAACGCCGCGCTGTTCTGGGCCATTCTCTTCATCGTGTTCATCGGATTCGATTGTGAATTCGCCGGATTCGACTCTCTGAAGCAACCGATGCGCGGGCTCGCGATCCTGACTTCGACGGCGGTGTTCGCCGTTGCCGTCACCTGGATCCTCGGCAGCGGCCTCGGGGCGTTGTACCCGGACTTCGCCGGTTCTCGTGACGGCGGGCTCGGCTACTTCGCCGGAGCGCTGTTCGTGCTGTTCGGATTCGGAACCTGGGTCATGGTGGTCCTCAACTGGCAACACTGGCCGTGGACCGTGCTGCGCATGAAGCAACCGCTGATCGGGCTGTGCGAGATCGCATTCGTCGCCGTCCCGACCCTCGCGTTGTACTTCATGTTCGGACTGCCGTCGGTCTCGCTCTCGGCCACCGATCCCCTGATGTCCGTGGACACCGCACTCGGCTGGTTCTACTCGATCGTCGTCTCGGTGATTCTGACCGGCCAGACCCTGGACAACTGGCCCTGGAAATTGGCTGGCGGCGGCGGACGGACCGCACTGGCGGCCACCGTCGGCAACGCTGCGCTCGGCACGGCGATCTACTTCCTGATGGTTCCGCTCGCGAAGCTACTCGTCGGCTCGGAAGCCACCGCAGAACTCGGAACGGTCATCAACCAGTTCCCGGCACAGATCGGAGTCTGCTGGGCATTCTGGATGATCTTTTGGGCGAACGGCTTCGGTGATCGCTTCCCGGCGGCGGGACGCGCAGTACTGACTTTCGCGCTGGCCATCGGCACGTTCCTGGCCTACTACTACGTTCTTGCCGAGCACGTGCTCCACGAACCCGTCGTCGCGGCCGGCATCTCCGGCAACGCACTGGGCTTCGTCGACTGGCTGGTCCTGTGGACATTGATCTACGTCGTCGGATTCCAGTCGTTGGGGTTGAACAAGCTCTCGCAGCCCGATCAGTCGCTCAGCGCAGGACACTGAAATGTCAGTGCGGCTCTGATGAATTCGACCCGATCCCGTTCGATCTGCAGCAGGTGTCCATCGGTTTCGCTCTCCAGTCGCGCAATGATGTCCCGTAGTTCGATGACGTCATGTCGGGCGATTCGTCGGTTCTCCGGCAGTTCGCCGGGTTCCTCGGGGGAGGCAAGGAAGTCGAGGCGGTCCTTCAGCGAGTTCTGGTGCATCGCCCTCATGAAGTCGACCTTGCCTGCAGCGTTGTCCTCGAATCCGGCCAGTTTCTCATCGGCCCTGGCGAGGTAGTCGGTGGTGTTGCCCGACATCTCCATATCGGTGCAGAGTCGACGACCCAGGCCGCGCAAGAACCCTGGAGTCGACATCGCCGCCTCGAACTCTCCGGACGACAGGCCCGCCTTCCAGTCGAATTCGAGACTGCAGGTGGCTGCAGCGAAAGCTGCGTCTCCGCCGACAGGTGTGTTGGCGTACAGCAATGCAGTCTTGCTGCCACCGGGAACGAACGCGCTCAGGCGGCGTGCGTCCATGGGGTCGTCGGGCTGCTTGTTACGCCAGTAGAACTCTTCCTCCAACGCCGTACGCACCTGTCCCCGCACGCGCAGATACGGCGTGAGGAGCAATGCGTCACCCATGACGGCCAGCGTCGAGTTCTCGCCGACGGAGTCGATGCACGGGACCGCCGGCGACCGGGCACCGGTGTCGACGGTAGGCGACGCCGACGAGCACCCGGTCACGACGACCAGCACCAGAGCAGCGGTAAGACGACGAATCATGTTTCCCCCGGAAATTTCTCGAACTGTAGCGCTCACCGTGAAGTGCAACCCCCTGCAACTCTCGACCCCCTGGCCCGACAGGAGTGTGCTGGGTCACATACACGGCACCTCTTCATCGCAAGGAGTTTTCATGACCCAGACCATCGAGCCCGACTCGATCACCCGCACGCACACCCCGCAGGAACGGGTCGACGCCTGGTTGTCGAAGTTCGAGGACGCCCTGGTCGCCCGGGATATTCCTCGTGTTGCCGGCATGTTCGCCGTCAGCAGCTTCTGGCGCGATCTCGTCACGTTCACCTGGAACCTCAAGACGGTCGAGGGCCGGGACGGCGTCGCCGACATGCTCGGTGAAAGGCTCGCCGATACCGACCCGACGGGATTTCACACCACCGAGACCCCCGACGAAGCAGACGGCGTCGTCTCGGCGTGGATCGCATTCGAGACGGCGACGAGCCGCGGCAAGGGACATCTGCGTTTGACGACGGACGCCGAGACCGGTGACGACGTGGCGTGGACGCTGCTGACGACGATGCAGGAGCTCAAGGGATACGAGGAGCGGCAGGGCAAGTCCCGAATCAAGGGTGCCGTGCACGGCTCGAATGCCGATACCCAGAACTGGGCCGAGAAGAAGGAGATGGAGGAGAAGGAGCTCGGCTACAGCGTTCAGCCGTACGTCCTCGTCGTCGGCGGCGGGCAGGGCGGCATCGCCCTCGGTGCTCGGTTCCGTCAACTCGGCGTCCCGGCGATCGTCGTCGACCGTGCCGAGCGCCCCGGAGATCAGTGGCGTGGCCGATACAAGTCACTGTGCCTGCACGACCCGGTCTGGTACGACCATCTGCCCTACCTGCCGTTCCCGCCGAACTGGCCGGTGTTCGCGCCGAAGGACAAGATCGGCGACTGGCTCGAGATGTACACCAAGGTCATGGAGGTTCCGTACTGGAGCAAGACGACCGCGAAGTCCGCGACCTACGACGAGACCGCGAAGGAGTGGACCGTCGTCGTCGACCGCGACGGCGAGGAAGTGATCCTGCGGCCCAAGCAGTTGGTGATGGCCACCGGGATGTCCGGCAAGAAGAACGTGCCGAACTTCCCCGGCATGGACGAGTTCGAGGGCGAGCAGCACCATTCCAGCGAACACCCCGGTCCCGACGCTTACGTCGGCAAGCGCGTGGTGGTCGTCGGTTCCAACAACTCGGCGCACGACATCTGCAAGGCGCTGTACGAGACGGGCGTCGACGTCACGATGCTGCAGCGCTCGTCCACGCACATCGTCAAGTCGGATTCGTTGTGCGAGATCGCTCTCGGCGATCTGTACTCCGAGCGCGCGGTGGAGTCCGGAATGACCACGGCCAAAGCCGATCTCACGTTCGCGTCGCTGCCGTACCGGATCATGCACGAGTTCCAGATCCCGGTGTATCAGCAGATCGCAGAGCAGGACAAGGATTTCTACGATCGCCTCGAGAAGGCAGGCTTCCAGCACGACTTCGGTGACGACGGTTCCGGCCTGTTCATGAAGTACCTGCGCCGCGGCTCGGGCTACTACATCGACGTCGGCGCATCCGAGCTCGTCGCGGACGGCAAGATCAAACTCGTTGCCGGGCAGGTGGAGCGGATCAGCAAGACCGGCGTCGTACTCGAGGACGGGACCGAACTACCGGCGGACCTCATCGTCTACGCCACCGGATACGGCTCGATGAACGGCTGGGTCGCCGATCTCATCGACCAGGAGACCGCCGACAAGGTGGGCAAGTGCTGGGGTCTGGGCTCGGACACCACCAAGGATCCCGGTCCGTGGGAGGGCGAACAGCGAAACATGTGGAAGCCGACGCAGCAGGAGAACTTCTGGTTCCACGGCGGCAATCTGCATCAGTCACGCCACTATTCGCTGTACCTGGCGCTGCAGATCAAGGCGCGCTACGAGGGCATCGACACCCCGGTCTACGGGCTGCAGGAGGTGCATCACCTTCGGTGACGGTCGTGCGCGGAAACTCGTAGTGGGCTACGAGTTTCCGCGCACATGGCTGTCTAGTCGTACACGCCGGTCCCCTGCGCCTTGGCGATCAACGCATCCTCGGAGCGCACCTGATCGAGGTTGACCACGCGGGTGGACAGCACCGTCGAGTACAGCCAATCAGTGGCCACGCGCACCCGGGCGGAGGCGGTGGGCAGGGCATAAAGGTGATAACCGCGGGCGACGAACTTCGCGACGGCTCCGGTGAGGGGCACGCCCAACGGCTTTGCCACACCGTCGAATCCGCCCAGGTCGGCGACCAGTCCCAGATCCTTGTGTCGGTACGGTCGAGCAGTACCGACACCGAGGGACGCGGCGACGTTCTTGGCCACCGCTGTGCCCTGCCGCTGCGCGTGCTGCGCGGTGGGCGGCGTCGGCTTCGACGGGTCGGCGGCGATATCGGGCACCGCGGCCGCGTCACCGATGGCCCAGACGTCGTCCACGCCGGGGACCGTGAGGTCGGGGTTGACCACAAGCCGGCCCTTTTCGGTCGGCAAATCGAGTTGCGCGATGAGGGGGCTCGCAGCCACGCCCGCTCCCCACACCAGGGTGCGTGTCGGTACGACGTCGCCGTCCGTCAGCGTCACCGCGTTCGCCGTGGCCGATTCCACCGACACCCCGAGACGCACCTCGACGCCGCGAGCCGCGAGGACTTCCATTGCTTCCTTGCCGAGTCGCTCGCCCAGTTCCGGCAGCACCGCCGGCGCGAGGTCGATGAGCAACCACCGAATGTCCGACGGGTCGACCGTCGCCCACCGGGTAGCGATACCGTGAATCCAATTCTGCATCTGCGCAACGAATTCGGTGCCCGTATAGCCGGCTCCCACAGCGACGACGGTGAGCCGTTCCTTGCGTTCGGCGCGGCCCTCCGGCGTGTCGGGCAGTTCGTCGGCTGCATCCAACTGCTTCAACACGTGGTTGCGAATGAACACTGCTTCGCTCAGGGTCTTGAGACCGTGTGCGTGCTCGGCGACACCGGGGATGTCGAACTGCCTCGTCACCGAACCCGGGGCCAGAATCAGCTTGTCCCAGGCCAGGTCCGAATCACCGTCGGGACCGGCGACGCGAACGCGTCGATTCTCGAAGTCGACGGACGTGACGTGTCCCAGCACCAACTTGGTGCGCCGCAACGTCTGTCGTGTCGACACCGCGATGTCCCGCGGATCAAGCACGCCGGTCGCCACCTCGGGCAGCAACGGGCTGTAGAGCAGGTAGTCGTTGGGCGCAACCAGGGTAAACGAGGCGCGGTCCGGGCCCAACAGCTTCTGCATCTTGCGCAGTGCGTAGAAGCCGCCGAACCCGCCGCCGACCACCACCACCCGGGCTGGGGATGCGGGAGCCGGGGCGGTGCTGCGATTACGGAGTGGTGAGCGCATGGTCCACATTAACGCCGAGTACCGCAGCTCCGCCCCGTCAAACGTGGACCGGTCGACGAATTTCTAGACCAACCGGGCTTCCGGGGAGCCGGTCTTGCCCGCATCACGCTCGACCGAATCGCCGAGGGCTTCGTCGATCTTGGCGAGTACATCCGCGTCCAGGGTGACCTCGGACGCCTTGATGTTCTCGGCGATCTGCTCGGGACGCGATGCCCCGACCAGCGCGGCGGAAATGTTGTCGTTGGCCAGAACCCAGGCAACGGCCAACTGCGCCATGGTGATTCCGAGATCGTCGGCGATCGGCTTGAGTGCCTGCACCCGGGTGAGCGTCTGATCGTCGAGGTAGCGCGCGATCATCTTGTCGCCGCCCTTGTCGTCCTTGGCGCGCGAGCCGTCGGGCAGCGGTTGTCCGGGTAGGTACTTGCCGGTGAGCACGCCCTGAGCGATGGGTGACCAGACGATCTGCGAGATGCCCAGTTCCTTGGACGTCGGGATCACCTGATCCTCGATGACGCGCCACAAGGCCGAGTACTGCGGCTGGTTCGAGATGATCGAGAACCCGTTCTGCCGTGCCAGTTCCTGGCCGGCGCGGAGCTGATCTGCCGTCCACTCCGAGACGCCGATGTAGAGGGCCTTGCCCTGACGGACGACGTCGCCGAACGCGGCGATGGTCTCTTCGAGCGGGGTCTCGACGTCGTAGCGGTGGGCCTGGTAGAGATCGACGTAGTCGGTACCGAGCCGACGCAGCGAGGCATCGATGCCTTCGAAGATGTGTTTGCGAGAGAGTCCGGTGTCGTTGGGACCCTTGGGTCCGACGGGGAAGTAGACCTTGGTGAAGATCTCCAGCGATTCGCGGCGCTCGCCCTTCAATGCGTCACCGAGGACCGTTTCCGCAGCCCCGTTGGCGTAGACATCGGCGGTATCGAATGTGGTGATGCCTGCATCGAGAGCCGCACGCACGCACTGGGTCGCGATGTCGTTCTCCACCTGCGAACCATGGGTCAACCAATTGCCGTAGGTGATCTCCGAAATCTTCAGTCCACTGTTTCCGAGGTATCTGTAAGCCATGTAAGAAAACGGTACTCCGGTGTTCAATTCACAAGTGGCCGACGACCGAGGAACCGCGTCCCGACGCCTGCGAGGACCACCGTCGCCACTGCCCCGCCCGTCGAGAGCCACAGCTCGGCACTGGGCCACGTCGAGTGGTGGAGGGCGGATGTGAGCGGCGTGTACGCCGTCCAACCGTAGGTGACGACCATCGGCACCGTGATCGCCACCGGTACCGCGAGGCCGATGGTCAAGGGCGTGGGGGTCGAGGGCGTGCACGCCACGTAAAGATAGGCCGCAGCAGCCGGGAAGATCACCAGACTTGCCGCGTAGTGCACGTTGTCCCACGGGGGGCGCTCGAACAGCGCGGTCGTACACACCACCGCCAGGGTCGCGAAGCCGACGATCGGTCGACCCCAGCGCAGCCCGAGTGCCGCGCCCACTGTCACCGCAACTGCCGTGATTGCCACGAGCCCGAGCACCCAGATACCGTCCGACACATCGATGCCCACCCCAGCGGTGGTGGTCGAGGTGAGCAACACGGCTGTCCCGGCGAGCACAAGTATGCCTCCGCGACCCGGTAGCAGAGCGGCAGCACCGAACAACACTGGTACGACGACGAGGCCGAAGTACCAGCTTCCACCGAAGCCGTCTTCAGCTCGAAACAGCATCTGCACGAACAACATATTGAGCAGCAAGCCACCGATCGAGATAAGCAGTATCGCCCCGACCGGTCGGATGCTCCGTTCCGGTGGCGCATGGTCGTCGCTGCGGTCGACACGAGCTGCCGAGGCCACTGCAATTACGACGAGCACGCACAGCACCGGAACGACCACCGTTGGGCCGATATCGGATTCGGTGAGGTAGTCGGCGTAGCGACGCGGGATACTCGGATGCTGCAAGGCCTCGACCGCGCCTGCATTGAGTAGTCCGACGAGGAATGACCCGATCAACAGTGCTTGCCGAGCTCGTACACCGTTCGCCCGTACTGCAATGCATCCCAACAGAACTCCGCCTGCCACCACCTCGGCGAGGTCGGAGGGCATCATCAGGGCCGTCACCCCGGCGCCAATGGCCGCAGCGATGGACAGGCCGGCCAGAATATTGCGCCGACGGACGAGCATAGCCAGACCCGACGCCAGAATCACTGCAACGGCGACTCCCCCTCCGCCGCTGGAGAACACCACACCCCCGACGCTGGTGTCGCCGAAGATATCGACCCCGTCGGATTGCGAGAGCAAACCGGCCAGGAGTCCGGAAAGAACGATCACGAGCGCTGACATCCCCGAATTATGCACGGCCACCACGGTAGGCGCGGGATGCCGCAACAATCTTCTCCAAAGTCTGTGCAAAAGAACGCAATTCGTCCTCACCCACCGCGGCACCCACCGCGTCCGACCACGCGTGTTGAGCATCTCGCAGAGCGGCTACGGTCTCGCGTCCCTTCGGGGTGGGCTCGAGGAGCTTCGCTCGCTTGTGGTTCGGATTCTCGATGTAGACGGCCCAGCCCCTGTCCACCAACAGGTTTGCGGTTCGTTGCACACTTTGCCGCGCCAAACCCAGACCGACGCGTCGCGCTATATCGGCCACCGAGAGCGGCTCGTCGAGAGTGGCCCCGAGAACCTGCCACCAGGCCGGCGTCAATCCTGTCGGTTCGGTGATGTCCTGTGCGGCAGCCAGGAATTCGCCGTTGAGCTCGAAGACCGGCAGGACCACCTCGGTGAGCGCATCTCCCTCCGGCGTTCGTCGGCTCATGCGCCCGTCAGCTGGTCGTAAAATCTGCGCTCCCCCGTCGTGTAGAGCCCGTACCATGCGTCGATGATGGGCTGCGGGAACACGTCCAGGCGCTCGAACACCAGCTTGGCGAACTCGATCGGTGCAGTCGCTCCGGCGGTGATGACGGTGCCGTCGGACACTGCCTTCTCCTCACGGTAATGCTCCGCTCCGCGGTATTCCGCAGCCTGAGTGAGGAATTCGGCCGCATTCGAGGTATGCGGCCGGTCGTCGAGCAGGCCGGTCCGAGCCAGCCCGTAGGTTGCCCCGCAGATTGCTGCGACCGGGGTGCCCGCTGCAACGAGTTCGGCGGCCAACTTCAACGCTGCCTCGTTGGCGGATTCCCACGTGCCGGCACCGGGCAGAATCAGCGCGTCGACGGACGGAAGATCGGCCAACGCAACGTCGGGGGTAATCCTCAGGCCGCCCATCGTCGTCACCGCCTCCCCCGATTCCGATGCGACGAGCAACCGGTTGGCGTCGGGATTCTGCTCGCGGGCCATCGCGAGCCCGGCGATGAGGTAGCCGTACTCCCAATCGGCCATGGTGTCGGTGGCATACAGCGCAACGGTGATCACGGAACGGTCCTCACGTCGATTGACAGGATGCTGTCAATATTGCGCGCATGACAGCAGGCTGTCAACCCTTCTGCGATCCTTGTAAACCAATTGGTTGACTACACAGCTCGAGGGGCATATCTTTACTGCATTCGAGGAGGTAAGTGACCATGGACGACCGGATCGAGCAGCTCAATCGAACCTTTGCAGCGTTGGCGGACCCCACCCGGCGTGACATGGTTGCTCGGCTTGCGGGTGCCGACGCCAACGTCAGCGAACTGGCCGAGCCGTACGACATGAGTCTGCAGGCAGTCTCCAAGCACGTGAAGGTGCTCGAGGACGCCGGGCTGGTGACGCGCAGCAAAGACGCCCAGCGCAGACCGGTGCACTTGGATGCGGAGGTGTTCGGCCTTATGGCGAAGTGGATCGAGCGTTATCGCCAGGAGGCCGAGCAGCGCTACCGCCGACTCGACGACCTGCTGGATCACGTTGTAACACAAGACGACTCTCAGAAGGACGTGTCATGACCGAGCACGAAACCGAGATAGTAGCGGACGACAAAGTACCCACAATCGAGATCATCCGGCAGTTCGACGCGTCGCCCGAGCAGGTGTTCCGCGCACACGTCGACCCCGATCTGTATCGGCAGTGGGTGGGCCCGCGGTCGGTGACGACGCGAATCATCGCGTGGGACGCGCGAACCGGCGGTGCATGGTCGTTCGCGAACGACCGCGACGGCGAAGAGATCGCGTCGTTCTTCGGCAGCTTCCACGAGGTTCGCGCGAACGAGCGGATCGTGTGGACCTTCACCTACGAAGGCGATCCGGATTCGGTCGCCCTCGAGACAATGGCTTTCGAGGCCCGCGACAACGGCGGCACGCGATTGAGGGTGCTGAGCGTGCTGTCCGACTTCGCAACCCGAGACGGGATGCTCTCCAGCGGAATGGATGTCGGAGTCAGGGAGGGCTACGAGAAACTCGATGCACTGTTGACGGGACCCGCTGCACAGCATGCACGGGACGCCGCCGCGTTCACGGCGTTGGTCGAATCCGTTTCCGGGGACGCGTGGTCTCGGCCCAGTCCGGTACCGGAGTGGAACGCGCTGGGTGTCGTCGAACACCTCGTCGGTTGGTCACGTGGTTTCCTCGGCGGTGTCGAGGGTGTCGAGCTCACCGAACTCGACGTGACGCGCGACCCTGCCGCCGCGTGGGCGCGACACGCCGCCGACATCCAAGCCATCCTCGACGCCCCCGCGGGCCGCATCCTGAGCAATCCGCACATCGGCGACATGCCGGTCGAAGACGCGATCGACCGGTTCTATACCGCTGATGTGTGGATGCACACCTGGGACTTGGCCAAAGCCCTGGGACGCGATCCCGATCTCGGCGAAGAGCGTTGCGCCGCAGCGCTGATCGCCATGAAACCGATGGACCGCGTACTCCGCGAGAGCGGGCAGTTCGGCCCCGCCGTCGACGTCGACGACAACGCATCCGCCCAGGACAGGTTGATGGCCTTCATCGGACGCGACCCGTCCTGGTCACCCGAGAGTTAGGTACCCACAGCCTCGAGCTGCGGACGAATCTTGTTCAGCGAGAACTCGACCGACGCTTTCGATGGTGTATTGAATCCCACCACCGTCGCGTAGTCGACGACGGCAACTCCGCCGCCGGTCGCCGCGGGCAGGCTGGTGAACCCCGGAAGTTGTTCGAGGTCTTCGCGCGTGCCGCCGTTGGGGAGAATGACCACGAGGTCTGCGGTGAGAACGTCCAGCCGTTCGGGGCTCAGCACGATCCGGCCGTGAGAGATGTCGGGCGAGTTCACCAAATCCTGCGGGACGTCGAGTCCGATGCTGTCGAAGACCTTCGCGGCACCGTCCTCCGGGTCGGCGACGACCGCAAGCTGCTGACTGTCGAAAACGAACTGCGACAACACAGCCGACTTACCGTCGAGCGCCGGGTACTGCTGACGGATGCCATCGGTTACGGCATGCCCCTCGTCGATGATGCTCTGTGCATCGTCCTCGCGATCGAGCACCCGCCCGAGCGTCTCGATCTGCGATTCCCACGTCTCGACCTTCTCCGCCTTCGGAAATATCGTGGGCGCGACGTCGGACAAGCTCTTGTACGGCTCTATCGACGGTATCCCCGACAGCAGGATCAGGTCGGGCTGTAGCGCCGCGATCTGCTCGGTCGGCACCGAAGCCCCCATCTGATCGACGGCGGCCGAGTCGAGCATCTGGGCATCCGTATCCACTGCGGACTGCCAGGGGTAGAGCCCGCGTTCGTCGCCGTTCGATCCGGCGGAGACATACCCGACGGGTTGCACGTCGAATTCGAGCAGCGCGTCCACCCACTGCTGCCCGAATGCGACGATGCGCTGTGGCGTTCCCGTGATCTGCGTGGGTCCGGCGAGTGTGTCGACGGTGACGCTGCGGGTGTCGGAGCCGGCGTCGTCAGCGGTGTTACTGCTGCACGATGCCAGCGTCAGGGCCGTGGCGACGGCAAAGGCGCACCCCAGGAAGGTCCTTGTCATCGGCAGAAATTAGCACAGCCTTGCCTTCCTGAGGTGAGCTACGTTCACATGTACTTGCGCAGCTCCATCTTCGCGATGGACATCTTGTGCACCTCGTCGGGACCGTCGGCGAGCCGCAGCGTCCGCACGTGTGCGTACATCATCGCCAGCGGGAAGTCGTTGCTGACTCCGCCGCCGCCGTGCACCTGAATGGCGCGGTCGATGATCTTCAGCGCCATCTCGGGCGCAGCGACCTTGATCGCTGCGATCTCGGTGCGCGCTTCCTTGTTTCCGACGGTGTCCATCAGGTACGCGGCCTTGAACGTGAGCAGCCGCGTCTTCTCGATCTCGATGCGTGCCTCGGCGATCCAGTCCTGGATGTTCGCACGCATGGCGACCGGCTTGCCGAAGGTCACCCGTGAAACCGCACGGCGACAAAGTAATTCGAGCGCCCGTTCCGCAACACCGATGGTCCGCATCGCGTGATGGATACGGCCGGGCCCCAGCCGAGCCTGACTGATGGCGAATCCCTCACCCGGCCCCTTCAGCACGTCCTTCGCCGGCACCCGCACGTCCTCGAAGAGAACCTCGGCGTGGCCCTCTCGGTCGACGTAGCCGAAGACGGGCAGGTTGCGCAGCACGGTGACGCCGGGCGCATCGATGGGCACGACGAGCATCGACTGCTGCCGGTGCGTTGCTGCCTCGGGGTCGGTCTTGCCCATGACGATCAGAACCTTGCAGTTCTTGTGCATCGCGTTCGACGTCCACCATTTGCGCCCGTTCAGGATGAAGTCGTCGCCGTCGCGGTCCATCTTCATTGCGATGTTGGTGGCATCGGAACTGGCGACGTCGGGCTCGGTCATCGCGAAGGCCGAACGAATCTTACCGTCCAGCAACGGCTTCAGGTACTTCTCTTTGTGCTCGTCGGTACCGAAGAGGGTGAACACCTCCATGTTGCCGGTATCGGGTGCGTTGCAGTTGCATGCCTCGGGGGCGAGCAGGCTGCGGCCCATGATCTCGGCCAGCGGAGCGTATTCGAGGTTGGTCAGGCCGGGGCCCCACTCGGGGTGCGGGTGGAACAGATTCCACAGTCCACGCGAGCGCGCTTCCTTCTTCAGGTCCTCGAGAATCGGGGGATGGAAGTGCGGGTCACCGGCTTCGAGCATCTGTTGCTCGTACACCGCCTCCGCCGGATAGACGTGAGAGTCCATGAACTCCAACAGATCCGACTCGTACTTCTTTGCGCGGTCGCTGGTCTCGAAAAATGCCACGTTCAGTTCCCCTGTTGGTTGTCGAGCAAGCTGTCCTGGTAGCGGCGCATGCCGCGCAACCACCGGTCGTAATCGGCACCTTTGTTGCGGTACATGTCCAGTACGTTCTCGTGGGGCAGGATCAGGAACTGCTCCCGGTCCATCGCGTCGAGCACCACGTCGGCGACGTCGAGCGGCTCGAGCACAGCGCCCGCGCTCAGCACCGCGGCAGTTGCGGCCGCTCCCAAGGCATCTCCCGATTCGCGGCCTTCGTAGAGCAGCTTGGTATTGACGCCCATCGGGCACAGGCAGCTGACGCGAATGCCCCGATTGCCGTAGGTGACGTTGAGCCATTCGGCGAATCCCACCGCGGCATGCTTGGTCGTCGCGTATGTCGCGGAACCGATCTGGGTGAGCAAGCCGGCTGCGGAGGCCGTACTGACGAAGTAGCCCTCACCACGTTCGAGCCAACCCGGCACCAACAGCTGCGCAGCGCGGATGTGTGCGCGCACGTTGACGTCGAAGGACAGGTCCCAGTCCGGTTCGCTGGCGTCGAGCCCGGGGGCACCGCTGATGCCGGCGTTTGCGAAATACAGATCGACCGGACCGAACGACTCTTCGGCGACCGCGATCAGCCGCTCGATATCCCCGATGTCCGACGCGTCGGCCGCGGCAGCGACGGCTGTGCCCGGCCGGTCTCGCTCGATGGCGTCGACCACGGATCGGGCCGTGGACTCGTCGACATCGGAGACGACGACGCGGGCTCCGTGTTCGGTGAGTCTGGCGGCGATGGCTCCGCCGATTCCGCCACCACCTCCGGTGACGATGGCGACCTTGCCTGCAACCTTCATTCCCCAGGTATAGTTGAAGTCAGATTCAAGTTCAACCCTGGTTGAATGAACTGCCAGCTCAGCGCCGGTGTGTCATGCCCTCGGCCGCGTCGGATCGGTGATCCAACCCGACCACGAGCCGGGATACAACGCGGCATCGATACCTGCCAACTCCAGTGCGAGAATCTGATGCGCAGCGGTCACACCCGAGCCGCAGTAGACGGCGACGTCCTTTCCCTTCGGCACGAGTCCACCGAATGCGCCGTCGAGTACCTCCGGGGGCAGGAAGCGCCCGTCGGAATCGACATTGTCGGTCGTCGGCCTGTTGATCGCCCCGGGGATGTGGCCGGCCACAGGATCGACTGGCTCGACCTCGCCGCGGAATCGCTCGGGTGCGCGGGCGTCGAGAAGGACGTTCTCGCGTGCGAAGTCGAGCACGTCCTCGACTTCGAGGACCCGGGCCAGCGGCGGCCGCGCCGTGAACGATCCGGCCGCCACGATCGAGGGCTCGGTACCGACGGAATAGCCCTCGTCGACCCATCGCGCGAACCCGCCGTCGAGGACGCGCACATCCCGGTGACCGAAGTAGCGGAGCAACCACCAGGCCCGCGCAGCCGCAGTTGCCGGCCCCGCGTCGTAGACCACCACCGCGGAATCGTCGCCGACTCCGGCTCCTCGCATCGCCGCAACGAACGTATCCGCGTCGGGCAGCGGATGGCGACCACGATCGTCTGGCGGTGCCGCCAGTTCCGTACCGAGGTCGACGAATTGCGCGGTCGGGATGTGCCCCGCCTCGTAACCTGCTCTGTCGCTACCGTTTTGAAGGGTCCACCGAATGTCCAGGACCACTGGGCCGCGACCCATCTCGAACAGACCGTGCAATTCGGAAGCTGATATCAGCGGCGACTGGCTCATAATGTTTCGACGCTAACAGTCAGGGAGGGGGAATAGCTCGGACTCCGGCCAGGTTGTGCGCAGGCGTGACCGAAACTGCAACGACAACACCGCACCTGTCCACCGCTGGACTCTTCGAGCCGTTCGAGGTCAAGTCGCTGAAGCTGCGCAACCGCTTCGCCATGGCGCCGATGACGAGGGCGTTCTCGCCCGACGGCATCCCCGGCCCGGACGTGGCGGAGTACTACCGCAAACGTGCAGCAGGCGGCACCGGCCTCATCATCACCGAGGGCACGTATATCCCCGACCCCGCCGCAGGACCGCACACCCGCGTACCGAGGATCTACGGCGACGCCAGCCTCGACGGATGGAAGGGCGTCGTCGATGCAGTCCACGCCGAGGGCAGCGCGATCATCCCGCAGCTGTGGCACCTGGGAGTCGAGCGCGGCACCGAGCCACGCCTGTTCCCCGACGTCACCACCGTCAGCCCGTCCGGCATCGCTCTCGACGGCTCCTCGGTCGGTCGCGCCTTCACCGACGCCGATCTCGACGAACTGACCTCGCACTGGGTTCAGGCTGCCGTCAACGCGAAGAACACCGGCTTCGACGGCCTGGAACTGCACGGTGCTCACGGTTACCTTCTCGACGAATTCCTCTGGGCAACAACCAATGTGCGTGACGACGAATTCGGCGGATCTCTGGAGGCCCGCACCCGCTTCCCCGCACAGGTTGTCGCTGCGATCCGCGCCGCGGTGGGTGAGGACTTCGCGATCGTCTACCGCTTCTCGCAGTGGAAGAGCAACCACTTCGACGCTCGACTCGCAGAGAACCCGGCCGAACTCGATCGCGTCCTCACGCCGCTGGTCGAAGCAGGCGTGGACGTACTGCATGCTTCGACTCGTCGGCACTGGGATCCGGCATTCCCCGAACTGGACGGAGTGGACGGCAAGCTCGGTCTGGCCGGTTGGACGCGCAAGCTCACCGGCGTTCCGACCATCACCGTCGGCTCCGTGGGCCTCGATTCGGTGTTCACCTCGGCATGGTCGGAGGACGCGGCCTCCGGTGTGACGGGATTGGACGCGCTGGCGGGCCAGTTCCAGGACGGCGAGTTCGATCTGGTGGCTGTCGGACGCGCGCTGCTCTCCGATCCGGAGTGGGTGAACAAGGTCGGCGACGGCCGCGTCGACGAGCGCATCGAATTCACGCGCGACCACATTCGGAACCTGGTCTGACGCCCCCAGCCCTGGTCGCCCTCGGGTCCTAGCGCCCGAGAGCGACTCTCACCTCCTGCACGACGAGCCCACGATCGGTCGGTCGTGGGCTCGCGTGTTGCGCCCGAGCAGGAGACGGCACACCCCGCGCCGGCCAGCAGAATGTTCGCGACGAGGGCGATCGCCCTGCGCCCGCTGCGGCGCGCGACAATCAGTCGCCCGCTGCCCGAGCACGGTGCCGTCGGGCCTTCATCTTGTTGCCACACGTGGCCATCGAACACCACCGCGCGGTGCCCGCACGGGAGCGATCCAGGAGAAACAGGCGGCACTCGTCATTCGCACACGGACGCAGTGCGCCGGGAATAGTCTCACGAATCTCCGCCCAGGCCAGCACTATTCGCGCAGCCAGTCGGCGATCCTCGGCTACCTGCAGATTCCAGTCCAGCGCGTCATCGGTCAGCACCGGCACCCGCGAGAGGCCATCCAAGTACGTTCTCAGCGACGACGGTGACGCCTCACCCCGCACCACCCGCTGAAGGTCGTCACGCACAGCGCGACACACCTGAAGCTCCTCGGCGCTTCCGGTCCCGCCGCGTGCACTCAGCCAGTCTCGGCCGTCGGCGTCGCCCGCCAAGAGATCGATCGGCTGATCATCCACGACCGGTGTGGTGTTGAGCAGGTCGATCAGCAGCGCTTCGTCGATCGCCCGTGCTTCCGCGGTGTCCATGTAACCATCATAGACCGCTTGACAGGTTACGGCCAGTGTGGTTCCGTCATCGGAGTAACCACATCAACTACCTATAGGGGTTATTCATGGTCGCCGTTCATCACCACACCACCACCGTCGACGGACTCGAAGTCTTCTACCGCGAGGCCGGCAATCCCGCCGATCCCACCATCGTGCTGCTGCACGGAACACCCTCGAGCTCTTTCATGTTCCGCCACCTCATCCCGTTGTTGGGCAAGCATTTTCACGTGATCGCACCCGACCTCATCGGCTTCGGATACTCGTCAGCTCCATCCGTCGACAACTTCGACTACACCTTCGACACGCTCACCGCGGTGACCGATCACCTCCTCGAGCAGCTGGGTCTCGACCGGTACGCGATCTACACCCAGGACTACGGCGCACCCGTCGGATGGCGTCTCGCCCTCAGCCATCCCGATCGCATCACCGCCATCGTCACTCAGAACGGAAATGCCTACGAGGAAGGGTTCGTCGACTCGTTCTGGGCTCCTCTATGGACCTACGCGAATAACCGCACACCGGAAACCGCGGCTCCGCTGCGCGAAGCGCTCGAACTGGACGCGGTCCGATGGCAGTACGTCCACGGTGTCTCCGATTCGACGCTCCTGAGTCCCGACGCTTGGATCCACGACCACACGCTACTCACCCGCCCCGGCATCGACGAGATCCAACTGCGGCTGTTCGCCGACTATCCGACCAACGTCCGCCTGTATCCCGCGGTACAGCGCTACTTTCGCGATTGTCGTCCCCCACTCCTTGCTGTCTGGGGCAAGAACGACGAAATCTTCGGACCCGACGGCGCGCGCGCGTTCCTGCGCGATCTCCCCGACGCGGAAATTCATCTACTGGACGGGGGCCACTTCCTCCTCGAAAGCCACCTCGACGACGTCGCCACCCTGATCACCACCTTCCTGCACCGATCTTCCGGGGCGCGACACGCAGCCTGATAGAGAACTTGTTCTCGATTCCGCACCAGTTGTTCCCAATAGCCATGTATGCCAACAGCCTCGGAGAAAGGCCAGACGTCGTGCGAGCAGATGACGACCACATGCCGAGCCAGTGGCATCCAGGGGAGGAGACGATGCACCGTCTTCTGCAGGTGCCGTACGAGGACAACCCCACTGTCCCAGGGCTGCCCGCCGCATACGGACCCTGGATGAGCCGGAGCCCACTCGTGGCGCTGGGGACGATCGGCGTCGACGGCCGTGTGTGGACAACGCTGCTCGGAGGCGCTCCGGGAACAGCAACCGTGGCCTCGGACAGTGTTCTCCGAGTGAGGTTTCGGACCCGGCTCGAACCTCGTCCCGCAGATCCGGGCGCTCACTGGACGGGTACCGACCCAGTGCTCGAGGGTCTCGTGGGCGACGAAGCCACGAACGGACGAGGAAAGCTGGTCTCGGGCCTCGTCATCGATCTCGAGCACAGGGGCCGGGTCAAGATCGCAGGACGGCTGCACGACGCGATGGTGCTGGAAAGGCGAACGGACACAACGCCTTCGGAGACCAGCGAATCTATCGACGTACAGGTGAATGTCGCAGTCGACGAAACCCTCGGAAACTGCCCCAAATATCTGAACAAGCGGGCGATAACACCCTACGCATCATCTCCGCAGTTGATCACCGATTCACTCCCGCTACCAGCCGACGCCCTCGCCCTCATCGGCAGATCCGACACGTTCCTCATCTCCAGCCGACACGGCGCCCACAGCATGGACACCAACATCCGCGGTGGGGCACCAGGATTCGTCCGGGTATTCAGTAACTCCGACACGGAGGGCGTGACCCTGGTGTACCCGGAGTACTCGGGGAACCGCCTCTACCAGACGTTGGGAAACATCACTTCCGACCGGGCAGTGGGACTCACCTTCCCCGATTTCGACACCGGCGACATCCTCTACCTGACGGGACGCGCAGAGGTACTGATCGGAGATGCCGCTGAAAGCGTTCTGCCACATAGCAGTATGGCTGTACGGATCGATATCGAGGCAGTGCGCTTCGTAAGAGAGGGCCTTGCATTCCGAGGCACGCTGCTCGACCCGTCGCCGTACAACCCGCCGGTTCGAAGATTGGCCCGCGAGGTCGGAGGTTCGGGCCGGCGGCCCAGATCAGCGGACAGAATGCTTGCCTCGCTGATCCACAAGCTGCCGATCACACCGACGATATCGCGCTACACATTCCGGCTTTCTCCGGGCGAGTCGTCGACGCCGGTGCGATGGAGTGCAGGGCAACACGTCACCCTCGACTTCTCGCATCGACTCGATCGTGGCTGGTCGCACATGCGCGATCATGACCCGAGCTCCCTCAACGACGACTTCATCAGAACGTTCACGGTGTCCAGCGAACCGAACACTTCGGGCAGCAATGTATTCGAGATAACCGTTCGGGAGCACGGACCGGTCAGCCGCCTGCTGTCGCGGTGGACTCCAGGGTCGGACCTGGCCGTCCCTGTCATGGGCTTCGGCGGCGAGGACGACACCAGATACGCCGATACGCAGCCCGATACCGACGACGTAGTGGTCGTGGCATCGGGGATCGGGATCACGCCCTTCATGGCGCAGGCGCATGCTGCCCACGAATCCGGACTCGCGCTGACCCTGCTGTGGAGCATCCGCGCAGAGGACCTGGCTCTCGCCGTCGACGTCATCGAGCAGGTCGGCCACTTGGGGATGGCGATCACGGTGTTCATCACCGGACAGTTGGACACCGACGGGCATGCCAAGGCACGCACTCTCGAACAGCTCCGAGCCCGGACATACGTACGACGAATGACCGAGTCCGACGTCAAAGCCGTAGGCCACGTGGGGCGAAGGCAGTTCTATGTGTGCGCGGATCGGCCTCTGCACCAAGCAGTTCTGGAGTGGGTGGCCGGTGAAGATGTCAGGTTCGAGGCGTTCGACTACTGAACGCTGCACCTAAGAACGCGGCCTCTAGAAGGGCGGTGCTGCCGTGTCGTCTGTCTCGGGCTGTTCGTTGTCCGGTGGGTCGGGGTAGGCAATGATGCCGGATCGTTTGGGCTTGGTGGGTATGTACGGTCGGAGGTCGTTGCCAATGATGGGTACGGCTGTTCCGTTGGCGGGCAGGGTGATTCGGGTGGTCTTCGAGGTGGAGGTCCACAGGGTGGCGCCGCCTGGGAGCATGACGGCTTTCCAGTAGCCTGCGGTTTTGACGCTGTGGTGGTATTCGCAGAGGCATTGGAGGTTGTTGACTGTCGTCCAGCCGCCGCCGAGTGGATTGGCGTGATCGAAGGCGATGATGTGGTCGAGTTGGCAGCGTTCGGCAGGTCGGTGGCAGCCGGGGAAACGGCAATGGCGGTCGCGTAGCCGGACTGCCGCGGTGGTGAGGGCGTCGGGCCGGTAGATCAGGGCTCGGTCGGTGAGTGGGTCGCGTCGGACGGACTTGCCGAGGGTGGGGTCGGCGGCGATGGCGGCTTCGAGGGCTGCGGCCAGGGATGCGTTGCCGAGATAGACGCCTGAGGAAGTGCGCTGTGCGGTGCGGCCTGCGGGGCGGATCGTCGGGTTGTCGGGGCGGACCTCCGAGGATAGGTCGAGGGCAGAGCTGTGCCGTGTGCCCCTGCCGACGGGTGTGTGAGTACAGAACAGGGCTGCGGAGGCCGCCAAGGCATTCCGACGTCGTTGCCGGTGCTGGGTCTCGTCGTAGTCGGTCGGCTCAGGCGGTATCGGGGCTGGCTTCGAATGCGATTCTGCTGCAACCGAACCCGAACCCTGGCCCGGCCCCGCGCCGGGATGCGGTCCTGGGTCCGGGAGCGACGGTGGCGGAACCGAAGGTGGCGGTATCGACGGTACTGGCGCTGCTGTGTTCGTTGCGGTGCCAGTGCCAGTGCCAGTGCCAGTCCGCGTTACTCGCGTATCCGCTTCCGCGTTGGTTTGTGTCGCGTCGGGCTCTGTCGCGTCAGGCTCTGTCGCGTCAGGCTCTGCCGCATCGGGCTCTGCCGGCTCGGGCTCTGTCGCACTCGGCTCGGCTGTTGTTTCTGCCGAGCGTTGTTCCCATTCCCCGGTTTCCGGGTTCTGCACTGCCAGTCCGAGTGTCTCGGCGAGGGTCACCGCCTCGGTGAGCAGGATCTGCCAGTGACTGTTGCGCGCCAACTCCCGCGCGAGGTCGGGATCGATGGATCCGTGCCCGGCCAGGTACGCCGGATTCGCGAGCAGTCCGATCAGCGTCGCGATATCGACAGTGACCATCGTCAACGGCACCCGACGGTCCGGCAGCTCTGCATCTTTCTTCGGGCAGTCCTCACGTTGACACAGGCATTCCAGCCGGGGTTCTCCGTGCATCCGCGCCATGAAGGCGTCACACAGCCGATCTTGTTTGCCGCGTGGGTCTTTCGGGCAGAGCGTGTCGGCCATTTCCTCCAGGAGCTGCCATGCGGCCGCCGCTTCGGGGGCGGTCAATTCTGCTCGGATCCGGGCCAATTCCCCAGCCGGGGCGTAGGAAACATTGCGGAACTTTTTCGCGAACTCCCGCAACGCTGCTGCTTCCTCCGGCGCGACCCGCAGAAGAATGTCCCAGATCTCCTTCTCCAAAGGCCCCGGTGACGACCGTCGGGCCGCCTCGACGATCTCGTCCTCGACCGACCTCACGATGTCGTCCGAGAGGTTGTCGAGGATCCGGCACACCACCCTCACTCGCGGAAGATCGATCTCCCCAGCCTCGAATGCCTTCTTCACCAGCGGCAGTCGAGTGTGCAGGGCGACCCCGACCGAGACATACGCCTCGGCGACCGTCGCCGAACACCCCAACGCCACCGCCATCTCGGTGCGCCCATACCGGCTGTAGTGCTTGTGCTTGGTGTCGAGAGTGATCCAGCTCCGATGGACGTCGTAGCACGCGGAAATCTTGCGAGCCGCCAGCCGATTCTCTTCCCGCGCAGCAGCGGTCAACGCATCCAACGACACCGTCGGTATCGCCATCTCTTCACCCCCCAGTGAATCGAAACAAGAACGCATGTTCGAACTGAAAGAAGAGTATCCCGACCCACCGACAAGAACGCCGGACCCGTCGAACCCCAGGTCGTCGGACCGACGCGGCGATGATCGCGTACCCGAGCCACATCCCCCGAATACTCGACAACGCCTATCCTCGGTACGTGCCCACCCTCTGCACTTCATCGACGAGTACCACGTGACCGGTTCGGCAGTGGCGTGGCTCGAGAAGTTCCAGATCCCGCTGTATCTACTGGCGTTGGCCGTCGGAGTTGTTGTCGGGTTGGCGGCACCGGCATCGGCTCCCGCATTCGAGATCGCCATCAATCCGGTGCTGATCGTCTTGCTCTACGCAACGTTCCTCGCAGTTCCGTTCTCCGCCATCGGCGATTCGCTACGCGACCGGAATTTCTTGCTGAGCGTCGTGGTGCTCAATTTCGTACTCGTCCCGATCGTCGTGTTCGCACTGACCCGGTTCGTTGCGAGTAACGAAGCGGTGCTCGTCGGGATACTTCTCGTGCTGTTGGCTCCGTGCATCGACTACGTCATCGTCTTCAGCGGATTGGCCGGGGCGGCATCGGAACGACTTCTCGCCGCTGCTCCATTACTGATGCTGCTGCAGATCGCGTTCTTGCCGCTCTACCTCTGGTTGTTCGTCGGACCCGACCTGGTGAAGATCATCGACGTCGCACCGTTCGTCGAGGCGTTCGTCCTACTGATCGCGCTGCCACTGACATTGGCTGCGGCAACGCAGTGGTTGGCACGACGCACACGCCTCGGCACTCGCATAATGGACGCCATGGCAGCGGCAATGGTGCCGATCATGATGGCGACCCTCGCAGTCGTCGTCGCATCTCAGGTCGACGCAGTCCGCAGCGAGGCATCTCAGCTGATCGCAGCAGTGCCGATCTTCGTGGCGTTTCTGGTCGTCATGGCCGTCGTGGGACTCGCGACGGCTCGGGTCACCCGCCAGGACGTGCCCGCGACCCGGGCTTTGATCTTCTCCGGGGCGACCCGGAACTCGCTGGTGGTGCTGCCTCTCGCGCTCGCGCTGCCGCCGGCTCTTTCCCTCGCCGCAGTGGTCGTGGTGACGCAGACGTTGGTGGAGCTGATCGGCATGATCGCGTACGTCAGAATTGTTCCTCGCCTCGCACGGGCGACTTAGACTCCGTACATGACCGAACCCACGCCATCCGACCTGACCGCACTACGTGCACGGGCTGCGGGCGGTGACCAGGACGCGATCGACGAATTGGTGGAGCAGGGCACCGTCGACGACCTGCGTTCACTTGCCGCAGCCGGCAACAGCGACGCCGTCGACATGCTCGTCGAACGCGCCGGAGAGCGCGAGGACCGCGACGAACTGCAGCGACTGGCAGCCGGCGGAAGTCAGGATGCCGCAGACATTCTCGAAGGACTGGACGGCTAGATCGGATCGGGACGGGTGCCCACCTGCAGGGTGAGCCGATGCGCGGCGTCGAGCAGCATCTTTCCCAACTCCCGACGTCTGTCCTCTCGAAACCTCGTTTCCACACCGGTCAGACTCAATGCCCATGCCGGCCTACGGCCGCGGTCGAACACCGCTGCGCCCAGTCCCCAGCTGCCTTCCACGAGCAATGCCGGGTTGACGGCGTAGCCCGAGGACCGCGTCAGCTCGATCCGGTGCCGAATCGCCGACTCCGAATGATCGGGTCCCCACTCGGGCACCAGATCGACGCCGTCCAGGTACTCGTCGACCTCGCGGTCCGGGAGATGGGCGAGAACGGCCAAGCCTGCGGAGGCCACCCCCAGCGGTAATCGGATGCCCTCGTACAGCACATGCGACCGTAGCGGGAAGCTGCCCTCCACCCGAAGCAGACACACTGTCTCGCCACCTCGACGCGCGGACAGGAACGCGCTCTCGCCGCTCCGCATTGCCAAGTCCTGCACGATATCTCGGGCCTGATCGGTGACGTCGTAGCGCAATGCGGCCATGGAGCCGAGGAGATAGATTTCCGGTCCCAGTGCCCACCGTCCGGTTCCCGTATCGCGGTCGACGAATCCCTCGTCGGCCAGTTCCGTCAACAGCCGATGAGCCGTCGGGCGCGCAACTCCAGCGGACCTCGCCAACTCGGTGGTCGAGGTACCGGTCGCCTCCGCCGCACTGGCGGCACGCAGCAGAGCACACACTTTGGCGATGACGCCTGCGTTGGCATCGAGCACAGTCACCGCACCACTGTACGTCCACTGAGTGAACGCTGATGCACTTCATGTTCGACATTCGAGCAGAATTTCCTAAAACAGCCGCGATGCGCGCTGGTCGAGTTCACTGGACCCATCGTTTGCTCAACGAACACATCAGGAGTTCACGTGACAGGAAAGACCTACGACTCCGCAGCCGACGCGGTGGCGGACATCGGTAGAGGAGCGACCATCGCGGTCGGCGGCTTCGGCCTGTGCGGCATCGCCGATGCCCTCATCGAGGCCATCGCCGACACCGACGCGGACGAATTGGAGGTGTTCTCCAACAACTGCGGCGTCGACGGCTACGGATTGGGAATTCTGTTGGCAGCCGGACGTATTCGCCGCGTCACTGCGTCGTACGTCGGCGAGAACAAGGAGTTCGCCCGGCAGTACCTCGCCGGCGAACTCGAAGTGGAACTGACACCGCAGGGCACGCTCGCCGAGCGTCTCCGCGCCGGCGGCACCGGCATTCCCGCCTTCTTCACCCCCGCCGGGGTCGGCAGCCCCATCGCCGACGGCGGAATGCCGTGGCGCTACAACGTCGACGGTTCCGTCTCGATCGAGTCACCGCCCAAGGAAACACGGGTGTTCGGCAACAAACGCTACGTGCTCGAGGAGGCGATCAACGCCGACTTCGCTCTCGTGCACGCCGAAATCGGCGACACCGCGGGAAATCTCGTGTTCGACAAGACAGCGATGAACTTCAATCCGCTGGCAGCGATGGCCGGCAGGATCACGATCGCTCAGGTGGAGAAGCTCGTCGAGCCGGGCGAAATCGACCCGGCCCAGGTGCATCTTCCCGGAGTGTTCGTCCAACGTGTCGTACATACCGGTCCACAGGACAAGCGCATCGAAAAGCGCACCGTCAGTTCAGGAGTTCGAGCATGACCGCAGGATGGACCCGAGACCGGATGGCCGAGCGTGCGGCGGCCGAGATGGTCGACGGCGAATACGTCAACCTCGGCATCGGCTTGCCGACGCTGATCCCGGGCTACCTCACCGACAAGGTGAACGTCACTCTGCATTCGGAGAACGGCATTCTCGGCACCGGCCCCTACCCCACCGAGGACGAGGTCGACGCCAACCTCATCAATGCCGGAAAGGAGACCGTCACCGTCAATCCCGGTGCGTCGTACTTCGATTCGTCGCTGAGCTTCGGCATGATCCGAGGCGGCCACATCGACACAGCCGTTCTCGGCGGCATGCAGGTCTCCCGAAACGGCGACCTCGCCAACTGGATGGTCCCCGGCAAGATGGTCAAGGGCATGGGCGGCGCGATGGACCTGGTGCACGGGGCTCGACGCGTCATCGTGGTCATGGAACACACAGACCGCGACGGCAATCCGAAGATCCTCGACGCGTGCACCCTGCCGCTGACCGGCCAGGGCGTCGTCGACCGCATCATCACCAACCTGGCCGTCATCGACGTCGTCGGCGACGGCACGCTGAAGCTGGTGGAACTGGCACCGGGCGTGACCACCGAACAGGTCATCGCCGCCACCGGATCAACCCTGAAGCACTGAAGCACCGACAGCCGTTCGAACAGCACCGTGGGCCCGAACGTCCGAAGACGTTCGGGCCCACAGTGTTACGTTCTAGTCCGGAATCATGTCGAACGTGTCCGGATTCGGACCGTTCCGGCCTTCCTCGCCCTTGTCGAGTGCGGTGATCGCATCGACGTCGGCCGAGCTCAGCTCGAAGTCGAAGATGTCGAAGTTGGCCTTCACTCGCTCCGGTGTCACCGACTTCGGGAAGATGATGTTGCCACGCTGAATGTGCCAGCGCAGCACTACCTGTGCAACGGATTTGCCTGCGGCGTCGGCGATTCGCTTCAGTTCCGCGTCGTCGAGAACGTTGCCCTGAGCGATCGGCGACCACGCCTCGGTGGGGATGGCATGTTCGCGGCCGTAGGCCCACACGTCGTGGTTGACGAAGTACGGGTGCACCTCGATCTGGTTCACCGCGGGAACCGTCTCGGTCTCTTCGGCGAGACGATCGAGGTGAGCGGGCTGGAAGTTCGAGACGCCGATGTTGCGGGCCCGGCCGTCTGCCGCGAACTCCTCCAACGTCTTCCACGTGGAGACGAAGTCGCCGTCGTACCGGGTGGGCAGCGGCCAGTGGATGAGGAAGAGATCGACGTAGTCGGTCCCGAGGTCGCTGAGCGTCTTGTCGAACGCCGAGCGCGCGTCGTCGGGCCGGTGGAAACCGTTGTTGAGCTTGCTGGTGACGAACACCGATTCGCGGTCGATGCCGGAGTTGCGAATGCCCTCGCCGACCTGCTTCTCGTTGCCGTACATCTGCGCGGTGTCGATGTGTCGGTAGCCGATCTCGAGCGCCGTTTCGACGGCCTTCGCGGTCTCGTCGGCGTCGATCTGAAAGACGCCGAAACCGAGCTGGGGAATCTGCTTGCCGTTTCTGAGCGTGACGTTGGGTACCTGAGTCATATCGCCGGGGTGCCCGCCCACTGTGGCCTTCAAACCGGGTGGAACAATGCCATCGTGATAGTGCAGCGCATCCGGCGCGTCGTTGACGGAGTTGCCGAGAAATTCGGTCGGTCCACCTCTGCTCTGACAGCTCCCGAGCGCAGTTTCGATCCGGGGCACCCGTGGTTCCTGACCGCGCCCGAGCGAGGCAACGACGACACCCGAATCTCGGCCTGGACCGAGGGCAATCGCGTCGAGAACCTCGTGCACGGCAAGACGTACTTCGCGGCACTCGCACGGGCCCTCGAGCAGACCGAGCGCGACGATCTGGTGCTCTTCACCGATTGGCGCGGGGACCCGGAGCAGCTGCTCACCGACGACGGCGTGACCGTCGAGGATGCCCTGGCCGCCGTCGCGCACCGCGGTGGCGTCGTCAAGGGGATGGTGTGGCGCTCCCACATGGAGACCCTCGGTTTCACCGGTCCGAAGAACCGCAAGCTCGCGCTGCGGCTGGAGGAGGCGGGCGGCGAGGTCATTCTGGACCAGCGCGTGCTGGTCACCGGGAGCCACCATCAGAAGTTCGTGGTCGTGCGGTACGGCAGGAAAGATCTGCCCGACGTCGCTTTCGTGGGCGGTATCGATCTGGCCCGTGCTCGACGCGACGACGCCGATCACTTCGGCGATCCCGTCTCGCGCCCCTTCCCGCCCGAGTACGGCGAGATTCCGGCGTGGCACGACGTGCAGGTGCAGATCGAGGGGCCCGCAGTCCGGGATGTGGAGGACGTCTTCCGCGAACGGTGGGAAGATCCCGCGGCGCTCTCGCGTCTACCGTGGCATGCCATTCCCGATTTCCTGCGCGGAGTCACGCGTGAACCGTCGGAGTTGCCACCCGCTGCCGCCGCCCCGGAGCCCCAGGGCACGTGCTCGGTTCAGCTGCTGCGTACCTACCCGCGTCGACGCCCCGCCTACCCGTTCGCGACGAGAGGCGAGCGCAGCGCGGCCCGTGCGTACGCCAAAGCCCTGGACCGTGCCACCGAGCTGATCTACATCGAGGATCAATATCTGTGGTCCGTCGACGTCGCGCGCGTGTTCGCCGCGGCACTGCGCCGCAAGCCGAACCTGCGGCTGGTGGTGGTGGTCCCCAAGCACCTCGACGACGACAGTAACTTGACCATTCCCTCTGCGCTGCTGGGACACTCGGCGGCGCTCGGGGTCATCCGCGCAGCCGGCGGTGACCGCGTACTGGTACTCGACATCGAAAACGACCGTGGCATACCGGTATACGTGCACTCGAAGGTCTGCATCATCGACGACGTGTGGGCGGCAGTGGGGTCGGACAACTTCAATCGCCGCTCCTGGACCCATGATTCGGAGCTGACCGCGGCCATTGTCGACGAGCAGCGCGACGATCGGGCACCCTTGGACCCAGCAGGCCTCGGCGACGGCGCCAGAACCCACGCGCGCAACCTGAGACTCGAACTGATCCGCGAACACCTCGGGCGGGCCGACGGCGACGACGCCGACCTCGTCGACCCGCAGCAGTTCTTCGACGTGATCTCGGCGAGCGCGACGGCCCTGGACAACTGGCACCGCAACCCGTCCGCGAAGCCCCGGCCCGTCGGCCGACTGCGAATGCACGAGATCACGGTGCCGCCCGTCTGGCAGCAGCGACTTGCCGCACTCGCCTACCGGTTGTTCGTCGACCCCGACGGACGCCCTATCGGGATGCGCCTGCGTCGTCGATTCTGAGTCCACGTTTTCGAGTTGTAGCTGTTTCGGACCTGACATATCGGGCATTCGCTCACGATGTCCACCTCCTCTCGCGCACCGAGCGCGCTCGTCTTCGCGCCGTCCCCACTACTGACGGTGACCCTCGACGCTGCCCCCAACGGCAGTACCGAACTGCACGTGCACGCGGGCGGTCAGGGTCACTGGATCGCCAGGATGGCGTCGGTGCTCGGTCTCGACGTCACTCTGGCCGGGGTGTTCGGCGGCGAGATCGGTGCCGTATTGCGGGGCATCGTCGAGAGCGAGGGCATCTCCGTCGTCTCCGTCGACATCGGCCAGGAAAGCGGCTCCTACGTGCACGATCGCCGAAGCGGAGAGCGCGAGGTACTGGCCACGGTCGATCCGCCGCCGCTGGCCAGGCACGCGCTCGACGACCTGTTCGGCGCGGCACTGGCCACCGGTGCCCGCAGCGACGTGGCAATTCTCGGCGGTCCGCACGCCGACAACATCGTGCCTGCGGAGGTGTACGAGCGGCTGTGTGCCGACCTGCGCGCACTCGAGGTCCCGGTGGTCGCCGACCTGTCGGGCCCCACCATGCTGGCCGCCCTCGCCGGCGGCCTCACGGTGCTCAAGGTCAGCCACGAGGACCTCATTGCCGACGGCGGAGCCGAGTCCGAGGACCCGAAGCACCTGATCGATGCGATGCGAAAGATGCACGACGACGGTGCCGAGGTGGTCGTGATCTCCCGAGCGGGAGACCCCGCCCTGGCGTTGGTCGACGGGGACGTGCTGGAGATCGTCACCCCGGGTCTACAGATGGTCGACCACCACGGCGCAGGCGATTCGATGAGCGCCGGCATCGCCGCCGGAATCGCTCAGGGACTGTCGATGCCGGAGGCGCTCCGGCTGGGCGGAGGCGCGGGCACGGCCAACGTCACCCGCCGCGGCCTCGGTAGCGGCCGAAAAGACCTGGTTCTCGGACTCACCGAATCGGTCGACGTGCGTCCGTACGGCAAGGCGGGCAAGAAATGAGGGCGCTGATCACCAACGACGACGGTGTGGACAGCGCAGGCATCGCGCTGCTGGCGCGGGTCGCGCTCGACGCCGGCCTCGACGTCGTGGTGGCCGCTCCCCACGAGGAACGCAGCGGTGCCAGTGCATCGCTGACGGGGATGGGCGTCGACGATCACCTGGGTATCGAGCGAACCGAGATCGAGGGGCTGCGCGGTGTCGAAGTGTATGCGGTACAGGCCTCACCGGCCCTCATCGCGTTCGTCGCCACCCGAGGTGCCTTCGGCGCTCCACCCGACGTGGTCCTCTCCGGCATCAATCACGGCCCCAATACCGGTGCGGCCGTACTGCATTCGGGCACGGTGGGCGCGGCGCTGACCGCATTGACGCACGGGGTTCCCGCCATGGCGCTGTCGTCGCTCGCCACCCGGCCGTCGCACTGGGACACCGCCGAACACGTCGCGCATCTGGCGGTGACATGGATGATCTCGCATCTGACCGTCGATGCGGTCGTCAACGTCAACATTCCCGACGTTGCACGGTCGGATTTCGCCGGGATCGTTCCGGCCTCGCTGGCCCGATACGGCGCGGTGCAGGCCGAAATAGGCGATCGCGGAGAAGATTTCGTCACCGTCCGGTTCGACGAGATCCACGCCGAGGACGACGACTCCGACGCCTCCCTACTGGCACGGAACTGGGCGACCGTCACCGCGCTGCGTCCCCCGAGCGAGGTGGACAGTATCGATCTGTCGACGCTGCGTGAGTGAGCTCGGTGCGGTGGACCCGAATGTGTCGGTGCCCTCGGGCACACTGGGAACCATCACCGCACATGCCACGGACCTAGGGGGTCACCGCACATGACGACAGATACCGATTCCGGATCGTTCCGCAGGCTCCACTCGCATGGCGTAGTTCCACCGTTCCTGCTCGAGCGTCTACAGGGAGCCGGTGCACGCGCGACTCTGCTGGCCGACCGCGAGATGCGGGCGGGCCGAGAGGTCGTCCAGGCACGTACCGCCATCGCACCGCGGACCGGCGGCACCCTCGAACGCACCATCTCCGATGCCAAAGCGACCCGTGACCTCCCGGGTCAGCAGGTTCGCGCCGAGGGTGAGGATCCCACCGGCGATGCTGCGACCGACGAGGCATACGACGGCCTCGGTGCCACCTATGCGTTCTTCGACGAGGTGTACGGCTACTCGAGTCTCGACGGCAGCGGCCTGCCCCTCGATGCGACGGTGCATTACGGCCGGGACTACGACAACGCGTTCTGGGACGGCTCTCGCATGGTGTTCGGCGACGGTGACGGCGAAGTGTTCGCCCGCTTCACCGTTTCTCTGGGCGTCATCGCGCACGAGCTCGCGCACGGTTTCACGCAGTACACCACCCCGCTCGAATACAAGGACCAGGCCGGCGCACTGAACGAGTCCATCTCCGACGTGTTCGGTGCGCTCGTGGAGCAGTACGCCGCGAAGCAGAACGCCGAGGACGCGTCGTGGTTGATCGGCGAAGGTCTGTTCCTGCCCGCGGTGCAGGGCAAGGCGCTGCGCTCGCTCCTCGAGCCCGGCACCGCGTACGACGACGATGTACTCGGCAAGGACCCGCAGCCGGCGAGCATGGACGACTTCGTCGTCACCACCGAGGACGACGGCGGTGTGCACATCAACTCGGGCATTCCCAACCGCGCGTTCGCCGTGGCCGCAACCACTTTGGGTGGCCCGGCGTGGGATCGCGTCGGGCAGGTCTGGTTCGACACCATGACTGTCGGGGGTCTGGCACCGACGGTCGACTTCGCGGGTTTTTCCGCGGCGACGCTGCTCGCAGCGCAGAAGCGATTCGGCACCGATTCCGACGTCGCCCGGGCCGTGGCCGCCGGTTGGTCTACCGTGGGAGTTCAGTCAACACGGGAGCCGAGCGACGATCGGGTGTGATCGAGGGGCATGAGCCTGCGCATCGAGGTACTGCGAACCGGTGGGATCGCCGGGATGTCCAAACGCGGAGTGGTCGAGACCGACGAGCCGGAATGGCAGTCGCTGGTCGAGGCTGCGCGCCCGTACCTCGCTGAGCCGCCCCCACCCGAGCCCGCCGAGTCGCAGGCCCGCGACACCTTCGTGTGGAACGTGTCTGTGGGCGAGCAGTCGTGCCGGGTCGGCGATTCGGCCCTGACCGGGCCGCTACGCGACCTCGCGGAGCGCACACTCCGCGAGGGTCGCGTCAGGTAGTTCAGCAGCTCGGCTCAAGCTTTCCATTCCGCGGAACGTTCCGGGGACGCCTCGGCCAACGCCTTCACGGTGTCGTCGACGCCGAAGTCCTTGCCGTACACCGGGGTTCCCGGCTGCTGATGCCACGACTCGGCGAGAGAACCGGCATCGACCGGGTCGAAGCCGAGCTCGTCGATCACCGAGAACACCAGCTTCTTCGACTCGGCGTCGTCCCCGGCGATCGGCAGCGCGATGCGCTTGTCGGTTCCGGCAGGAACACCCTTCTCGAGCAGGTGCTTGTACCAAATTCCGTTGAAGGCCTTGATGACCGGCTCACCGAGCTGCTGCGACACCCACACGCTCTCGGGTGTGCCGCCTTCGATGTCTTCGATCAGACCGTCGCGCTGCTGCGGGTAGTAGTTGTTCGTTTCGATGACCGGCGCTCCGGGCTTGCGTGCGCCGGCGATACCGGCGGCGAGGTCGGGCACGTTCTTCTGCGGGATGCTGAGGATGACCAGGTCCGCATCCTGCGCCGCGTCCGCTGCCCACACCGCCGTCGCTCCGGTTTCCGACGCCAGCTCCGCCAGAGTCTCCGGGTCGCGTGAGTTCGAGAATCGAACCTCGTGACCGAGCGCCGTCAACCGGCGCACGAGCGTTCCACCGATGAATCCACTTCCGATGATGCCAATTTTCATGTACGGGACAAACGATCAGGGACTCGATCTATTCCCGTCAGGAAGCGACCGCGACCTTCGATCGAGGCCGCCCGAACTTCATCGCCTTGTCGACGAGCTTGCCGTACCGCAGAACCGGCAGGTCGCGGAAGTAATTCATCCGCAGCTTCCACGGAGTTTCACTGCCCTGCCTCGGGAAGTTGTCCACGGCCCGCAGCACGTAGCCGGCGGCGAAATCGAGGAACGGCTCTTCGTCCACGGACGGGTCGCGTTCGAGCTCGACGGTGCTGTACCCGTTCTCGTCCATGTGGGCGAGCAGGCGCATGACGTAGTTCGAGACCATGTCGGCTTTGAGCGTCCACGACGCGTTGGTGTACCCGACGACAAAAGCGAAGTTGGGGATTCCGGTGAGCATCATGCCCTTGTACGCCATGGTGCTGGGCAGATCCACGTCTCTACCGTCGACGCGGAAGGTCGCGCCGCCGAGTGCGGACAGGTTCAATCCCGTTGCAGTGACGACGATATCGGCGTCGAGGTGCTGGCCGGACTTCAACTTCAGGCCGGTCTCGGTGAAGCTGTCGATGTGATCGGTGACGATCGAGACCTCGTCCTTGCGGATCGAGCGGAACAGATCGTTGTCGGGCACCAGGCACAGGCGCTGATCCCACGGGTTGTACGACGGGGTGAAGTGGGTGTCCAGGTCGTATCCCTTCGGCAGCCATCCCTCCTGCATCTTCCGGATCCGCTTCTTCATGAATTCCGGGTACTTCTGGCTCAACGAGAAGATCAACATGGCCATCGATACGTTCTTGAGCCGAGTCACGCTGTACGCCAACTTCTTCGGCAAACGCTTCCGCAGTGTCTGCGCAATCGGATCCTTCGAGGGGAGCGAGAGGATGTAGCTCGGCGAGCGCTGCAGCAACGTCACGTGCTCGGCCTCACGAGCGAGGTTGGGAGCCAGCGTGATCGCCGTTGCACCGCTGCCGATGACGACGACCTTCTTGCCCGCGTAATCCAGATCCTCGGGCCAGTGTTGCGGGTGGATCACCTGCCCACCGAAGTTCTCCTGGCCGACGAACTCCGGGCTGAAACCCTTGTCGTAGTTGTAGTAACCACTGCAGGAGAACACGAACGACGCGGTGATCGTGACGGTCTCGTCGGTGTCGCTGCGCTGCGCCGTGACCGTCCAGAACTGCTGCTCGGACGACCATTCGAGGGCGACGACCTTGTGGTGGTATCGAATGTGCTTGTCCACACCCGCTTCTCGTGCGGTTTCGACGATGTAGTTACGGATGTCGGAACCGTCGGCGATGGACTTCTCTCCTGTCCACGGCTTGAAGCTGTACCCGAGGGTGTACATGTCGGAATCGGAGCGAATACCGGGATAGCGGAACAGATCCCAGGTGCCACCGATCGCCCCGCGGCTTTCGAGGATGGTGTACGTCTTCCCGGGCAGATCGTGCCCGAGGTGGCGCGCGGCACCGATCCCGGACAGGCCGGCACCGATGATGAGGACATCGACCTCGGGGGTGGTCAGTACGGCAGTCATGAGCAACGATTCCTTCGGTGGGGGGGTCAGCTGATTTTGTTGCGTGCGCTCTCGGACCTACCGAGGCGCGCTACTTCTTCGTCCATCTTGGGCAGGATCGTCGGCACGTGCGCCAACATGCTGCGGTCGCCGACGCGCGAGGTGATGACGGCCTTGAACCAGGACGCCGCACCCACCCACCGCGGTACGTAGACGCGGCGCTTGCGCTTGGCCAGGCCGTCGACGAACGCATCCACGCACTGCTCGACGGTCATCGTCTTCCCGAGGGGGCCGGGCAATACCGCGAGCAAATCCTGGAATGCCGTGAGATCGGACTTCGCGTCCTGGACCATCGGGGTATCGATCCAGGCCATGTGGGCCGAGCCGACGTCGACTCCTCGGTAGTTCACTTCCAGCCGAAGCGCATTGGCGAAATGTTCGGCTGCGGCCTTGCTGGCGTTGTACGCGGCCAAGCCGGGGCACGGGGTGAACGCGGCCAGCGAGGAGACGACGAGGATGTAGCCGTTGCGTTCGATCAGCGACGGCAAGGCAGCGCGGACGGTGTTGAACACGCCCATCACGTTGATGTCCATGACGCGCTGGAACGTGGCCGGGTCCACCTGCAGGATCGATCCGTAGCTGGCGATTCCCGCATTGGCGAGCACCAGATCGATGCCTCCGTAGGCCGCGATGCCGCCGTCGACGGCGCGCTGCATGTCGTCCAGATTTCGGACGTCGGCGACGAACGCCTCGGCCTTCAGCTGCGTCGCGACCTCCCGCAGCGGAGCCTCGTCGACGTCGACGAGTACCAACTTGGCTCCACGACCTGCCAACGCACGTGCGGTCTCGGCACCGATTCCTCGTGCCGCGCCTGTGATCAGAACGACCTTGTTCCGGAGCGTCGATGACGCCATGTCTCCCCCTCGATCGAGATTCATTCCTGCGAACACTTTGCATCTGATACCGAGCGGTGTCAAGATCTGTCTGTGACTACCCATCACAGTGACGTCGGCAGGACGTATCGCGGAGCTCCCCCGCAGCAGCGGCAGCAGGAGCGTCGAACCCGGCTGCTCGATGCCGCCGTCGAAGTGTTCGGCACCACCGGGTACCGGACGGCGACCGTGGAGAAAGTCTGCGTCGAAGCGGGGCTGACCAAGCGCTACTTCTACGAGTCCTTCACCAACAGCGAAGAACTCCTGATGGCCACCTACGCCCGCGCCACCGACGCGATGCGCGAGAGCATCCTCGCCGGAGCGGCCTCGGAGACGGAGTCCAGCGAACAGGTGCTCCGAGGAGCCCTGACCGGATTCTTCACGTTCGTCGCCGAGCAACCGAAGTCCGCTCGTATCGCCTTCGTCGAAATCCTCGGCGTATCCCCCACCGTCGACGCGTTGTACCGCAAGACCACCACCTCGTTCTCGGCGACGGTGCTACAGGTAGCCGACACCGTCGGGTCCAGCCGAGGCCTGGCCGGGCCGAACCGTAAAACGCTGGCGATGGGCCTGGTGGGCGCGGTTCTCACCATCGCTCAGCAATGGTTGCTGTCCCCCGAACGCGAACCTCTCGACTCCGTGATCGCCAGTGCGCACACCATTCTGGCCGCCGTCGTATTCGGACGCGTCGACGGCTGAGCAATTGTCATGCTCTGCTCTGCAGCGGCTCCACCGGTTCGTCCGAGGTGACGCGTTCACCTGATTTGACGACGACGACACCGAGCAGAATCAGTGCGCCACCGGCCAATTGGATCGGCCCCGGAGCCTGGCCGAGCAACAGCCACGCAAACACAAGCGCTGCAACAACTTCCATCAGACCCATGAACGACGCCAGCCGCGAGCCGAGGCGTCGGCCGGCCGCAATTCCGAGTACGTACGCCAACGCGGCGGTCACCACACCGAGACCGATGATCGGAACCCACCACGGCACAACGGCATCGACGAACGTGACGTCGGTCAGGGGAGCCGCGAACGGGACGATGCCGACCAGCCCGGCGGCGAGCAGAATGAGTCCACCCGCCAGCAGACCGCCCCCGGCAAGCACGATCGGTGGCAAGCCGTTGCTCTCGTCGGCGGAGAGCACCCAGTAGACGGCGGCCCCCGCCATCGCGCCGAGCGCCCACAGCACGCCGACGCTGTCGACGTCCGCGCCGGAGATCAGGTCGAGCACGAGCACCAGTCCCATTGCGGCCAACAGCGCACCGACCAGCGTCAGCCGACCCGGACGCTGCTGGTGCCGAAACCACATCCAGCCGATGACGGCTACGGGCGAGGTGAATTCGATGAGCAGTGCGACACCCACGTCCATTCGGCCGACGGCGTTGAAGAACGCGAGCTGACAACCGGCCACCGCGAAGGCACCGTAGGCCACGAGCAGCTTCCAATTCTTGGCCAACAGGCCCCAGCGTCCACGCAGCGCGAGAATCGACGGAATCAGCAACACCGCTGCCGCGAGCAGGATGCGCGCAGTCACGGCGGCACCGGCGGTCCAGCCGGCATCGAGCAGGCCTTTGGCCAACGAGCCGGAGAGCCCGAACGATGCCGCGGAGAGGAGCGCGAACATGAGCCCCGAGAGTCGACGCGACCGTGCCGCAGCGTCGTATGCAGCTGCGCGATCCACCTGCGCGTCATGAGTGTAAGCCGTCATGACATGTGACAGTAGGGAGTGAGTTGGTAAGGTGTCAACATGCTTTTTGCTCATGACGCAGAACTGTCGCTTCTGTCCGCCGTGGCATTGGTCAATTCCGCCGAAGACCCGGACACGCTGACCACCCGCGAGGAGCTGGCCGAGTTCTTCACCGACCAGGGCTACTCCGGACGGTTCGACGGCGACGACGCCGAGCTCGAAGCGGTGCGGGCACTGCGCCCGACCCTGCGATCACTGCTGACCAGCAGTCGAGACGACGCCGTGCTCGAGGTGAACCGCTTGCTTGCCGAATCCTCGGCCCTGCCCCGATTGGTCCGGCACGACACTCTCGACTGGCACATCCATGCCGTCGCCGACGACAGTCCGCTGGCAACCCGCATCGTCGTCGAGACTGCGATGGCCATGATCGACGTCATCCGAGCCGACGAGCTCTCCCGTTTCGACGTCTGCGCCGATCCGGACTGCAACGGGCTGGTTCTCGACCTCTCCCGAAACCGCTCTCGCCGCTTCTGCAGCACCACCTGCGGCAACCGCGCGGCAGTTGCCGCGTACCGCGCACGCAAGGCCCAGTAGCACCGCAGGGCTTAGACGACCGGGTTTCGGGTATTCGGCGACGGAACTTAGCGAGAGGAACATCCCCATGGTCGAGAAAAGGCCTTCGAAAACGAGCTGGGCACGTGCAGTCGAGAACATGCTGGCCGTCATGTTGATCTTCGCCGGAATCGCATCCGCGGGCGGTCTGATCGCGGCTCTGGCGGGCGGCTTCGAGGGATGGGCGATCGTCGCCGGCATCACCGTGGTCGTACTGTTCGCAGCCGCGTTCTTCGCCGTTCGCGACGGTGCCCGACGACGCGCGCGGGAAGTCGACACCGTCGTCTACTCCCCCGACAACACCGATCAACTGTTCGACGTGGACCCGAACACCGGTGAGCGCACTCCGCACCGGGAATAGCACTGCCGCACGGTAGTGCTGCTCGGCGTCAACTCGGAACCGATTCGAGACGAACCATCGAATCGGTTCCGAGGAAGAACACACCCGATCGCGTCTGGGCGATCGAACCCGATTCCGTGAAACCGTCCGGCCTTCTGGGTAAGGGCCACCGCCAGCGCACGTCGTTCGATGCCGTGGTGGCCACGAGCGCGTCCTCCTCGAACGAATAGACGGTGTCACCGACGGAAGTCTCGGTGGCATACGGCTCCCGCAGCTTCCACACTTCCGCGCCGTCCTCCGCGACCGCGGTTGCGTCGGGCAACAATTCGAGCCCCTCGAGCGGAGTGCCGGTTCGTGGATCGAAGAACGTGGCCTCGCCGCCGAGGGTGACGAGACCGCGACCGTCGGACACGTGAATCAACGGGCCCTCCACGCCATCCCAGCCCGCAAACGATGTGATCGGACGCGACCACATCCGGTCGAGGGCATCGATGGAACCCCCGTGCAACACAGATTCACCGTCCTCCGGGTTGCCCTCAAGCACGAAGACAGACGAGCCATCGCTCTCGACGGCGTACGCGAACCACGCTTCGGGCATCGGCGTTCTCCGTGCCTCCCCGTCGTCCACTCCGATCCTCACGATCGATGGGACGTCGGAATACGAATCCAGACAGACGATCTCGCTCTGAACGGGAACGCTCGCGCATTCGTCGACTGCACCGGGCGACTTCTTCCACCGGACGCTGCCGTCGTCGGCGTCGAAGGCCGCGAACTCGATCGCATCCACCGAGTAGGAACGCGGATTCGGCAAACCGACGGCCGTGACGAGTACATCGTCTCCGTCGATCACCCCGGTGACGCTCGAATCGAACTGCAGATTCGCAGCCGGAGAACGGAATGCGGCGAAGTTACGTCCATAAACGGCCTCGGCGTCGATCCGCCAGCTCGGATCCAAAACCGGGCCGGGCGGTGCCTGCGTGGTGGTCGCCTCCTCCGAGAACGTCGGTGTCATCGCCAGACTGTCCGACGGCTGTTCGACGGGATCGTCCTGCATCGACATCACGAGAACAGCAGCGACGACGGACACGACCGCCACCGCCACCGCCACGCCGGCTCCGATGTTCGGGGTCCAGCTCGAATTACTCATGGCCACTGCTCAATAGGGGCCTGTGCCACAGCATCGAGAACCTCGAAGGGCAATGGGTCCGGCAACACCAGCGGCGCATACGAGCCCGGCTCGAACGCCGCCGTCGAGCGGACCGACACCTGCACTCCGGATGGCCGCGTCACCGTCACCGAACGCGTGAGCTGCGTGGTGCCGTCCTCTGATGTCGTGCTGTTGACGATATCAGCGTCGTAGCTTTCGACAGCCGAACCGTCTGGCAGCGTGCGAAACTCGACGACAGGTCCGTACGCGTTATCGGGATCGTAGGGATCCGTCGCCACCGGCAGTTCCGCACCCCCGGATACCGAAACGAACAGTCCCACCCGAGTTCCGACCACCTCCAGATCGGTGCACACCCCTGAGCCATAGTAACCGGGCACGAGGGACCCGATCGGTCGATTCAACGCGGGAGCGTTGGGAATGGCTTGCCACACTGTCGCCAACGCGTCGTTTGCCGCGGCCACACGATCCGCGCGAATATCTTGTGCAGAGCCGGAATCCTGCGTCCAGACGGAGCAATCCTGCCGTGGCGCAGCGCTTCCCGCCGGCGCGGGAACCGCGACACGCAGATCCGACACGGTCGCGATCCGAGCCAACTCCGATGATTCCAGCGGAAATTCGTCCGACCGGGCTGCAGTGAGATTAGCGGTCACCTGCGTCCCGTCCGGGTGATAAGCGGTGGCAGTGCGCAAATTCGTTCTGTCGCCGGCAAATTCGTACCAACTGTCGACAGTGTCGACGACGGTGCCGTCGGACTCGGTGGTTCGCGCATCAAGAGCGCCTGCGATGCATGCGGGGATACCGGTTTCGGAAGGCCGAACGTCGACGCTTGCGTAGGCCGAGGAATCGCCCCGGGCCAGTGTTCCCGTCGCGGTCGTGCTGGGCTCAAAGCCCTCCGGCACAGCACCGCCAAGGTCGTCGACCGGTTGAAAGGTCAGTGACTGGGATGGAGCGGCCAATGCGACGGTCACATCGGCCGGTAGCGCAGCGAGAACTGCGTCGGACATCGCACCGGCTTTGCCCGAGGTGAGCCACGGATAGGCGGGGTTGTCGTACGACGGGGTCTCTCCCCCGAGGGTCGCTCTCATCACCACCTCGCCCTCATCGGACGGGGGCGGTTCGACCTCCACGCAACCCGGAATGTCCACCGGGTATTGAACCGGCTCGAACACGACCGAGGAATCGGCGTCGACCGCAACGGACTCCGGCGATCGAAGCAAGCCGGCCGCAACGACGCCGAGGGCGACCACCGTGACGATGACGGATACGTCGATGACGGTGTTGTGTCTTCTACCTCCGGGCACGAGGAAACAGTACAGACCCACCGGAAGGTTTCGCGCTGGAACGCGAGGGCTATCGCGAGTCCGCCAGCACCGCCGCCACCATACTCGAGCTGTTCACACCTCGGCTGATCCATGTCGCCTGCACAGCGTGGTACAGGTCCGGCTTTCCACTCCACACCGTGGCTGCGGGCCTGTTGTCCGCGTCGAGTTCGTGATGCCAGGAGCCGTCGACGAGGTCGATGAAGGAGTCGGCGGCAATGTCCCACCAGGTGCGATAGTCGTTGTCGTAGCGGTCTTCTCCGGTCCGACGGCCCAGTGTCGCGGCGGCCGCGATCGCCTCGCACAACACCCAGTGCAGACGCTCTGTCACTACCGGTCGCCCAGTCCAGTCGGTGGTGTAGACGAAGCCGGGCGACGGACCGGGTTGCCAGCCGTCCTGCGCCGCGCGGTGATACAGGGACGCGGCGGCGGCAACGTAATCGTGGCCACGAGGGCTGTCGGCCACGAGATTCGCCTGCACGAGCAGCCGAGCCCACTCGAAACCGTGCCCCACCGTTGCCCCGTAAGGCTTGAACTGGTTTGCGGTGTCGCCGCTGTTGTACTCGAGCATCGGCTGCCATTCGGCAGTGAAATGCTCGGGTATCCGATGCTCGTTCGCCTGCGACCAGCCGATCACGTTGTCGCAGATGCGTACTGCCCTGCTCCACCAGATTTCGGGCGCACCCGCATCGGCCGCCGCCAGCAGTGCCTCGACCATGTGCATGTTGGCGTTGATACCGCGATAACCGTCGAGCGCAGTCCAGCTCGCATTCCAGGTGTCTGCGCACATGCCGTGGTTCTCGTCCCAGAATCGCCGATCCACGACCTCGAGGGCTTCGTCGAGAAGCCCCCGTCCACTGGGGTGTCCCGCCGCTGCGGCTGCGGCTGCCGCCAACACCACGAAGGCATGCGTGTAAGCCGTCTTCGTCGCGTCGGGGGACGAGGCGTCGGCGCTGGACTCGAACCACCCGCCGTTCGTGCTGTCCCGCAACGTCGTCAGTAGACCTTCGAACACTCGATCGGCTTTCCTACGAGACCCCGGATACCCCTGCATCGAGGCCAGGAAATGCACGTGCGCCATCCGAGCAGTGATGTAGGTCAGGGCCGGATGGCTCAGGTCCGGATGTCCGCGGTCGTTCAACCACGCCGCTCCCCCGGCAGGATGCTCGAGCGAGCTACCGAACCCGAGGAGCCGAGCCGATTCTGTGTCGAGCCACCGCTGGTGCGCGGGCAAGGTCCACCACTGACGACGATCACCGGATGTCATGAGCCCATTCTGCGCGATCGGGCCGGACGACAGGTCTGCTTACCGAACCACCCTGTACCGCAGATACATCCAGCCCGACGTGGGGAAGTGCCTCTGCTCTTCCAGCACCAGGTTCAGTCGGTGCCCCACAGGGAAGTACGGCTTCCCACCACCCAGGACGGTCGGGACGACAATCAGCTCGAACTGGTCGATCTGGTCGAACAACGACGCGGCCAGGTTCGCCCCGGCGACCGCCAACGTGCCCTCGGTCTCGCGCTTGAGTCGCTCCACCTCCGCGACGGCGTCGGCACTACGGACCAGCCGGCAACCGTCGGGCACGGAAGTGAGGGTGTCCGAGAAGACCACCCGGGGAGTTGCCTTGTACAGCTCGGCGAATTCGGCTTCGACGGGGTCGCCGGCCGCCCGTTCCGGGGCGGTCCAGTAGTCCTCCATGGCCTCGTACAGCCGCCGTCCGAACAGAAAGACGCTCGTCTCCACGGTCTGTCGATTCGAGAACCGATGCGATTCCTCGTCGGGCATCGAGTAGTCGAGGCTGCCGTCGGGATCCTCGATGTAGCCGTCGAGGGAAACATGCAGGTTGTAGGTCAGAATCGCCATGTCACTCCAGAGGTCGGGTGGGTTTGCCGGTATCGACCTCCGCACCGCCGAGAAGTCACCGGCCTATCCGCGGATTCAGTCCAGAATCGCGGTTGCTTCCACCTCGACCCGCACGTCCGGTTCGAAGAGGTAATCCACTCCGATCAACGACGCAGGCGGCATGGGAGTCGGCAGTCCGATCTCGTCGGCGACGCGCGTGACGCCGTCCATGAACTCACCGATCAGCTCGGGAGCCCAGTGCGTGACGTAGAACGTCAGCCGCAGTACGTCCTCGAATGTTGCTCCTGCACCGGTCAATCCGATCGCGGTATTGCGCAGCGCCTGCGCAACCTGACCGGCGAGGTCGTCGGTATCGATGGCCGACCCGTCCTCGTTCCGGGCGATCTGACCGCTGACGTGGATGTGTCGAGAACCCTGACCCACCGCCACGTGGTGATACGGGGTGGGTTGCATCATTCCGGGCGGGGTGAATCGAGTGACGCTCATGGTTGGTCCTTCGTCGTAGAAATTCAGGTATAACGTTGATACCTGGTACACAAAGGACACTTCAAGGGAACCTGGTTTCATGACCGATACCGCCGACGGCAACGCAGAACTCACGATCACTGCCCCGCACCGCGAACTGTTGGATCAGGTGCTCGACAAATGGTCGCTGCAAGTACTCAACGAATTGTGCGAGCGCCCCTGCCGATTCAACGATCTCCGCCGCGCGATTCCTGAGGTGACTCAGAAGTCCCTCACCGCAACGCTGCGCAAGCTCGAACGCAACGGAATCATCGAACGCACGGTTCTGAGCACCCGCCCGGTGGCGGTGGAATATCGAATCACTCCCCTGGGCAAAACGCTCCGAACTCCCGTCGACGTCCTGCTGGCGTGGGCAACCACGCACATGGACGACATCGACCGAGCGCGAGACCGATTCGATGCCCTGTGACGGTTCACGTCCAGTACAGCAGCTGCGCGTCGGGCAGAACGTCGCGAAGTTCGTCGACGAACCAGCTGCGCATCTCGGCCATCGTGTCCTTCGGATAGACGTATTTCACGCCGCCGAACTTGTTTCTCTTCGCTGTGCGCGCGCCCTCGTCCATCTCCAGTTTCGTTCCCGGATACCAGCTCAACAACACATCCTTGCTCGACGGCGTGAAGCGGTGAGTGATGATTTCGGCGGTCAGATCGAGATCGGGCACATCGCGCAACGCGTCGGAGACATTCGCGAGCAATCGACCGTACTGCTCGCGCCAATGCGGGATCGGCATGATCGGCGCGATCGTCAGCCCCACTCGGTAACCGGCCAGTGCCAACTGCCGCAGAGCTTCTATCCGAGCCGGCATACGTGCCGTGCCGCCCTCGAAGCGGTGAGCGATGTCATCGGCGTTGACCGACAGCCGAACTCGCGTTCGGCGGCCGTGGTCGAGCGTCACCAACTCGCGGACGTCGTCGAACTTGGTGGTGAAACGCAGCGACACGTCGTCCCCGTACACGCCCGCGCCCACTCTGCGAACGGCCTCGGCAAGAGAGCCCGTCACGTGTTCGATCCCCAAAGGATCGGTGTAGCAAGATAATTCGAATGTGGTGCCTTCGTGCCCACGCTCATCGGTGCCGGAGGTGATGGAACCGCGGCCTGCGTGAGTGCCGATACCGGCCAGCACGTCGTCGAGGTTGGCGAAGACCCTGGTGATCGGCGGACCGGACAACGAGCCGGCGAGATAGCAGTACTGGCAATGCGCCGGGCATCCCTTGGCCAGGTCGATCCGCCAGTCCGCGCTCGGCGGAATCGGTTGCGGTTTCAGCACACTCGGCGGGGCGACCACCACGGCCATCGTCGACTTGGCTCGTGCGTAGGTCTCGCGCTCGGACTCACCACGCAGTCCGGTGAGGCGGTCACCGGACAGAATGTCGATGTCGGCGACGCCCGCTGCTTCGCACCGACGGAGAATTTCCGCGGTGTGCGGTAGCTCGGACGCAGACTTGGTGACCAGGACACGCGAGGGTGTCCAGAGTCGAGTGGGGGCAACCAGAAGATCATCCATTACTCGTGTTCAACGCGTCGCAGCGTGCAATGCTTCCCGGTTACCGCAGCTCAGGCGAGAAATTCGTCGAGCACGCCCAGCAGGGCACGTACCGCCGCGCTCGGAGCGCGAGTCGACGAGGTCGCAACCGCGAGCGGCCACGTCAGATCCACTTTCGACACCGTGGTGACGACCACACCGCTCCGCTCGGTCAGGACGAACCGGGGTAGCAGCGATATCCCGAGGCCGTTGCGGACGTAGGCAACGCCGGTGGAGATATCGGTGATTTCGATGCTCACGCGTCGCTGCAATCCCGCGTCGGCGAACGCGCGGTCGGCCACCGCGCGGTTTCCGAAGCCGATGGGCGAATCGATGAAGTCGTACGGTGCAATGTCGTGCAGCGTCAAGGACTCTCGTTCGGCCAGGGGGTGGTCCGACGGGAGCACCAGATCCAATACCGACGATGCGAGTTCTCGCACGTCGATCCCGGCGGGCCGTCGGCCGGAGTCGGAGACGAACGCGAGGTCCAGTCGACCGTCCGCCACCGATTCGAGTAGCCCCTGGGTGCCCGACGGCGCTGCGCCGGTGATGAGCTGGACGTGCGGAAACCGGCGGTGGTACTCGCCCAGCAGACCGGGAAGGTCGATCAGCTTGATCGAGGTCAACGTGCCGATTCTGACGGTGCCGCGTAGGCCGCCTCGAACGTCGTCGACCGCATCACGGGCATCGCGAGCGGCATCGAGGACCACCCGAGCACGGGGAAGCAGAGCCCGACCGGCCTCGGTCAGCCGCACACGCTTGGAATTGCGATCGAGCAGCGATGCACCCAGTTCTCGTTCGAGGGACTTGATCGCCGCCGAAACCGCAGATTGAACGATATGCAGACGGGCAGCGGCACGGGTGAAGTTCTGTTCTTCACTGACCGCGACGAAGTATTCGAGGTGGCGCAGCTCCATCCATCGATGATCGCATATCGAGATAGTTGTCAGCGTTGTTCTTCGTTGGACGTGATCGTCGAGTCCGAGGACAGTCGTATCCGAACGAACAACACCGACATCGGAGAACGACATGTCCCACGACACCCTGCGCGCCGCTCCGCCGGCACAGACTCACTCACCGACCTCGACTCGTCGACACGGCGTCGGCTTCTGGGTGGTTGCGGCGGCATTCCTCACCGCGATGGCGTTCTCCACCGTGCCCAGCCCGCTGTACCCGCTCTATCAGGTGCGTGACGGCTTCTCGACGTTCATGGTCACGATCGTGTTCGCGGCCTACGCCGTCGGCGTGATCGTCAGTCTTGTTCTGGCCGGACATGTCTCGGACTGGGTGGGCCGGAAGAAGGTCTTGATCGCCGCGTTGCTGCTCGAATTGGTGGCTGCGGTCATGTTCCTCAGCGGCACTGCACTTCCTCTACTGCTCGTCGCACGGCTCATCACCGGACTCGGCGTCGGAGCACTCACCGCGACCGCCACGGCCTACCTGCACGAGCTGCATTCCACGCACCGGCCGACCGCGTCCGGCCAGCGATTCGAGAAGGTCTCCACCGCAGCGAACATCGGCGGACTCGGCGTCGGGCCGTTGGTAGCCGGGTTCCTGGCGCAGTTCGTCGCGGCTCCCCTGCACACCCCGTATCTGGTGTTCGCGGTACTGATCGTCGTCGCTGTCGTCGGTGTCGCGCTGGTACCCGAGACCGTGGCCGTAATGCCGGAGCGGCCCGCCTATCGCCCGCAGCGAATCAGTGCCGATCACGGTGATCGCGCCGGGTACTTCGCCGCTGCCTCAGCCGGTTTCGCGTCGTTCGCAGTGTTCGGTGTGTTCACCTCGGTGGCACCGGGATTCGTCGCGGGCACACTCGACCATCCGTCCCGCGCCCTCAGCGGTGCCACCGTGTTCGCAGTGTTCGGCACGGCAGCGCTCGCGCAGACGATGACCAGCCGCATGTCGAGTACAGCGAAACTCTCACTCGGCATCTCGGCCGAGGCCCTCGGTCTGATCGCGCTGGTGGTCGGAATGCACACCCTGAGCCTGCCGACATTCCTGGTAGGCGGTGTCGTGGCCGGAATCGGGGCGGGCGTTCTGTTCAAGGCCGCAGTGGGAGCCGTTGCCGCGATGGCGGCACCGGCCGAACGAAGCGAGGCCTTGGCCGGACTGTTCCTGATCGCGTACCTCGGCCTGGGCATTCCGGCCGTGGGAATCGGAATCGCCACCCTCTCGATGTCCGCAACCGCAGCCATGACCGGACTTGCGGCCTTAGTGCTGGTACTTCTACTGGGAGTGGCAACCCTGGCTCGACGGGCCTCGGCAACACCGCGGTGACGCTCAGGAGTTCCACGTATCCGACGCGATCTCGGCAGGTCTGCCCAGCAGATAGCCCTGTCCCTGAACAGAATTGGGCAACGCCTCGAGTTGATCGAGAGTTTCGATGCCCTCGACCACGCAGCCCAGTTTCAGATCGCGGGCCAAGTTTATGATTGCGCCGACAATGCTGCTGCTCGTCGCGTCACTGGTCATGCTGGAGGTGAAGGACCGGTCTATCTTCACTGCGCTCACCGGCAGCGTAGCGAGGTATCGCAGGCTCGCGAAGCCCGTTCCGAAGTCGTCGATGGCGATTCCCACACCCAGCGTGCGAAATTCGCCGAGCTGACGCAGGACCGACGAGCCGGAATCGAGCAACACGGACTCGGTGAGTTCGAGAACGAGGTCCCCCGGAGCCATTCGATGCCGCTCGAGGGCTGTTTCCACTGCCGCACAAATGTCGACGTGTTGAGCCTGTCGAGCACTGAGATTCACGGCCATCGTGACGGGCTCGTCGGACGCGGAGGTAGGCGGGTTCTCGGATTTCCACCGCGCGAGGGTGCCGAGAGCGTCGTCGAGCACGCGCTCACCCAGATCGGAAATGAGCCCCGTGTCCTCGGCCACCGAGATGAATCTGTCGGGTGAAATCGCTGTGCCCGTGCTGTCCCGCAGGCGAGCGAGCGCCTCGAAACTGACGAGTCGCCGACTGCCGAGATCGTAGACCGGTTGGTAGGCCACACCGAATGTCGCGGAACCGCCGCGATCAGGATCGAGCGCGTCCCTCAGGGTCTGTTCGATGTACGCACGCTCGATCGCGTGCACCCGCAGCGCGTCGTCGAACAGTTCGATTCGGTCCTTGCCCAATTGCTTCGCCCGGTACATCGCGGAGTCCGCATCGCGCAGCGCTTCCTGGGCACTGACGCCCCGGCGGACCAACACCATCCCGACGCTTGCCGACACCACGTACTCACGGCCTCCGTACGCGATGGGCGCTGCGAGTACCGTCCGGATTCGTTCGGCGACCTGTGCGGCAAGCGCGCCGCCCGCAGGCTTGCCTGTCCCGTTCTCCGCAGGCAACGCATCGAGGACCAGAACGAACTCGTCGCCGCCGACGCGGGCGATCGAGTCCTCGGCTCGCAGCACCGAGCGCAAGCGGCGAGCGACCTCGACCAGCACGGCGTCTCCGGCCGCATGGCCACCGGTGTCGTTGATTCGTTTGAACCCGTCCAGATCGCAGAACAGCACCGCCGCGGCAGCGCCGGTGCGCGCACCCCGCTCGATCGCCGATCCGATTCGCTCCAGCAGCTTCATACGGTTGGGCAGGCCCGTCAACGGATCTTGCAGGGCTGCACGCTCGAGAGCGCGCTCGGCTTCGACGACATCGGTCACCTCCCGCACCACCGAGAGCACCTCCGCCGCTGAACCCGCCGGTCCATGTCGGAACGGGGTCGTGCGCCGCGAAAGCCACCTCAGCGAGCCGTCCGCCGCACGCACCCGGTACCGGATGCTGACGCTCTCCCCATCCGGCAGGGAGGCAGCGTCCCGGTCCGCTGCCCGGACGACATCGATGTCCTCGGACACCACCGACTCCAATCCGTCCTCGGGGGCTGCGGTGTCGCCGGGTAAGCCGTCCTGGTTCGGCCCGGTCAACAACGACCTGACGTTGCGCGAGGCCCACTTCACGGTCCCGGTCTCGACATCGGTGACGATGGTGACGTCCGGCGATGCCGTCAGCACCGCATCACGGAACGCGCGCGCCTGCTCGAGCTCGGCGCGCGCCTCACGCTCGGCAGTGACGTCCTCGGACAGCACCATCGCGCCGACGATTCGACCTGTGTCATCGCGCAGAGGTCTGGTCTTCACGGCGAAGATCGCACCCGTCCGGGAACCCACGGAGTCGAAGGACGATTCCTCCCCATCGATGGCCGCTGTGTAGAACGGCTTCAGCCGGGCATAGACCTCCGGCGGCACAGTGTCTTGCAGCAGTTGCCCCTCCATCCGCCGCGGGTCGTATCCTTCCGCCAGCAGTCCGGCACCTTCGACGAGTATGAATCGCAGGTCGCGATCGACGACGAGCACCGACGTGTGCGGCAGGTTCGCCGCCAGCTGCCGATACCGGGCCTCGCTCGCGTCGTCGAACATCGCAGGTGAGCGGAGCAACGGTCCGTAGAAGCGGCGCATCCCCAGGTAGACGACGCCGGCGAGTGCCGTCGAGGCCGTCACCATCACATCGACGGTCCCGCCCATCGACTCCCGCATCGCGTCCAGGGTTCCCATGCCGGAATCGGTACCGAGATGCGATGCGTGAGTGCCGAGCCCGGCCGTCAGATGCCACGCATGGATCAAGTGGTGGGCGGCACACGTCGTGAAGATCGCGGCGGTGGCGACCGCGAGCCGGTTGTTACGAAACTGCCCGGTTCGCAACAGCCCTCGGACGATGAGCAGCACGATCCCCGAGTACGCAGCAGCGGTGATCCCGTTGAGGATCACCACCCAGAGCCACCCGCTCACCGCGATCGCTCATCGGCTCGGTACACCGGGCTCACGAGTCGGTTCGAGTCGACGACGAGCACGATGCGACCCCCCGGGTTCGTAGCGCGTTGCACAGAATGATCGGACCGAGACCGGAATTCGATACTTCACCACCGGATACCCGCATTGACCAGCGTTTCAGCACATTGTGTTTCGCGAAGGTTATCGCAGTTCTTTTTACACTGCTGCCGTTCGGGCAGCCGAGAATCGGGCGTTTCGCCGGATAATCCGCACCTTCGGTCCGCCTCCGAACGAACGCGATGCGTCGGGTAATAAGCTCTCATGCCCTTCGCCGATGAACTACTCGGTCCGGACGCAGCCCACACGCTGTTTCGGACCATTCGTACGGCTGCTCCGAACGCGGATCTATCGTCGCTTCGAGAGTCGTCGGACGGGTTGGGCCCACTCGCACTCCGGGCCCGCGCCGACCTGCTGCGTGACGCGCTACTGACAGGGCTGCCGGGCGACTACGCCCAGTTCGCTCGGACCATCCGACTGGCCGCGGCGGATCCCGACTTTCGAGGCTGGTCGGTCTGGCCCGTGACGAGTGCTGTCGCATCGAAGGCCGTCGACGAGCGCACTGCGACCGCGTTCGACGACGGGATGTCCTTGCTCGCCGAGCTCACCGGCCGACTGACCTCCGAATTCGCCATCCGGACCTTTCTCCGAACCGATCTGGATCGGGCTCTCGCCATCGCGGCCGAGTGGACGCAATCACCGGACGAACACGTACGCCGCCTCGCGTCGGAAGGCACTCGACCGTACTTGCCGTGGTCGGTGAGAGTGCCCGAAATACTTGCGCGCCCCGGCGTGACCGTGCCGATTCTGGACAGGCTGTACCGAGACGACAGCGACTACGTTCGGCGATCGGTTGCCAACCATCTCAACGACTTCAGCCGAGACATCCCGGATGTCGTCGTCGGGACCGCGGCGCGGTGGCTGGGCGAGCCGGACGCCAACACAGACCGGCTTGCGCGCCATGCGCTTCGGACGGTGATCAAGAAGGGGAACACCGACGCGCTCGCGTTACTGGGTTTCGCCCCGGCCGAACTCGAGGTGACGGGCCCTGCCGTGGACGTGACCGAGTTGCAGATCGGCGAGAGCGTGGGATTCACCGCAAAAATTCGCAACGTCGGCGTCGAGCCCGCAAAGATCGCGATCGACTACGTCGTCCACCACACCAAAGCGAACGGCGGGGTGACCGCGAAAACGTTCAAGCTGACGACCAAATCGGTCGCGCCCGGAGAGAGCATCGAGGTTGCGCGCCGACACTCGTTCAGAACGTTGACCACACGCACGTACTACCCCGGTCCGCACTCTATCGAGCTCCAGATCAACGGTGTGAGTTACGGTCTCGCGGAGTTCGTGCTCGTCCGCTAGCCGCGAGTTCTGTACCACGCACATGCGGCACATCGACTACGTCCGTACGGTCGATGAGGTGCGTGGACAGTGGCGGTGGCTGGCGGTGGTGCTCGGCATCGCCGTGCTCGTCGCCACGCCCTCGGTGATCGAGCGCCTGCCCGTCGCCGCGTCGGACATCGGTGCGGCGGAACTGCTGTCTCGGGTTCAGTCCTCCACCGCAACACCGTATTCGGGCTACGCCCAGGCCGTTGGCGGCGTCACCCTGCCGGTCACCGACGGACTCGGCGGCCTACCGGATCTGTTGGGCGACACCACGACCCTGCGCGCCTGGTACCGCGCCCCGGACAGCTTTCGCGTCGACACCGTCCGCCTCGCCGGTGAACGCGGTCTCTACCGGTCCCCGGCTCTGCTGTGGAGATGGGACTACGAGCAGAACACGGCTGCGGCAACCCCGGTCCCCGAACCGAGCCTGCGTCTGCCGCGCGAGGCCGATCTGCTGCCGCCGGAGCTCGGGCAGCGGCTGCTCAGTGAGGCGACCACCGACGAGGTCACCCGACTGCCGACCCGCCGAATTGCCGGCCGGGACGCCCCTGGCCTGCGGCTCGTCCCCGCCGAGCCGCAGAGCACCATCACCGAGGTCGACGTGTGGGCCGACTCCGACAGCGGGCTGCCACTACAGGTCGACGTGCTCGCCGGCGGGGCCGCTCGCCCTGTTGTCAGCACCGCGTTCCTGGACTTCTCACCCGAGATGCCCGATGCCGACACCGTCCGATTCGTCCCGCCCCCGGGTACCGATGTGCAGCAGCAGGACGGTCTCGACATCGCCTCGTTCGCCGACGGGATCGACTCTCCCCGTCTTCCGTCGACTCTGTCCGGACTGGATCTGCGGGACCGCGACGGACCGGGTTCCGTCGGGATCTACGGCCGTGGCGTGACCGAGCTGATCGCCGCTCCGCTGCCGCGTCGCGCCGCGCGCGGGCTCGTCGACCAGTTGCGGGCCGCTCCCGGCGCCGTCGTGACCGGCGACAGCGTGGCGCTGTCGATCGGACCGCTGAACGTCCTGATCACCGAGCCCGCCGGAGACCGCCGCCGATATCTGCTCTCCGGCACCGTCACCGCAGAAACCTTGGCCACCGCCGCCCAGCAGCTCGAAGGAGCAGCCACATGATCCGCACGACCGGCCTCACCAAGCGTTACGGATCGGTGCGGGCCGTCGACGGCGTCGACCTCGACGTACGCGCCGGCGACATCTACGGCTTCGTGGGCGCGAACGGCTCCGGCAAGACGACGACCGTGCGGATGCTGCTCGGGCTGGTCCTGGCCACCTCCGGGCAGATGCAGGTGCTCGGCGAGGAGATGCCGCGACGACGCAGGAGCGTGCTGCCGCGGGTGGGTGCGCTGATCGAGAACCCCGCCGCCTACCCCAACCTCTCCGGACGCCGGAACCTCACGCTGCTCGACGCGGCCGGCCCCGGTGGTTCCCGGCGTACCAGGACCGCCCGCGTCGGCGAGGCCCTCGAGCAGGTGGGCCTCGCCGGGGTCGGACGCAGGCCGGTCAAGCAGTACTCGCTCGGCATGCGGCAACGCCTCGGCTTGGCCGCGGCGCTCATGCGCACCCCCGAGCTGCTGATACTCGACGAGCCGACCAATGGCCTCGATCCACAGGGGATCCTCGAAATTCGAGAGTTGTTGCTGGACTTGCATTCCCGGGGCACAACCGTGTTCCTCTCGAGCCACCTGCTGGCCGAAGTGGAGCAATTGTGCGACCGCGTGGGAGTACTCGATCGAGGTCGCCTCGTTCTGCAGGATCAGCTCTCTGCATTCCAACAACCCACCGGCCGAGTGCTCGTGCGTACCCCCGACCCCGCCGACGCGGTGACGGTCCTGTCCGATGTGGAGGACGCCACCGTGCTCGAGCGCGACGGGCAACAGCTCGTGATCGAACACCCTGATCCGGCCTTGCTCAATCGACTGCTCGTCGAAGGCGGCGTCCGGGTGAGCGAGTTGACCCCGCAGCAGATGAGCCTCGAGCAGTCGGTGCTGGCGGTCACCGGTGCCAGCGCGGACCGAATCGACGGTCCTGCTGGCCCTCGCGACCGTTCCGTCCGATCGGAGGTGACCGCATGATCGGCGTCGAACTGCGCGCGATGCTTCGCCGACCCCGCACCTGGGTCGTCATTCTCCTGCTGAACCTACTGCCGACCATCGTCGCGGGCTTGCTGGCCCTCACCGACGTCGGTCCGCGTCCCGGCGACGGCCCTGCCTTCCTGTCCGCGGTGACCACGAACGGCCAGCTCTTCCCACTCGCCGCTCTTGCCATCGTGCTCCCGCTGTTCCTGCCCGTCGCGGTGTCGGTCATCGCCGGCGATTCCGTCGCCGGGGAGGCCCAGGCCGGCACCCTGCGTTACCTGCTGGCTCGCCCGGTGGGACGAACGAAGCTACTGGTGGCGAAGCTGATCTCGGTGGCCGCGTTCGTGCTGCTGGCCGTCGTCATCGTGGCAGCCGTCGCATACTTCGTCGGCACGACGCTGTTCGACACCACGTCGTTGGCCGGCGTCTCGAGCGTGTCAGGCACGGTACTGACCGACGAACAGGTCGCCGTACGCACCGTCATAGCGGTCCTCTACGTGACCCTGTCGATGCTCGGAGTTGCCGCGATGGGGTTGTTCCTGTCGACCCTGACCGACTCGCCACTCGCGGCAACGCTGGGTGCGTTGGCCTTCCTCATCGCCAGCTCGCTCCTGCTGACGCTGGACGCCGCCGACGCCATCGCGCCGTACCTTCCGACGCGGTACTGGCTGGCCTTCGTCGATCTCTTCCGCGACCCGGTGCCGACGCGGGACCTGGTGCGCGGCGTCGGGTTGCAGGGCGTCTACGTCGTCGTGCTCCTGGGGGCCGCGTGGGCGAATTTCACGACCAAGGACATCACGAGCTGAGACGGCTGCAGTCGGCTGCGCCGAGCTCGACGGTGGAGCTGCCGTCCAACTGGGCCGAGACCATCGCGCCGACGAGCGGATCGCGGGGCAGATTTCCGTGGTCGACGGCCGAGTCCGCGCACACGCTCTGCACGGGGATGTCGATCGCCCCGTCGATCCGGGCCGAGTTCGGCGGGGTCACCACCTGATCCAGTTCGGTCCAGATCGACACCCACTGCGGCCCGTCCGGCGTCTCGTCGCCCGAGTTCAAGCCGGCCAGCACGGAGCTGTTCGGGGCCAGCTGTTGGCAGGCGATCGGGCACCGGTCGGGTAGGACCTGGGCAGCCAGCCCCGCCACCTGGGTCCCGTGGTGTGGGGATCCGAGGGTCACGATGCGTCGAGCCTGCTCGGCACCGCCCAGATCGGCAGCCCAGATCCGGGCCACCACCCCGCCGGCGGAGTACCCGACGACGTCGACCGAAGTCGCTCCCGTCCGAGTCAGAGCCGCGTCGACGGCGTCGCGCAGTGTCTGCGCCTGTGCGGTCAGGTCGCCGACGCCACCATCGGGCAGGGCCACGACGGTGGCGTCGCGGCCGTTCTCCCGTAGTTCCGCAGCGAGCACCTCGAGAGCATCGGTGGATCCGCCGAACCCGGGGACCAACAGCACCGGGCCGGGAACCGACTGGTCGACGCTCGCAACAGGGTCGTTCGTAGGGCGCGATGCGACGAAGGCCGCCACGGCCACGACGAGCCCGATCAGGACGAGAGCGAGTACGACGTACACGAGGCGACGACGGGCCGGGGCGAGGGAGGCGAACACCTCGTCCAGTGTGCCCGTCGACGGTGGTGCGGAAGGTCAGGGTGTCTGCGGTTCAGCTTTCGATGGCGGTGATCGCGTCGACAGCGATGACGACGGTGACGTAGGGAGACCCTGTGGGGACCTCGGTGAGGGCGACGGTGATGAAGCCACCGTCCTCATCGTTGTTGTCCACGGCCCCGATCTTGCCGACATGCTGGTGTCCGTCGATGGTGCTGATTCGGACGGGGGTTTCGGTATCGGAGTAGTTGGTGAAAATGACGGCGTCGATCATGTGGGTGTTCCTGTTCGTTCGGTGATGGATGTCGCGGGGTCCGCGAGGCTGACGGGTCCGATGCTCACCGGAGCGGGATACGAAAAAGCCCCTCACAGATTTGTATCGGTGAGGGGCTGAGTCTGAGCCGCCTAAGAGAATCGAACTCTTGACCTTTTCATTACGAGTGAAATGCTCTACCGACTGAGCTAAGGCGGCGTGCCTTTCGGCGTTGGTGAGTCTAACGGAGCATCGGGTCGAAACGAAAATCGCCCTCCCCCGAGCCTCGATGCGGGCCTGCTCCTAACGCAGCACGTCGCCGAGCGTCGCCACCATCGCATAGATGGCAAATCTCGGTTTTGCGTTGACAGCCAACGACTCTCGGCATTCGAGGATCGCCTCGATACTTTTCAGCAGAGCCTCGGGCGGTACGGCCTTTGCCATTCGCTCGACCTGCTCGGCCATGTCGGGGTGCGTAGCCGTCGCGGTCGAGCCGTACGAACGCGCGAGCGCGTCGCGGTACAGGCCCACCAGGTCCATCAACGCCCGATCCAGCGAGTCGCGGCCGGTTCTGGTGGCGCGAGACTTTTGCCGCTTCTCGAGGTCCTTGAGCACTCCGGCCGAGCCACGTAATGCTCCGGCAGCGCCCTTACCTGTACCTCCAGCTCCGAGGGCCGTGCGCAATTCCTCGGTCTCGGCCTCGTCACGAGTGGCACTCATTTCCTTGGCCTCGTCCTCGGCGGCCTTCACCAGTTCCTCGGCTGCGAGGTATGCCTGATTGGGACGGGCCGCGGCCGACGCCAGGGCAAGTGCCCGCTTGCGTCGCGCCCGCGCGTCCTCGTCGGTGGCGAGTCGGCGTGCTCTGCCCACGTGGCCGCCGCTGATCGACGCGGCCCACTCCGCGGTCTCGGCGTCGAGCTTGTCGCGGGTCTGCAGCACCTGCGCGATGGCCGGCACTGTGGGCGTCACCAACGAGACGTGCCGGCAGCGCGAGCGCAGCGTCACCGAGATGTCCTGCGGATCGACCGACGGAGCACACAACAGGAACACCGTCCGAGCGGGCGGCTCCTCGACGACCTTGAGCAGTACGTTTCCGGCACCCTCGGTGAGTCGATCGGCATCCTCGACGACGACCACCTGCCACAGACCGGTGCTCGGCCGACGCGACGCGACCGAGACGATGTCTCGCATCTCCTTGGTGCTGATGCTCAGACCCTCCGGGATGACGCGTCGCACATCGCCGTGAGTGCCTGCCATCGTCGTCGAACAGGCCTGACAATGCCCACACCCCGGAGTGCCCTCGGTGGTGCACTGCAACGCCGCAGCGAAGCACAGGGCGGCGATGGAACGCCCGGACCCGGGAGGGCCGGTGAAGAGCCACGAATGCGTCATCGCCGACGAGTCGACGCCCGTACGAGCAGCCACTGCTGCAGCCGTCAGATCGGCCTCGACATCTTCCTGACCGACCAAACGATCGAACACACCCGCCATGCTGGCAACCCTAACGGTTGGGACCGACTACTCCCGGCGCACTGTTCCCGGACAGTGCCGAACTCGAAGCTATGGACGTAAACGCTGCCGATTCCATCCACAACGTCGAGTTCGCGAGCTACTCGCCGTCGGTCTTCTTCGCCGGCGCCTTCTTGGCAGCAGCCTTCTTCGTCGTCGTCTTGGCCGCCGTCGTCTTCGTGGCGGTCTTCTTGGCTGCAGCCTTCTTGGCCGGAGCCTTCTTCGCGGCAGCCTTCTTGGCCGGAGCCTTCTTCGCAGCGGCCTTCTTCGCCGGTGCCTTCTTCTTCACCGGGCCACGAGCACGCCTGTCTGCCAACAACTCCGACGCGCGATCGTCGGTGATCGTCTCGACCTCGTCGTCCTTGCGCAGGCTCGCGTTGGTCTCACCGTCGGTGACGTACGGTCCGAATCGGCCGTCCTTGATCACCATCGGCTTCTCGCTGATCGGGTCGACGCCCAGCTCGCGCAGCGGCGGCTTGGCCTCACCCTGACGGCCTCGACGCTTGGGCTCGGCGTAGATCTTCAGAGCCTCTTCGAGACTGACCGTGAACATCTGATCCTCGTCGGCGAGCGAGCGAGAATCGGTGCCCTTCTTCAGATACGGGCCGTAGCGGCCGTTCTGCGCGGTGATCTCTTCCTTGGACTCGGGATCGACACCGACGACGCGTGGCAACGACAGCAGCTTGAGCGCATCCTCGAGCGTGATCGTCGCCAGATCCATCGACTTGAGCAACGAACCGGTGCGCGGCTTGGGGCCGGTGGCCTTCTTCGCAGCAGCCTTCTTGGCCGGAGCCTTCTTGGCCGCGGCCTTCTTCACCGCAGTCTTGACGCCACCGCCGCCATCACCGTCGTTGCCGGACGGCACCGGGACGATGTCGGGCTCGGGGGGCGTGGGTTCAGGTTCCGGCTCGGGCAGGATCTCGGTGACGTAGGGCCCGAAACGGCCTTCCTTCGCCACGATGTCGTGACCGGTCAGCGGATCCACACCGAGCTTGCGGCCCTCTTGTGGTGTGGCGAACAGCTTTTCGGCGAAATCGATCGTCAGCTCGTCCGGCGGCAAGTCGTCGGGCAGGTTGGCGCGCTGGCTGATCGGATCGCCGTCCGGATCGTCGTCGTTCTTGACCATGCGCTCGAGGTACGGACCGTAACGGCCCACGCGCACATGGATTTCGCGCCCCTCTGAATCGTCGAACAGACGAATCGAGTTGATGGTGCGCGCATCGATGTCTTCGAGGTTCTGGCCCACCATCTTCTTCAGGCCACCCGAGCGCGCCACCGAACCCTCGGCACCGGTCTCGCCGCCGAAGTAGAAGCTCTGCAGCCAATCTCCGCGCCGCTCACGGCCTCCCGCGATCGCGTCGAGGTCGTCTTCCATGCCTGCGGTGAAGTCGAAGTCCACCAGACGCCCGAAGTGCGCTTCCAACAACGCAATCACCGAGAATGCCACCCACGACGGCACGAGAGCGCTGCCACGCTTGTAGACGTAACCGCGGTCGAGGATCGTCTTGATGATCGACGAATACGTCGACGGCCGACCGATTCCCAACTCTTCGAGCGTCTTGATCAGCGATGCCTCGGTGAATCGAGCAGGCGGGTTGGTGGTGTGACCGTCGGGATCGAGCTTGGTGGCCGTCACTGCCTGGCCGGCCTTCAACGCAGGCAGACGCGACTCGGCGTCGTCGGTCTGACCGCCTGCCTCGTCGTCGACGCTCTCGACGTAGGCCTTGAGGAAGCCCGCGAACGTGATGGTGCGGCCCGACGCGGAGAACGTGCACTCCTCGCCGGTACCGGCGGTTCCGGTGATGCGCAGGGTCAGCGTGGTGCCGCGTAGATCTGCCATCTGCGACGCGACGGTGCGCTGCCAGATCAGCTCGTAGAGCCGGAACTCGTCGGTCTGCAGCGCCGAATGCAGCTGACCGGGAGTCTGGAACACGTCACCCGAGGGGCGGATGGCCTCGTGCGCCTCCTGCGCGTTCTTGACCTTGCGGGTGTACTGCCGCGGGGTGGGGTGCACGTACTCGGGCCCGTACAGCTCGGTCGCCTGCGCCCGTGCCGCGGAGACCGCAGACGCGGACAGCGACGTCGAGTCGGTACGCATGTAGGTGATGTAGCCGTTCTCGTACAGACGCTGCGCGACACGCATGGTCCGCTCGGAACTGAACCGCAGCTTGCGGCCGGCCTCCTGCTGCAGCGTCGACGTCATGAACGGCGGGTACGGCTTACGCGTGTACGGCTTGTCCTCGGCGGACGCGACGGTGAGGTCGACGCCTTCGAGAGCGTCGGCGAGGCGTCGGGCATGCGGTTCGTCGAGAACGGTGACCGACTCGGTCTTGAGCTTGCCGTCGGGACCGAAGTCGCGGCCGGCGGCGACGCGATTGCCGTCGACGTTGACCAGCCGAGCTCCGAAACTGCGCGGGCTCGCCTCGGCCCCGGCGTCGAGGGTGGCAGAAATATCCCAGTACTCGGCGCTACGGAACGCCATCCGCTCGCGCTCACGCTGGACGATGATGCGGGTGGCCACGGACTGCACACGGCCTGCCGACAGCTTCGGCATGACCTTCTTCCACAGCACCGGGCTGACCTCGTAGCCGTAGAGACGGTCGAGGATGCGGCGGGTTTCCTGTGCGTCGACGAGGTCTTGGTCCAGGTCGCGAGTATCGGCGGCGGCCGCGAGGATCGCCGGCTTGGTGATCTCGTGGAAGACCATGCGTCGAACGGGGACTTTGGGGTTCAGGGTCTCGAGGAGATGCCAGGCGATGGCCTCGCCCTCGCGGTCGGGGTCAGTGGCGAGATACAGCTCGTCGGCGTCCTTGAGCAGGCTTTTGAGCTCTGCGACCTTGCCCTTCTTCTCGGGCGAGACGACGTAGAGGGCCTCGAAGTCGTGGTCGACGTCCACGCCCAGACGTGCCCACGGCTCGCCCTTGTATTTGGCGGGCACGTCGGCAGCACCACGAGGAAGGTCACGGATATGGCCGACGGAGGCCTCGACGACATAGTTGCTCCCGAGGTAGGGAGCGATCTTTTTGGCCTTGGTCGGAGACTCGACGATGACCAGACGACGCGGCTCGGCGGAGCTGTCCCCCGAGCCGTTGTTACGTGCTGCCACCTTGCTGCCGAACCTTCCCTAGTGCGTTTTCACAAGCAGATTTGCCTGCCCCACTCCTAACAGACTGACATACGTCGAGCAAATACTCGCAGATCAGTCATTCATCTTCCTACTCAGCGTGGGGCCAATTGGTACGGGCGTCCACATTCGCAGGAGCCTCGCCGACGTTCTCGGTGAGGCGCAACAGCCGACGTCGGCCGGTGATTCGAAGGCCAGGATTGGACCCGCGGGTGCCGATCAGAGTCGGCGCGATGCCCGCGCGCATCAACGATTGAGCAAGGACCGCATGAGTCTCCGGCGCGTGCGGATCGAGGCCGAGTACGTAGCGTTCCCCCTCCGCCTCGGGACGCCCCGACGCGAGCACCCATGCCCGCAACTCCCGAGAACCGGGCACCCACCCGGGAGGCACCGCCTTCACCGCGCCCTTGGTCCACAACGACGCCAGCGCGGACAGTTCCGGAACCGACGCGGTGCGGACGAGAGGACGGTCTTCTTCGGACCGTCCCAGCTCTGCCGACAGACCACATTGTTCGATCAACTCGGCAATGGCATCGGCCCGCCACTGCGCGTCGACGACGACGGAGATACGCGCCGATCCCGAGGACGTGACGACATGGCCGGTGGCAGCCAGCAGTCCGCTGAGATCGGTCACCGCGGGCGGCAACGACTCGGCAGAGAAGAAGGACAGCTGGTTCACAGCATGGACATTAGGACATCGACACCGGCAGACACTGCTTTCGACTCTTCCTGGTGGTTCGCCACGAACGAAACATCCCCCTTTCTCGAACGGCTTTTCACGGCCGATCGAGAAAGGGGGATGAAGGTTCTCGTCTCCGAGGAGAAAAGAATCAGACTGCGCGAACGCCCGTTGCCTGAGGACCCTTGGTGCCCTGGCCGACCTCGAACTCGACGCGCTGGTTCTCCTCGAGGGTGCGGAAGCCGCTGCCCTGGATCTCGGAGTAGTGAACGAAAACGTCAGCGGAGCCGTCTTCTGGTGCGATGAATCCAAAGCCCTTTTCGGCGTTGAACCACTTCACAGTTCCCTGTGCCATGCTTTTCCTTCTCTTTCTAACACCGGATTCGATGGAGCGCACTTTCGATCCATCGGGCCGGTTCCGACCGCTGCACTTGTACGAATCCCCCTCAGGATTCCCCCTGATGGACGAGCTCTCCCAGTACCGCGCCCGCAACATAAGATCCTGCGAAGCGTAGAACGAACACAGAAGCTGCGACCGCGTCAAGTGAACCATGAACTCCGCGTTCGCAACAGTCGAAAACCGACCCTTTTCGAACAAATTGCCCGTCTTGTAACAACACACAACGCCGGACGGGTGGAATGCGGCTCTCACCAGGGCTCGAGCCGCTCGTTTCGGGTCCGCGATAGCATGAGGACCCCAGGTCGCGCCTAGCCCGAATGGGCGGCCAGTAGATCGAACGAATGTATGGAGACCGGCAGTGAGCGAGAAGCATCCGCACGACGGTGCGGATGTCCGGAGTTACGGGCAGCGGCTGCTGGATCGAGTGTTGGCCGGTACCCCCGCCGACGACGGCCCCGTCACGCACGTCGCCGAGTTGCCGGCTCGATCGTCCAGCTTTGCACCATGGCCGTCGTGGGTCGGCCCGGAAGTGGTGCAGGTGATCACCTCTCGGGGCATCGCACAACCGTGGACGCATCAGGCCCGGGCCGCGACGCTCGCCGCCGAGGGCAGTCACGTGGTGCTCTCGACGAGTACCGCGTCGGGCAAATCGTTGGCCTATCAGCTGCCCATTCTGACGACGCTGGCCGCCGACGCCCGGGCGACGGCTCTGTATCTCGCACCGACCAAGGCCCTCGGAGCCGATCAGCTACGCACCACCATCTCGATCACCGACGAGTTACGTTCGCTGTCAGACGATCTCGCCGAGGTGTTTCCCAGCTCGTACGACGGCGATACCCCGATCGAGATTCGGCAGTGGGCCAGAACCAATGCGCGGTGGATCTTCACCAATCCCGACATGTTGCACCTGGGCATCCTCGGCGCGCACGAGCGATGGTCGCGTTTCCTGCGCAACCTGCGCTACGTGGTAGTCGACGAATGCCATTACTACCGTGGTGTTTTCGGCTCCAACGTGGCTTTGGTGCTACGCCGATTGCGACGCCTCTGCGCGCGCTACGGAGCGTCTCCGGTGTTCGTTCTCGCCAGTGCCACCACTTCGGAGCCGGGACGCGCTGCCAGTCGACTCATCGGAGCGCCCTGCGAGGAGATCACCGAGGACGGCTCGCCCCACGGAGCGCGTACCGTCGCACTCTGGGAACCGCCGCTGCTCAAGGAGATCACCGGCGAGAACGGTGCGCCGGTACGCAAATCGGCGGGGGCCGAGGCGTCGCGCATCATGGCGGATCTGTTGGTCGAGGGTGCGCGGACACTTGCGTTCGTACGGTCCAGGCGCGGAGCCGAAGTCACGGCGTTGGGGACCCAGAGAATTCTCGCCGACGTCGATCCGCAACTGGTCCGACGCGTCGCCGCTTATCGCGCAGGCTATTTGGCCGAGGATCGTCGCGAACTCGAACGCGACCTGTCCGACGGCACCCTGCTGGGAGTGGCCACCACCAACGCACTCGAACTCGGCGTCGACATCGCCGGTTTGGACGCGGTGATCGTCGCTGGTTTCCCGGGCACCGTCGCCTCGTTCTGGCAGCAGGGTGGGCGTGCCGGACGACGCGGGGAGGGCTCACTGCTGGTACTCGTCGCGCGCGACGATCCGTTGGATACCTACTTGGTGCATCACCCGGCGGCCCTGCTGGACAAGCCGGTCGAGGCAACCGTCACAGACCCGACCAATCCGTATATTCTTGCTCCCCAATTGCTTTGCGCCGCAGTCGAACTACCGATCACCCTAGCCGAGGCCGAGGCGTTGAGCGCGGAATCCGTACTCGAAGAGCTCGAGCTCAAGGGCTACGTGCGCAAGCGTCCTCACGGGTGGTTCATCACCCCCGAGGGGCAGCAGCTGTCTCCGCACGGTGCGGTCAACATTCGCGGCGGCACGGGCGTGCAGGTCGCCATCGTCGACGGCGAGTCCGGCCGCATGCTCGGCACCGTCGACGGCGGACGTGCCCCTGCCACAGCACATCCCGGTGCGGTGCACATTCATCAAGGCGAATCCTTCGTGGTCGACGAGCTCGATCTCGAGGCCGGCCTCGCGCTGGTGCATGCCGAACAACCCGAGTGGAACACCTCGGCGCGCGAGATCACCGACATCGCGATCACCGCGGTGCACGAATCCGTCGACTACGGCGAGGTCCGCGTCGCGCTGGTGCAGGTGAACGTCACCCATCAGGTGGTGGGATATCTTCGACGCCTCCCGTCGGGAGAGGTCCTCGATTCCATCGAACTCGACATGCCGGCCCAGACCCTCGACACCCGCGCCGTCATGTACACCATCACCCCGGAGTTGTTGGAGCACAGCGGTGTTCCGTTCGAGCGATTCCCCGGATCGCTGCACGCGGCCGAGCACGCCGCCATCGGCTTGCTGCCGTTGGTCGCGACCTGCGATCGATGGGACATCGGTGGAGTGTCGACGGCATTACACCCCGACACCGGGCTCCCGACCGTCTTCGTTTACGACGGATACGACGGCGGAGCAGGCTTCGCAGACCGCGGACACGTGGCCATCGCCGACTGGCTCGCCGCCACCAAGGACGCCATCGTCTCCTGCGAGTGTCAGACCGGTTGCCCGTCCTGCGTGCAATCCCCGAAATGCGGAAACGGTAACGACCCCCTGGACAAAGAGGGTGCCGTCCGAGTGCTGACCGCAGTGTTGGCGGCCGTCACTCGCGAGGGATGAGCCGGCCGATCTCGCAGTCAGGAACCTGGTGGCTGGAGACCGAGTGGGGGTTCACCGCAAACGCGCGCGCGTTTGCCATGCGCGCGCAAAATTGCCAGGGTTTCGCGGGGATTACCAGTCATTTTTCGCAAACGCGCGCGCGTTCAAGGCTTGGATCGAACTGGTGCGCCACCCTGCTTGTCGTTACTAACACCTCGGGTGGTGTGGTGGGGAGAGGATCAGCCCACAGAATCGAGACAACGCATGCCCATTGCCCGGCAGATACCGAAAGCCACCGACCTGCGCGAGGTCCTCTCGTTCAAGAAGCCCGATCTGAACCTGCGTCGACGACGCCTCAGCGCGGCACTGACCATCGACGATCTCCGCACCATCGCCCGTCGCCGTACCCCGCGCGCGGCATTCGATTACACCGACGGCGCGGCCGATGCCGAGATCTCGCTCTCCCGGGCCCGGCAGGCCTTCCGTGACGTCGAATTCCACCCCTCGATCCTGCGAGACGTCTCCCACGTCGACACCTCGACGACGGTGTTCGGTGGGCCCTCCGCGCTTCCGTTCGGTATCGCGCCGACGGGCTTCACTCGCCTGATGCAGACCGAGGGTGAATACGCCGGTTCTGCTGCCGCCGGCGCAGCGGGAATCCCGTTCTGCCTCTCGACTCTGGGCACCACGTCTATCGAGGACGTCAAGGCCACCAATCCGAACGGTCGCAACTGGTTTCAGCTCTACGTCATGCGAGACCGCGAAATCTCGTTCGGTTTGGTCGAACGCGCCGCGAAGGCAGGCTTCGACACCCTCCTGTTCACGGTCGACACACCGGTTGCAGGCTCACGTCTGCGCGACAAGCGCAACGGATTTTCCATCCCGCCGCAGTTGACCGCGTCGACGATCGCCAACGCCATCCCGCGGCCCTGGTGGTGGTGGGACTTCCTCACCACGGCCAAGCTCGAGTTCGCATCACTGTCCTCCACCGGTGGCACGGTCGGGGAGCTGCTCAATTCGGCGATGGATCCGTCGATCTCGTTCGAAGATCTCGACGTCATCCGTAGCATCTGGCCCGGCAAACTGGTCGTCAAAGGTGTTCAGTCGGTGGCAGATTCGGCCCGCCTCGCCGAACTGGGAGTCGACGGCATCATTCTGTCCAACCACGGAGGCAGACAACTCGACCGCGCTCCCGTTCCCTTCCACCTGCTGCCTGAGGTCGTCCGCGAAGTCGGCTCCGACTTCGAAGTCGCCGTCGACACGGGCATCATGCACGGTGCCGATATCGTCGCCTCCATCGCGATGGGGGCGTCGTTCACACTTGTCGGGCGCGCGTATCTGTACGGCCTGATGGCCGGTGGCCGCGCGGGCGTCGACCGCATGATCGAAATTCTGAGGGAAGAGATCATCCGCACCATGCAACTGCTGCAGGTCAATTCACTCGCGGAACTGACCCCGGAACACGTCACGCAACTCACTCGGTTGGCCCCTCTGCAGTCCGGTGCCGCCGCATTCACGCTGCGCTGACCGCTGCAGGCGGACCGTCGCGACCCGTCGAGGCCGTGGCAAGACTCTCGGCCACGGGTTCGGGTCCTCGGGCGGGGGTCGAGGCCGGGTTTCACCGCAAACGCGCGCGCATTCGCTGAACGCGCGCGAATTCGCCGGCTCGAACGGGGCGATTCCGCTCGCACCTGACAAACGCGCGCGCGTTTGTCAGGTGCGAGCGGAATCGCCCCGTTCGAGCCGGCGAATTCGCGCGCGTTCAGCGAATGCGCGCGCGTTTGCGGTGAAACCCGGCCTCGACCCCCGCCCGAGGACCCGAACCCGTGGCCGAGAGTCTTGCCACGGCCTCGACGGGTCGCGACGGTCCGCCTGCAGCGGTCAGCGCAGCGTGAATGCGGCGGCACCGGACTGCAGAGGGGCCAACCGAGTGAGTTGCGTGACGTGTTCCGGGGTCAGTTCCGCGAGTGAATTGACCTGCAGCAGTTGCATGGTGCGGATGATCTCTTCCCTCAGAATTTCGATCATGCGGTCGACGCCCGCGCGGCCACCGGCCATCAGGCCGTACAGATACGCGCGCCCGACAAGTGTGAACGACGCCCCCATCGCGATGGAGGCGACGATATCGGCACCGTGCATGATGCCCGTGTCGACGGCGACTTCGAAGTCGGAGCCGACTTCGCGGACGACCTCAGGCAGCAGGTGGAAGGGAACGGGAGCGCGGTCGAGTTGTCTGCCTCCGTGGTTGGACAGAATGATGCCGTCGACTCCCAGTTCGGCGAGGCGGGCCGAATCTGCCACCGACTGAACACCTTTGACGACCAGTTTGCCGGGCCAGATGCTACGGATGACGTCGAGATCTTCGAACGAGATCGACGGATCCATCGCCGAATTGAGCAGCTCCCCGACCGTGCCACCGGTGGAGGACAGTGATGCGAACTCGAGCTTGGCCGTGGTGAGGAAGTCCCACCACCACCAGGGCCGCGGGATGGCGTTGGCGATCGTCGACGCGGTCAACTGCGGCGGGATGGAAAATCCGTTGCGCTTGTCGCGCAGACGTGAGCCTGCAACCGGTGTGTCGACCGTGAACAGGAGGGTGTCGAAGCCTGCCTTCGCGGCGCGTTCGACCAAACCGAACGAGATTTCGCGGTCTCGCATGACGTAGAGCTGAAACCAGTTGCGACCGTTCGGATTGGTGGCCTTGACGTCCTCGATAGACGTGGTGCCCAGAGTCGAGAGGCAGAACGGGATTCCCGCTGCGCCGGCGGCAGCAGAACCGGCGTATTCACCCTCGGTCTGCATCAGGCGAGTGAAGCCCGTCGGCGCGATACCGAACGGAAGCGCGGAGGGCCCACCGAACACCGTCGTCGAGGTGTCGACGTGGGAGACGTCTCGCAGGATCGAGGGGTGGAATTCGACGTCACGGAAGGCCTGCCGGGCCCGGGAGAGCGAGATCTCGGCATCGGCCGCGCCGTCGGTGTAATCGAATGCCGCGCGCGGGGTACGGCGACGGGCGATGGTGCGGAGATCGTCGATGGTCAGTGCCGCGCTGAGGCGTCGTCGACGCAGGTTCAGATCGGGCTTCTTGAACGAGAGGACCTCGCGCAGGTCGGTGGCTTTCGGTATCTGCCGGGCAATGGGCATGCGTTGTCTCGATTCTGTGGGCTGATCCTCTCCCCACCACACCACCCGAGGTGTTAGTAACGACAAGCAGGGTGGCGCACCAGTTCGATCCAAGCCTTGAACGCGCGCGCGTTTGCGAAAAATGACTGGTAATCCCCGCGAAACCCTGGCAATTTTGCGCGCGCATGGCAAACGCGCGCGCGTTTGCGGTGAACCCCCACTCGGTCTCCAGCCACCAGGTTCCTGACTGCGAGATCGGCCGGCTCATCCCTCGCGAGTGACGGCCGCCAACACTGCGGTCAGCACTCGGACGGCACCCTCTTTGTCCAGGGGGTCGTTACCGTTTCCGCATTTCGGGGATTGCACGCAGGACGGGCAACCGGTCTGACACTCGCAGGAGACGATGGCGTCCTTGGTGGCGGCGAGCCAGTCGGCGATGGCCACGTGTCCGCGGTCTGCGAAGCCTGCTCCGCCGTCGTATCCGTCGTAAACGAAGACGGTCGGGAGCCCGGTGTCGGGGTGTAATGCCGTCGACACTCCACCGATGTCCCATCGATCGCAGGTCGCGACCAACGGCAGCAAGCCGATGGCGGCGTGCTCGGCCGCGTGCAGCGATCCGGGGAATCGCTCGAACGGAACACCGCTGTGCTCCAACAACTCCGGGGTGATGGTGTACATGACGGCGCGGGTGTCGAGGGTCTGGGCCGGCATGTCGAGTTCGATGGAATCGAGGACCTCTCCCGACGGGAGGCGTCGAAGATATCCCACCACCTGATGGGTGACGTTCACCTGCACCAGCGCGACGCGGACCTCGCCGTAGTCGACGGATTCGTGCACCGCGGTGATCGCGATGTCGGTGATCTCGCGCGCCGAGGTGTTCCACTCGGGTTGTTCGGCATGCACCAGCGCGAGGCCGGCCTCGAGATCGAGCTCGTCGACCACGAAGGATTCGCCTTGATGAATGTGCACCGCACCGGGATGTGCTGTGGCAGGGGCACGTCCGCCGTCGACGGTGCCGAGCATGCGGCCGGACTCGCCGTCGACGATGGCGACCTGCACGCCCGTGCCGCCGCGAATGTTGACCGCACCGTGCGGAGACAGCTGCTGCCCCTCGGGGGTGATGAACCACCCGTGAGGACGCTTGCGCACGTAGCCCTTGAGCTCGAGCTCTTCGAGTACGGATTCCGCGCTCAACGCCTCGGCCTCGGCTAGGGTGATCGGTAGTTCGACTGCGGCGCAAAGCAATTGGGGAGCAAGAATATACGGATTGGTCGGGTCTGTGACGGTTGCCTCGACCGGCTTGTCCAGCAGGGCCGCCGGGTGATGCACCAAGTAGGTATCCAACGGATCGTCGCGCGCGACGAGTACCAGCAGTGAGCCCTCCCCGCGTCGTCCGGCACGCCCACCCTGCTGCCAGAACGAGGCGACGGTGCCCGGGAAACCAGCGACGATCACCGCGTCCAAACCGGCGATGTCGACGCCGAGTTCGAGTGCGTTGGTGGTGGCCACTCCCAGCAGGGTGCCGTCGGACAGGTCGCGTTCGAGTTCGCGACGATCCTCGGCCAAATAGCCTGCGCGATAAGCGGCGACGCGTCGGACCAGTTGCGGATCGACGTCGGCGAGAATTCTCTGGGTCCCCAACGCCGTGACTTCGGCTCCGCGCCTGGACCGTACGAACGCAAGTGTCCGCGCACCCTCGACCAACAGATCCGCCATGATGCGCGACGCCTCGGCCCCCGCCGATTTGCGTACCGGCGCACCGTTCTCGCCGGTGATCTCCTTGAGCAGCGGCGGTTCCCAGAGTGCGACGGTACGCGCTCCGTGGGGCGAGCCGTCCTCGGTGATCTCCTCGCAGGGCGCTCCGATGAGTCGACTGGCAGCGCGTCCCGGCTCCGAAGTGGTGGCACTGGCGAGAACGAACACCGGAGACGCTCCGTAGCGCGCGCAGAGGCGTCGCAATCGGCGTAGCACCAAAGCCACGTTGGAGCCGAAAACACCACGGTAGTAATGGCATTCGTCGACTACCACGTAGCGCAGGTTGCGCAGGAAACGCGACCATCGCTCGTGCGCGCCGAGGATGCCCAGGTGCAACATGTCGGGATTGGTGAAGATCCACCGCGCATTGGTTCTGGCCCACTGCCGAATCTCGATCGGGGTATCGCCGTCGTACGAGCTGGGAAACACCTCGGCGAGATCGTCTGACAGCGAACGTAACTCGTCGGTGATCGAGATGGTGGTGCGTAGCTGATCGGCTCCGAGGGCCTTGGTCGGTGCGAGATACAGAGCCGTCGCCCGGGCGTCGGCGGCCAGCGTCGTCAGAATGGGCAGCTGATAGGCCAACGATTTGCCCGACGCGGTACTCGTCGAGAGCACCACGTGACTGCCCTCGGCGGCGAGCGTCGCGGCCCGGGCCTGATGCGTCCACGGTTGTGCGATGCCCCGAGAGGTGATCACCTGCACCACTTCCGGGCCGACCCACGACGGCCATGGTGCAAAGCTGGACGATCGAGCCGGCAACTCGGCGACGTGCGTGACGGGGCCGTCGTCGGCGGGGGTACCGGCCAACACTCGATCCAGCAGCCGCTGCCCGTAACTCCGGACATCCGCACCGTCGTGCGGATGCTTCTCGCTCACTGCCGGTCTCCATACATTCGTTCGATCTACTGGCCGCCCATTCGGGCTAGGCGCGACCTGGGGTCCTCATGCTATCGCGGACCCGAAACGAGCGGCTCGAGCCCTGGTGAGAGCCGCATTCCACCCGTCCGGCGTTGTGTGTTGTTACAAGACGGGCAATTTGTTCGAAAAGGGTCGGTTTTCGACTGTTGCGAACGCGGAGTTCATGGTTCACTTGACGCGGTCGCAGCTTCTGTGTTCGTTCTACGCTTCGCAGGATCTTATGTTGCGGGCGCGGTACTGGGAGAGCTCGTCCATCAGGGGGAATCCTGAGGGGGATTCGTACAAGTGCAGCGGTCGGAACCGGCCCGATGGATCGAAAGTGCGCTCCATCGAATCCGGTGTTAGAAAGAGAAGGAAAAGCATGGCACAGGGAACTGTGAAGTGGTTCAACGCCGAAAAGGGCTTTGGATTCATCGCACCAGAAGACGGCTCCGCTGACGTTTTCGTTCACTACTCCGAGATCCAGGGCAGCGGCTTCCGCACCCTCGAGGAGAACCAGCGCGTCGAGTTCGAGGTCGGCCAGGGCACCAAGGGTCCTCAGGCAACGGGCGTTCGCGCAGTCTGATTCTTTTCTCCTCGGAGACGAGAACCTTCATCCCCCTTTCTCGATCGGCCGTGAAAAGCCGTTCGAGAAAGGGGGATGTTTCGTTCGTGGCGAACCACCAGGAAGAGTCGAAAGCAGTGTCTGCCGGTGTCGATGTCCTAATGTCCATGCTGTGAACCAGCTGTCCTTCTTCTCTGCCGAGTCGTTGCCGCCCGCGGTGACCGATCTCAGCGGACTGCTGGCTGCCACCGGCCATGTCGTCACGTCCTCGGGATCGGCGCGTATCTCCGTCGTCGTCGACGCGCAGTGGCGGGCCGATGCCATTGCCGAGTTGATCGAACAATGTGGTCTGTCGGCAGAGCTGGGACGGTCCGAAGAAGACCGTCCTCTCGTCCGCACCGCGTCGGTTCCGGAACTGTCCGCGCTGGCGTCGTTGTGGACCAAGGGCGCGGTGAAGGCGGTGCCTCCCGGGTGGGTGCCCGGTTCTCGGGAGTTGCGGGCATGGGTGCTCGCGTCGGGGCGTCCCGAGGCGGAGGGGGAACGCTACGTACTCGGCCTCGATCCGCACGCGCCGGAGACTCATGCGGTCCTTGCTCAATCGTTGATGCGCGCGGGCATCGCGCCGACTCTGATCGGCACCCGCGGGTCCAATCCTGGCCTTCGAATCACCGGCCGACGTCGGCTGTTGCGCCTCACCGAGAACGTCGGCGAGGCTCCTGCGAATGTGGACGCCCGTACCAATTGGCCCCACGCTGAGTAGGAAGATGAATGACTGATCTGCGAGTATTTGCTCGACGTATGTCAGTCTGTTAGGAGTGGGGCAGGCAAATCTGCTTGTGAAAACGCACTAGGGAAGGTTCGGCAGCAAGGTGGCAGCACGTAACAACGGCTCGGGGGACAGCTCCGCCGAGCCGCGTCGTCTGGTCATCGTCGAGTCTCCGACCAAGGCCAAAAAGATCGCTCCCTACCTCGGGAGCAACTATGTCGTCGAGGCCTCCGTCGGCCATATCCGTGACCTTCCTCGTGGTGCTGCCGACGTGCCCGCCAAATACAAGGGCGAGCCGTGGGCACGTCTGGGCGTGGACGTCGACCACGACTTCGAGGCCCTCTACGTCGTCTCGCCCGAGAAGAAGGGCAAGGTCGCAGAGCTCAAAAGCCTGCTCAAGGACGCCGACGAGCTGTATCTCGCCACTGACCCCGACCGCGAGGGCGAGGCCATCGCCTGGCATCTCCTCGAGACCCTGAACCCCAAAGTCCCCGTTCGACGCATGGTCTTCCACGAGATCACCAAGCCGGCGATCCTCGCGGCCGCCGCCGATACTCGCGACCTGGACCAAGACCTCGTCGACGCACAGGAAACCCGCCGCATCCTCGACCGTCTCTACGGCTACGAGGTCAGCCCGGTGCTGTGGAAGAAGGTCATGCCGAAGCTGTCGGCAGGCCGTGTGCAGTCCGTGGCCACCCGCATCATCGTCCAGCGTGAGCGCGAGCGGATGGCGTTCCGTAGCGCCGAGTACTGGGATATTTCTGCCACCCTCGACGCCGGGGCCGAGGCGAGCCCGCGCAGTTTCGGAGCTCGGCTGGTCAACGTCGACGGCAATCGCGTCGCCGCCGGCCGCGACTTCGGTCCCGACGGCAAGCTCAAGACCGAGTCGGTCACCGTTCTCGACGAACCGCATGCCCGACGCCTCGCCGACGCTCTCGAAGGCGTCGACCTCACCGTCGCGTCCGCCGAGGACAAGCCGTACACGCGTAAGCCGTACCCGCCGTTCATGACGTCGACGCTGCAGCAGGAGGCCGGCCGCAAGCTGCGGTTCAGTTCCGAGCGGACCATGCGTGTCGCGCAGCGTCTGTACGAGAACGGCTACATCACCTACATGCGTACCGACTCGACGTCGCTGTCCGCGTCTGCGGTCTCCGCGGCACGGGCGCAGGCGACCGAGCTGTACGGGCCCGAGTACGTGCACCCCACCCCGCGGCAGTACACCCGCAAGGTCAAGAACGCGCAGGAGGCGCACGAGGCCATCCGCCCCTCGGGTGACGTGTTCCAGACTCCCGGTCAGCTGCATTCGGCGCTGCAGACCGACGAGTTCCGGCTCTACGAGCTGATCTGGCAGCGCACCGTCGCGTCGCAGATGGCAGATCTACGCGGCACCACGCTGACCCTGCGCATCACCGGAACCGCCGGTACCGGCGAGGAGTGCACGTTCTCCGCGTCGGGCCGCACCATCACGTTCGCGGGCTTCCTCAAGGCCTACGTCGAGAGCGTCGACGACGAGGCAGGCGGTCAGACCGACGACGCCGAGTCGCGTCTGCCTGCGTTGAAGGCCGGCCAGGCAGTGACGGCCACCAAGCTCGATCCCGACGGTCACACCACCAACCCGCCTGCTCGATTCACCGAGGCATCGCTGATCAAGACGCTCGAAGAGTTGGGAATCGGTCGGCCGTCGACGTATTCGTCGATCATCAAGACGATCCTCGACCGCGGTTACGTCTACAAGCGTGGCAGCGCTCTCGTGCCGTCGTGGGTGGCATTCTCGGTGATTGCGTTGTTGGAAGCGCACTTCGGGCGTCTGGTGGACTTCGACTTCACCGCAGGCATGGAAGACGACCTCGACGCGATCGCGGGAGGCCGTGAGCGGCGCGGAGATTGGCTGCAGAGCTTCTACTTCGGCGGCGAGACCGGTGCCGAGGGTTCGGTGGCGCGCTCGGGTGGCCTGAAGAAGATGGTGGGCCAGAACCTCGAAGACATCGATGCGCGCACCATCAACTCGATTCGTCTGTTCGACGATTCAGAGGGGCGCGAAATCCATGTGCGCGTGGGCCGTTACGGTCCGTACCTCGAGCGCATGGTCAAGAACGACGACGATCCGGACGGCGATCCGATCAGCCAGCGCGCCAACCTGCCCGACGACTTGCCGCCGGACGAGCTGACGATCGATTTCGCCGAAAAGCTGTTCGCCACACCACAAGAGGGCCGCAAGCTCGGTGTGGATCCGCTGACCGGTCACGACATCGTGGCGAAGGAAGGCCGTTTCGGGCCCTACGTCACCGAGATCCTGCCCGAGCCGGAACCTGAACCCACGCCCCCCGAGCCCGACATCGTCCCGGTGCCGTCCGGCAACGACGGTGATGGCGGCGGTGGCGTCAAGACTGCGGTGAAGAAGGCCGCGGCCAAGAAGGCTCCGGCCAAGAAGGCTGCTGCGAAGAAGGCCACCGGCCCCAAGCCGCGCACCGGTTCGTTGCTCAAGTCGATGGATCTGGCGACGATCACGCTCGAGGATGCGCTCAAGCTGCTGTCGTTGCCACGCGTCGTCGGTGTCGATCCCGAGTCCAAGGAAGAGATCACCGCGCAGAACGGCCGCTACGGCCCGTATCTGAAGAAGGGCACCGATTCTCGCTCGCTCGCCGACGAGGATCAGATGTTCACGGTCAGTCTCGAAGAGGCTCTGAAGATCTACGCCGAGCCCAAGCGTCGAGGCCGTCAGGGTGAGGCCAAGCCGCCGCTGCGCGAGCTGGGCGTCGACCCGATCAGCGAGAAGCCGATGGTGATCAAGGACGGCCGATTCGGACCGTACGTCACCGACGGTGAGACCAACGCGAGCCTGCGCAAGGACGACGAGGTCGAGACGATCACCGACGATCGCGCGTCGGAGTTGTTGGCAGACAGGCGTGCTCGTGGCCCGGTGAAGAAGAAGGCACCGGCGAAGAAGGCCGCTGCGAAGAAGGCTCCGGCCAAGAAGGCTGCCGCGAAGAAGGCTCCGGCCAAGAAGGCTGCAGCCAAGAAGACCGCCACGAAGACGACGGCGGCCAAGACGACGACGAAGAAGGCTGCTGCCAAGAAGGCGCCGGCGAAGAAGACCGACGGCGAGTAGCTCGCGAACTCGACGTTGTGGATGGAATCGGCAGCGTTTACGTCCATAGCTTCGAGTTCGGCACTGTCCGGGAACAGTGCGCCGGGAGTAGTCGGTCCCAACCGTTAGGGTTGCCAGCATGGCGGGTGTGTTCGATCGTTTGGTCGGTCAGGAAGATGTCGAGGCCGATCTGACGGCTGCAGCAGTGGCTGCTCGTACGGGCGTCGACTCGTCGGCGATGACGCATTCGTGGCTCTTCACCGGCCCTCCCGGGTCCGGGCGTTCCATCGCCGCCCTGTGCTTCGCTGCGGCGTTGCAGTGCACCACCGAGGGCACTCCGGGGTGTGGGCATTGTCAGGCCTGTTCGACGACGATGGCAGGCACTCACGGCGATGTGCGACGCGTCATCCCGGAGGGTCTGAGCATCAGCACCAAGGAGATGCGAGACATCGTCTCGGTCGCGTCGCGTCGGCCGAGCACCGGTCTGTGGCAGGTGGTCGTCGTCGAGGATGCCGATCGACTCACCGAGGGTGCCGGAAACGTACTGCTCAAGGTCGTCGAGGAGCCGCCCGCTCGGACGGTGTTCCTGTTGTGTGCTCCGTCGGTCGATCCGCAGGACATCTCGGTGACGCTGCGCTCGCGCTGCCGGCACGTCTCGTTGGTGACGCCCACAGTGCCGGCCATCGCGCAGGTGCTGCAGACCCGCGACAAGCTCGACGCCGAGACCGCGGAGTGGGCCGCGTCGATCAGCGGCGGCCACGTGGGCAGAGCACGCCGACTCGCCACCGACGAGGACGCGCGGGCGCGACGCAAGCGGGCACTTGCCCTGGCGTCGGCCGCGGCCCGTCCCAATCAGGCATACCTCGCAGCCGAGGAACTGGTGAAGGCCGCCGAGGACGAGGCCAAGGAAATGAGTGCCACTCGTGACGAGGCCGAGACCGAGGAATTGCGCACGGCCCTCGGAGCTGGAGGTACAGGTAAGGGCGCTGCCGGAGCATTACGTGGCTCGGCCGGAGTGCTCAAGGACCTCGAGAAGCGGCAAAAGTCTCGCGCCACCAGAACCGGCCGCGACTCGCTGGATCGGGCGTTGATGGACCTGGTGGGCCTGTACCGCGACGCGCTCGCGCGTTCGTACGGCTCGACCGCGACGGCTACGCACCCCGACATGGCCGAGCAGGTCGAGCGAATGGCAAAGGCCGTACCGCCCGAGGCTCTGCTGAAAAGTATCGAGGCGATCCTCGAATGCCGAGAGTCGTTGGCTGTCAACGCAAAACCGAGATTTGCCATCTATGCGATGGTGGCGACGCTCGGCGACGTGCTGCGTTAGGAGCAGGCCCGCATCGAGGCTCGGGGGAGGGCGATTTTCGTTTCGACCCGATGCTCCGTTAGACTCACCAACGCCGAAAGGCACGCCGCCTTAGCTCAGTCGGTAGAGCATTTCACTCGTAATGAAAAGGTCAAGAGTTCGATTCTCTTAGGCGGCTCAGACTCAGCCCCTCACCGATACAAATCTGTGAGGGGCTTTTTCGTATCCCGCTCCGGTGAGCATCGGACCCGTCAGCCTCGCGGACCCCGCGACATCCATCACCGAACGAACAGGAACACCCACATGATCGACGCCGTCATTTTCACCAACTACTCCGATACCGAAACCCCCGTCCGAATCAGCACCATCGACGGACACCAGCATGTCGGCAAGATCGGGGCCGTGGACAACAACGATGAGGACGGTGGCTTCATCACCGTCGCCCTCACCGAGGTCCCCACAGGGTCTCCCTACGTCACCGTCGTCATCGCTGTCGACGCGATCACCGCCATCGAAAGCTGAACCGCAGACACCCTGACCTTCCGCACCACCGTCGACGGGCACACTGGACGAGGTGTTCGCCTCCCTCGCCCCGGCCCGTCGTCGCCTCGTGTACGTCGTACTCGCTCTCGTCCTGATCGGGCTCGTCGTGGCCGTGGCGGCCTTCGTCGCATCGCGCCCTACGAACGACCCTGTTGCGAGCGTCGACCAGTCGGTTCCCGGCCCGGTGCTGTTGGTCCCCGGGTTCGGCGGATCCACCGATGCTCTCGAGGTGCTCGCTGCGGAACTACGGGAGAACGGCCGCGACGCCACCGTCGTGGCCCTGCCCGATGGTGGCGTCGGCGACCTGACCGCACAGGCGCAGACACTGCGCGACGCCGTCGACGCGGCTCTGACTCGGACGGGAGCGACTTCGGTCGACGTCGTCGGGTACTCCGCCGGCGGGGTGGTGGCCCGGATCTGGGCTGCCGATCTGGGCGGTGCCGAGCAGGCTCGACGCATCGTGACCCTCGGATCCCCACACCACGGGACCCAGGTGGCGGGGCTGGCTGCCCAGGTCCTACCCGACCGGTGCCCGATCGCCTGCCAACAGCTGGCCCCGAACAGCTCCGTGCTGGCCGGCTTGAACTCGGGCGACGAGACGCCGGACGGGCCGCAGTGGGTGTCGATCTGGACCGAACTGGATCAGGTGGTGACCCCGCCGAACTCGGCCCGGATCGACGGGGCGATCGACATCCCCGTGCAGAGCGTGTGCGCGGACTCGGCCGTCGACCACGGAAATCTGCCCCGCGATCCGCTCGTCGGCGCGATGGTCTCGGCCCAGTTGGACGGCAGCTCCACCGTCGAGCTCGGCGCAGCCGACTGCAGCCGTCTCAGCTCGTGATGTCCTTGGTCGTGAAATTCGCCCACGCGGCCCCCAGGAGCACGACGACGTAGACGCCCTGCAACCCGACGCCGCGCACCAGGTCCCGCGTCGGCACCGGGTCGCGGAAGAGATCGACGAAGGCCAGCCAGTACCGCGTCGGAAGGTACGGCGCGATGGCGTCGGCGGCGTCCAGCGTCAGCAGGAGCGAGCTGGCGATGAGGAAGGCCAACGCACCCAGCGTTGCCGCGAGTGGCGAGTCGGTCAGGGTCGACAGGAACAACCCCATCGCGGCAACTCCGAGCATCGACAGGGTCACGTAGAGGACCGCTATGACGGTGCGTACGGCGACCTGTTCGTCGGTCAGTACCGTGCCTGACACGCTCGAGACGCCGGCCAACGACGTGGTGTCGAACAGCGTCGTGCCGACGAAGTATGCGACGGCTGCCACGATGACGACGGCCAGCAGCACGAACGCGGCCACCGAGATCAGCTTCGCCACCAGTAGCTTCGTTCGTCCCACCGGGCGAGCCAGCAGGTAACGCAGGGTGCCGGCCTGGGCCTCCCCGGCGACGGAATCGCCGGCGATGACCGACACCGCGACGGGCAGGAACAGCGGGAGCACGATGGCAAGAGCGGCGAGTGGGAAGAGCTGGCCGTTCGTGGTCACCGCGGACAGGAAGGCAGGGCCGTCGCCGGGACGCGGACCGACGTCGGTGAGGGCCAGCAAGCCCGCGACGATGGTCGGCAGTAGGTTCAGCAGGAGAATGACGACCCAGGTGCGGGGTCGGCGAAGCATCGCGCGCAGTTCGACGCCGATCATGCGGTCACCTCCGATCGGACGGAACGGTCGCGAGGGCCAGCAGGACCGTCGATTCGGTCCGCGCTGGCACCGGTGACCGCCAGCACCGACTGCTCGAGGCTCATCTGCTGCGGGGTCAACTCGCTCACCCGGACGCCGCCTTCGACGAGCAGTCGATTGAGCAAGGCCGGATCAGGGTGTTCGATCACGAGCTGTTGCCCGTCGCGCTCGAGCACGGTGGCGTCCTCCACATCGGACAGGACCGTCACCGCGTCGGCGGGGTCGGGGGTACGCACGAGCACTCGGCCGGTGGGTTGTTGGAATGCAGAGAGCTGATCCTGCAGAACGAGGCGACCTCGATCGAGTACTCCCACGCGGTCGCACAATTGCTCCACTTCGGCCAGCAGGTGGCTCGAGAGGAACACGGTTGTGCCCCGGGAATGCAAGTCCAGCAACAACTCTCGAATTTCGAGGATCCCCTGTGGATCGAGGCCATTGGTCGGCTCGTCGAGTATCAGCAGCTCGGGGGTGCGCATGAGCGCCGCGGCCAAGCCGAGGCGTTGCCGCATGCCGAGCGAGTACTGCTTGACCGGCCTGCGTCCGACCCCGGCGAGGCCCACCTGCTCGAGGGCCTCGCCGACGCGGGCGGTCCTGGTACGCCGGGAACCACCGGGGCCGGCCGCGTCGAGCAGCGTGAGGTTCCGGCGTCCGGAGAGGTTGGGGTAGGCGGCGGGGTTCTCGATCAGCGCACCCACCCGCGGCAGCACGCTCCTGCGTCGTCGCGGCATCTCCTCGCCGAGCACCTGCATCTGCCCGGAGGTGGCCAGGACCAGCCCGAGCAGCATCCGCACGGTCGTCGTCTTGCCGGAGCCGTTCGCGCCCACGAAGCCGTAGATGTCGCCGGCGCGTACGTCGAGGTCGACGCCGTCGACGGCCCGCACCGATCCGTAACGCTTGGTGAGGCCGGTCGTGCGGATCATGTGGCTGCTCCTTCGAGCTGCTGGGCGGCGGTGGCCAAGGTTTCTGCGGTGACGGTGCCGGAGAGCAGATATCGGCGGCGGTCTCCGGCGGGCTCGGTGATCAGGACGTTCAGCGGTCCGATCGACAGCGCCACGCTGTCGCCGGTCACGACGGCGCCGGGAGCGGCCCGCAACTGGTCGACGAGCCCGCGCGCGGCGCGACGCGGCAGCGGAGCGGCGATCAGCTCGGTCACGCCACGGCCGTAGATCCCGACGGAACCCGGTCCGTCGCGGTCCCGCAGATCCAGTCCGGACAGAGTCGACGGAAGACGGGGAGAGTCGATCCCGTCGGCGAACGAGGCGATGTCGAGACCGTCCTGCTGCTGCACATCGGTACCCGGGGGCGGGACGAATCGGACGGTGTCGGCATCGGGCATCTCGGGTGAGAAGTCCAGGAACGCGGTGCTGACAACAGGGCGAGCGGCCCCGCCGGCGAGCACGTCGACCTGTAGTGGCAGCCCGCTGTCGGAGTCGGCCCACACGTCGACCTCGGTGATGGTGCTCTGCGGCTCGGCGGGGACGAGCCGCAGGCCAGGGGCGTCCCGGCCGGCAATTCGGCGGGTCGGCAGTCGGGTGACCTCGTCGGTGGTCGCCTCACTGAGCAGCCGCTGCCCGAGCTCCGGCGGCAGCAGATCGGCCTCGCGCGGCAGACGCAGGCTCGGTTCGGGGACCGGGGTTGCCGCAGCCGTGTTCTGCTCGTAGTCCCATCTCCACAGCAGAGCCGGGGACCGGTAGAGACCGCGTTCACCGGCGAGGCGGACGGTGTCGACGCGAAAGCTGTCCGGGGCGCGGTACCAGGCGCGCAGGGTCGTGGTGTCGCCCAACAGATCCGGTAGGCCGCCGAGTCCGTCGGTGACCGGCAGGGTGACGCCGCCAACGGCCTGGGCGTAGCCCGAATACGGTGTTGCGGTGGAGGACTGAACCCGAGACAGCAGTTCCGCCGCACCGATGTCCGACGCGGCGACGGGCAGGCGCTCGATCACCGAGGGCGTGGCGACGAGCACGGCGATGCCGAGCACCACCGCCAGCCACCGCCACTGTCCACGCACCTCATCGACCGTACGGACGTAGTCGATGTGCCGCATGTGCGTGGTACAGAACTCGCGGCTAGCGGACGAGCACGAACTCCGCGAGACCGTAACTCACACCGTTGATCTGGAGCTCGATAGAGTGCGGACCGGGGTAGTACGTGCGTGTGGTCAACGTTCTGAACGAGTGTCGGCGCGCAACCTCGATGCTCTCTCCGGGCGCGACCGATTTGGTCGTCAGCTTGAACGTTTTCGCGGTCACCCCGCCGTTCGCTTTGGTGTGGTGGACGACGTAGTCGATCGCGATCTTTGCGGGCTCGACGCCGACGTTGCGAATTTTTGCGGTGAATCCCACGCTCTCGCCGATCTGCAACTCGGTCACGTCCACGGCAGGGCCCGTCACCTCGAGTTCGGCCGGGGCGAAACCCAGTAACGCGAGCGCGTCGGTGTTCCCCTTCTTGATCACCGTCCGAAGCGCATGGCGCGCAAGCCGGTCTGTGTTGGCGTCCGGCTCGCCCAGCCACCGCGCCGCGGTCCCGACGACGACATCCGGGATGTCTCGGCTGAAGTCGTTGAGATGGTTGGCAACCGATCGCCGAACGTAGTCGCTGTCGTCTCGGTACAGCCTGTCCAGAATCGGCACGGTCACGCCGGGGCGCGCAAGTATTTCGGGCACTCTCACCGACCACGGCAAGTACGGTCGAGTGCCTTCCGACGCGAGGCGGCGTACGTGTTCGTCCGGTGATTGCGTCCACTCGGCCGCGATGGCGAGAGCCCGATCCAGATCGGTTCGGAGAAAGGTCCGGATGGCGAATTCGGAGGTCAGTCGGCCGGTGAGCTCGGCGAGCAAGGACATCCCGTCGTCGAACGCGGTCGCAGTGCGCTCGTCGACGGCCTTCGATGCGACAGCACTCGTCACGGGCCAGACCGACCAGCCTCGAAAGTCGGGATCCGCCGCGGCCAGTCGGATGGTCCGAGCGAACTGGGCGTAGTCGCCCGGCAGCCCTGTCAGTAGCGCGTCACGCAGCAGGTCGGCGCGGGCCCGGAGTGCGAGTGGGCCCAACCCGTCCGACGACTCTCGAAGCGACGATAGATCCGCGTTCGGAGCAGCCGTACGAATGGTCCGAAACAGCGTGTGGGCTGCGTCCGGACCGAGTAGTTCATCGGCGAAGGGCATGAGAGCTTATTACCCGACGCATCGCGTTCGTTCGGAGGCGGACCGAAGGTGCGGATTATCCGGCGAAACGCCCGATTCTCGGCTGCCCGAACGGCAGCAGTGTAAAAAGAACTGCGATAACCTTCGCGAAACACAATGTGCTGAAACGCTGGTCAATGCGGGTATCCGGTGGTGAAGTATCGAATTCCGGTCTCGGTCCGATCATTCTGTGCAACGCGCTACGAACCCGGGGGGTCGCATCGTGCTCGTCGTCGACTCGAACCGACTCGTGAGCCCGGTGTACCGAGCCGATGAGCGATCGCGGTGAGCGGGTGGCTCTGGGTGGTGATCCTCAACGGGATCACCGCTGCTGCGTACTCGGGGATCGTGCTGCTCATCGTCCGAGGGCTGTTGCGAACCGGGCAGTTTCGTAACAACCGGCTCGCGGTCGCCACCGCCGCGATCTTCACGACGTGTGCCGCCCACCACTTGATCCATGCGTGGCATCTGACGGCCGGGCTCGGCACTCACGCATCGCATCTCGGTACCGATTCCGGCATGGGAACCCTGGACGCGATGCGGGAGTCGATGGGCGGGACCGTCGATGTGATGGTGACGGCCTCGACGGCACTCGCCGGCGTCGTCTACCTGGGGATGCGCCGCTTCTACGGACCGTTGCTCCGCTCACCTGCGATGTTCGACGACGCGAGCGAGGCCCGGTATCGGCAGCTGGCGGCGAACCTGCCGCACACGTCGGTGCTCGTCGTCGATCGCGACCTGCGATTCATACTCGTCGAAGGTGCCGGACTGCTGGCGGAAGGATACGACCCGCGGCGGATGGAGGGGCAACTGCTGCAAGACACTGTGCCGCCGGAGGTCTATGCCCGGCTGAAGCCGTTCTACACAGCGGCCATCGATGGGGAGGAATCGTCCTTCGACTCCGTGGGTTCCCGGACGGGTGCGATCTTCGCCGTGAAGACCAGACCTCTGCGCGATGACACAGGTCGAATCGTCGGCGCGATGGTGCTGTCCGAGGACGTCACTGCCGAGCGTGAGGCGCGCGCCGAGCTCGAGCAGGCGCGCGCGTTCCGTGATGCGGTGCTGACGGCATCGCCGGACGTCACCATCGTCACCGATGTCGAGACCGGGACCGTGAAGTGGGCCTCGCGCAACGTCAGGTCGTTGTTGACCGGGCCGAACCAGGACGGCTTACCCGGCGACACCGCAGCCCCCGAGGACGGATTGGAGTCGGTGGTGTCCGAGGACATCGATGTCGTCCGGGCAGCGGACCGGGACGCTGCCTCCCTGCCGGATGGGGAGAGCGTCAGCATCCGGTACCGGGTGCGTGCGGCGGACGGCTCGCTGAGGTGGCTTTCGCGGCGCACGACCCCGTTCCGACATGGACCGGCGGGTTCAGCGGCGGAGGTGCTCTCGGTGGTGCGGGAGGTGACCGATGTCGTCGAAGCCGAGCGCGCTCTCGAGCGTGCAGCCCTGCAAGATCCGTTGACGGGCCTGCCCAACCGTATGAAGCTGCTGGAGCGAATCGGATCGGCGATCGAGCGGGGTGCGCGCACCGGCGCTGCCGCGGCGGTGCTGTTCTGCGATCTGGACGGGTTCAAACGAATCAACGACACCGGTGGCCATGCGGCCGGAGACGCCGTGCTGGTCGAGGTCGCTCGCCGCTTGCGCTCGGTGCTGCGAGCCGAGGACTCGATCGCCCGCGTCGGCGGCGACGAGTTCGTTCTGGTCCTCGATGCGTTGCCTGCGGAGAACGGGACAGGCAAGCCTGCGGGCGGCGCGCTTGCCGCACAGGTCGCCGAACGAATCCGGACGGTACTCGCAGCGCCCATCGCGTACGGAGGCCGTGAGTACGTGGTGTCGGCAAGCGTCGGGATGGTGTTGGTCCGCCGGGGCGTCAGTGCCCAGGAAGCGCTGCGCGATGCGGACTCCGCGATGTACCGGGCGAAGCAATTGGGCAAGGACCGAATCGAACTGTTCGACGACGCGCTGCGGGTGCACGCGATCGAGCGTGCGTACATCGAACAGACCCTGAGGGACGCGCTCGATCCTGATCGCGGCGGTTCCGCGACATTCGGTGTGGCCTACCAACCGGTCTACGATCTCGGCAGTCGGCGACTCGTCAGTTTCGAGGCGCTCGCTCGCCTGCGGGACAGCACGGGCACAGCGATTTCACCCGACAGATTCATCTCGGTGGCCGAGGACACGGGGCTCATTTCCGATCTGGGTGAGCGCGTGCTCGACGACGCTCTCGGCACCCTCGCGCGGTGGAAATCCGAGAACCCGCCTACCTCCGCGTCCGACGAGCCCGTCACGATGGCCGTGAATCTCAGTGCTCGACAGGCTCAACACGTCGACATTTGTGCGGCAGTGGAAACAGCCCTCGAGCGGCATCGAATGGCTCCGGGGGACCTCGTTCTCGAACTCACCGAGTCCGTGTTGCTCGATTCCGGCTCGTCGGTCCTGCGTCAGCTCGGCGAATTTCGCACGCTGGGTGTGGGAATCGCCATCGACGACTTCGGAACGGGCTTCGCGAGCCTGCGATACCTCGCTACGCTGCCGGTGAGCGCAGTGAAGATAGACCGGTCCTTCACCTCCAGCATGACCAGTGACGCGACGAGCAGCAGCATTGTCGGCGCAATCATAAACTTGGCCCGCGATCTGAAACTGGGCTGCGTGGTCGAGGGCATCGAAACTCTCGATCAACTCGAGGCGTTGCCCAATTCTGTTCAGGGACAGGGCTATCTGCTGGGCAGACCTGCCGAGATCGCGTCGGATACGTGGAACTCCTGAGCGTCACCGCGGTGTTGCCGAGGCCCGTCGAGCCAGGGTTGCCACTCCCAGTAGAAGTACCAGCACTAAGGCCGCAAGTCCGGTCATGGCTGCGGTTGCGGACATCGAGAGGGTGGCGATTCCGATTCCCACGGCCGGAATGCCCAGGCCGAGGTACGCGATCAGGAACAGTCCGGCCAAGGCCTCGCTTCGTTCGGCCGGTGCCGCCATCGCGGCAACGGCTCCCACTGCGGCCTTGAACAGAACGCCCGCCCCGATTCCGGCCACGACACCGCCTACCAGGAATGTCGGCAGGCTCAGGGTGTGCATTCCGACCACCAGCGCGATCAGACCGAGGGCCTCGGCCGAGATGCCGAGTGAGAGTTTCGCTGTACTCGACATGCGGCTGGTCATCGTCTGCGCGAGCGCTGCCGTGCCGAACACTGCGAACACGGTGGCACCGCTGAGGGCGCGGGACGGATGGTCGAGTGTGCCCGCGACGAATCCCGGTGCCACCGAGGTGAACACACCGAACACTGCGAACGACGCGAAACCGGCTGAGGCAGCGGCGAAGTACCCGGCGCGATCACCGTGATCGGCACTGATTCGCTGCGGGCGATAGGCGGGCCGCTCCGGCATTACGGCCACGGTCTCGGGTACCAGCGCGACACCGACGACAGCGACGACGATCAGTACCGCGAACACCAGATACGGGGTGTGCAGGGGAGCCGCGACGAACTGCGCCAGGAACCCGGCTACCAACGGCCCGACGCCGAGTCCGCCGATGTTCGCTGCGGTGGAGACCTTCTCGAATCGCTGGCCGGACGCGGTCGGCCGGTGCGTGGAATGCAGCTCGTGCAGGTAGGCCGTGGCGGTCGCGGTGAGTGCTCCGACGCCGAGTCCGGTGATGAGCCGTGCGACGAGCAGTAGAGGAAGTGCAGTGCCGCTGAGGAACATGACCGCAGCCACCAATTCGAGCAGCAACGCGGCGATCAAGACCTTCTTCCGGCCCACCCAGTCCGAGACATGTCCGGCCAGAACAAGACTGACGATCACGCCGACGGCGTAGGCCGCGAACACGATCGTGACCATGAACGTCGAGAAGCCGTCACGCACCTGATAGAGCGGGTACAGCGGGCTGGGCACGGTGGAGAACGCCATCGCGGTGAGGAATGCCGCCGCAACCACCCAGAAGCCGACGCCGTGTCGACGAGTCGAGGTCGGTGAGTGAGTCTGTGCCGGCGGAGCGGCGCGCAGGGTGTCGTGGGACATGTCGTTCTCCGATGTCGGTGTTGTTCGTTCGGATACGACTGTCCTCGGACTCGACGATCACGTCCAACGAAGAACAACGCTGACAACTATCTCGATATGCGATCATCGATGGATGGAGCTGCGCCACCTCGAATACTTCGTCGCGGTCAGTGAAGAACAGAACTTCACCCGTGCCGCTGCCCGTCTGCATATCGTTCAATCTGCGGTTTCGGCGGCGATCAAGTCCCTCGAACGAGAACTGGGTGCATCGCTGCTCGATCGCAATTCCAAGCGTGTGCGGCTGACCGAGGCCGGTCGGGCTCTGCTTCCCCGTGCTCGGGTGGTCCTCGATGCCGCTCGCGATGCCCGTGATGCGGTCGACGACGTTCGAGGCGGCCTACGCGGCACCGTCAGAATCGGCACGTTGACCTCGATCAAGCTGATCGACCTTCCCGGTCTGCTGGGCGAGTACCACCGCCGGTTTCCGCACGTCCAGCTCATCACCGGCGCAGCGCCGTCGGGCACCCAGGGGCTACTCGAATCGGTGGCGGACGGTCGACTGGACCTCGCGTTCGTCTCCGACTCCGGCCGACGGCCCGCCGGGATCGACGTGCGAGAACTCGCATCGTCGGTATTGGATCTGGTGCTCCCGTCGGACCACCCCCTGGCCGAACGAGAGTCCTTGACGCTGCACGACATTGCACCGTACGACTTCATCGATTCGCCCATCGGCTTCGGAAACCGCGCGGTGGCCGACCGCGCGTTCGCCGACGCGGGATTGCAGCGACGCGTGAGCATCGAAATCACCGATATCTCCACCGGCGTTGCCTACGTCCGCAACGGCCTCGGGATATCGCTGCTACCCCGGTTCGTCCTGACCGAGCGGAGCGGTGTGGTCGTCACCACGGTGTCGAAAGTGGATCTGACGTGGCCGCTCGCGGTTGCGACCTCGTCGACTCGCGCTCCGAGCGCGGCGGTACGTGCCCTGCTGGGCGTGCTCGACGAATTTCTCGCCTGAGCTGCGGTAACCGGGAAGCATTGCACGCTGCGACGCGTTGAACACGAGTAATGGATGATCTTCTGGTTGCCCCCACTCGACTCTGGACACCCTCGCGTGTCCTGGTCACCAAGTCTGCGTCCGAGCTACCGCACACCGCGGAAATTCTCCGTCGGTGCGAAGCAGCGGGCGTCGCCGACATCGACATTCTGTCCGGTGACCGCCTCACCGGACTGCGTGGTGAGTCCGAGCGCGAGACCTACGCACGAGCCAAGTCGACGATGGCCGTGGTGGTCGCCCCGCCGAGTGTGCTGAAACCGCAACCGATTCCGCCGAGCGCGGACTGGCGGATCGACCTGGCCAAGGGATGCCCGGCGCATTGCCAGTACTGCTATCTCGCCGGCTCGTTGTCCGGTCCGCCGATCACCAGGGTCTTCGCCAACCTCGACGACGTGCTGGCCGGTATCGGCACTCACGCAGGCCGCGGTTCCATCACCTCCGGCACCGATGAGCGTGGGCACGAAGGCACCACATTCGAATTATCTTGCTACACCGATCCTTTGGGGATCGAACACGTGACGGGCTCTCTTGCCGAGGCCGTTCGCAGAGTGGGCGCGGGCGTGTACGGGGACGACGTGTCGCTGCGTTTCACCACCAAGTTCGACGACGTCCGCGAGTTGGTGACGCTCGACCACGGCCGCCGAACGCGAGTTCGGCTGTCGGTCAACGCCGATGACATCGCTCACCGCTTCGAGGGCGGCACGGCACGTATGCCGGCTCGGATAGAAGCTCTGCGGCAGTTGGCACTGGCCGGTTACCGAGTGGGGCTGACGATCGCGCCGATCATGCCGATCCCGCATTGGCGCGAGCAGTACGGTCGATTGCTCGCGAATGTCTCCGACGCGTTGCGCGATGTGCCCGATCTCGATCTGACCGCCGAAATCATCACTCACCGCTTCACGCCGTCGAGCAAGGATGTGTTGTTGAGCTGGTATCCGGGAACGAAACTGGAGATGGACGAGGGCGCGCGCACAGCGAAGAGAAACAAGTTCGGCGGCGTGAAATACGTCTATCCGAAGGACACGATGGCCGAGATGCGCAGCTGGTTCGTCGACGAACTTCGCGACGTTCTGCCCGACGCGCAGCTGCTGTACTGGACGTGAACCGTCACAGGGCATCGAATCGGTCTCGCGCTCGGTCGATGTCGTCCATGTGCGTGGTTGCCCACGCCAGCAGGACGTCGACGGGAGTTCGGAGCGTTTTGCCCAGGGGAGTGATTCGATATTCCACCGCCACCGGGCGGGTGCTCAGAACCGTGCGTTCGATGATTCCGTTGCGTTCGAGCTTGCGCAGCGTTGCGGTGAGGGACTTCTGAGTCACCTCAGGAATCGCGCGGCGGAGATCGTTGAATCGGCAGGGGCGCTCGCACAATTCGTTGAGTACTTGCAGCGACCATTTGTCGAGCACCTGATCCAACAGTTCGCGGTGCGGGGCAGTGATCGTGAGTTCTGCGTTGCCGTCGGCGGTATCGGTCATGAAACCAGGTTCCCTTGAAGTGTCCTTTGTGTACCAGGTATCAACGTTATACCTGAATTTCTACGACGAAGGACCAACCATGAGCGTCACTCGATTCACCCCGCCCGGAATGATGCAACCCACCCCGTATCACCACGTGGCGGTGGGTCAGGGTTCTCGACACATCCACGTCAGCGGTCAGATCGCCCGGAACGAGGACGGGTCGGCCATCGATACCGACGACCTCGCCGGTCAGGTTGCGCAGGCGCTGCGCAATACCGCGATCGGATTGACCGGTGCAGGAGCAACATTCGAGGACGTACTGCGGCTGACGTTCTACGTCACGCACTGGGCTCCCGAGCTGATCGGTGAGTTCATGGACGGCGTCACGCGCGTCGCCGACGAGATCGGACTGCCGACTCCCATGCCGCCTGCGTCGTTGATCGGAGTGGATTACCTCTTCGAACCGGACGTGCGGGTCGAGGTGGAAGCAACCGCGATTCTGGACTGAATCCGCGGATAGGCCGGTGACTTCTCGGCGGTGCGGAGGTCGATACCGGCAAACCCACCCGACCTCTGGAGTGACATGGCGATTCTGACCTACAACCTGCATGTTTCCCTCGACGGCTACATCGAGGATCCCGACGGCAGCCTCGACTACTCGATGCCCGACGAGGAATCGCATCGGTTCTCGAATCGACAGACCGTGGAGACGAGCGTCTTTCTGTTCGGACGGCGGCTGTACGAGGCCATGGAGGACTACTGGACCGCCCCGGAACGGGCGGCCGGCGACCCCGTCGAAGCCGAATTCGCCGAGCTGTACAAGGCAACTCCCCGGGTGGTCTTCTCGGACACCCTCACTTCCGTGCCCGACGGTTGCCGGCTGGTCCGTAGTGCCGACGCCGTCGCGGAGGTGGAGCGACTCAAGCGCGAGACCGAGGGCACGTTGGCGGTCGCCGGGGCGAACCTGGCCGCGTCGTTGTTCGACCAGATCGACCAGTTCGAGCTGATTGTCGTCCCGACCGTCCTGGGTGGTGGGAAGCCGTACTTCCCTGTGGGGCACCGACTGAACCTGGTGCTGGAAGAGCAGAGGCACTTCCCCACGTCGGGCTGGATGTATCTGCGGTACAGGGTGGTTCGGTAAGCAGACCTGTCGTCCGGCCCGATCGCGCAGAATGGGCTCATGACATCCGGTGATCGTCGTCAGTGGTGGACCTTGCCCGCGCACCAGCGGTGGCTCGACACAGAATCGGCTCGGCTCCTCGGGTTCGGTAGCTCGCTCGAGCATCCTGCCGGGGGAGCGGCGTGGTTGAACGACCGCGGACATCCGGACCTGAGCCATCCGGCCCTGACCTACATCACTGCTCGGATGGCGCACGTGCATTTCCTGGCCTCGATGCAGGGGTATCCGGGGTCTCGTAGGAAAGCCGATCGAGTGTTCGAAGGTCTACTGACGACGTTGCGGGACAGCACGAACGGCGGGTGGTTCGAGTCCAGCGCCGACGCCTCGTCCCCCGACGCGACGAAGACGGCTTACACGCATGCCTTCGTGGTGTTGGCGGCAGCCGCAGCCGCAGCGGCGGGACACCCCAGTGGACGGGGGCTTCTCGACGAAGCCCTCGAGGTCGTGGATCGGCGATTCTGGGACGAGAACCACGGCATGTGCGCAGACACCTGGAATGCGAGCTGGACTGCGCTCGACGGTTATCGCGGTATCAACGCCAACATGCACATGGTCGAGGCACTGCTGGCGGCGGCCGATGCGGGTGCGCCCGAAATCTGGTGGAGCAGGGCAGTACGCATCTGCGACAACGTGATCGGCTGGTCGCAGGCGAACGAGCATCGGATACCCGAGCATTTCACTGCCGAATGGCAGCCGATGCTCGAGTACAACAGCGGCGACACCGCAAACCAGTTCAAGCCTTACGGGGCAACGGTGGGGCACGGTTTCGAGTGGGCTCGGCTGCTCGTGCAGGCGAATCTCGTGGCCGACAGCCCTCGTGGCCACGATTACGTTGCCGCCGCCGCGTCCCTGTATCACCGCGCGGCGCAGGACGGCTGGCAACCCGGTCCGTCGCCCGGCTTCGTCTACACCACCGACTGGACTGGGCGACCGGTAGTGACAGAGCGTCTGCACTGGGTGTTGTGCGAGGCGATCGCGGCCGCCGCGACACTGGGCCGTCGGACCGGAGAAGACCGCTACGACAACGACTATCGCACCTGGTGGGACATTGCCGCCGACTCCTTCATCGACCTCGTCGACGGCTCCTGGCATCACGAACTCGACGCGGACAACAGGCCCGCAGCCACGGTGTGGAGTGGAAAGCCGGACCTGTACCACGCTGTGCAGGCGACATGGATCAGCCGAGGTGTGAACAGCTCGAGTATGGTGGCGGCGGTGCTGGCGGACTCGCGATAGCCCTCGCGTTCCAGCGCGAAACCTTCCGGTGGGTCTGTACTGTTTCCTCGTGCCCGGAGGTAGAAGACACAACACCGTCATCGACGTATCCGTCATCGTCACGGTGGTCGCCCTCGGCGTCGTTGCGGCCGGCTTGCTTCGATCGCCGGAGTCCGTTGCGGTCGACGCCGATTCCTCGGTCGTGTTCGAGCCGGTTCAATACCCGGTGGACATTCCGGGTTGCGTGGAGGTCGAACCGCCCCCGTCCGATGAGGGCGAGGTGGTGATGAGAGCGACCCTCGGGGGAGAGACCCCGTCGTACGACAACCCCGCCTATCCGTGGCTCACCTCGGGCAAAGCCGGTGCGATGTCCGACGCAGTTCTCGCTGCGCTACCGGCCGATGTGACCGTCGCATTGGCCGCTCCATCCCAGTCACTGACCTTTCAACCGGTCGACGACCTTGGCGGTGCTGTGCCGGAGGGCTTTGAGCCCAGCACGACCGCGACGGGAACACTGGCCCGGGGCGATTCCTCGGCCTACGCAAGCGTCGACGTTCGGCCTTCCGAAACCGGTATCCCCGCATGCATCGCAGGCGCTCTTGATGCGCGAACCACCGAGTCCGACGGCACCGTCGTCGACACTGTCGACAGTTGGTACGAATTTGCCGGCGACAGAACGAATTTGCGCACTGCCACCGCTTATCACCCGGACGGGACGCAGGTGACCGCTAATCTCACTGCAGCCCGGTCGGACGAATTTCCGCTGGAATCATCGGAGTTGGCTCGGATCGCGACCGTGTCGGATCTGCGTGTCGCGGTTCCCGCGCCGGCGGGAAGCGCTGCGCCACGGCAGGATTGCTCCGTCTGGACGCAGGATTCCGGCTCTGCACAAGATATTCGCGCGGATCGTGTGGCCGCGGCAAACGACGCGTTGGCGACAGTGTGGCAAGCCATTCCCAACGCTCCCGCGTTGAATCGACCGATCGGGTCCCTCGTGCCCGGTTACTATGGCTCAGGGGTGTGCACCGATCTGGAGGTGGTCGGAACTCGGGTGGGACTGTTCGTTTCGGTATCCGGGGGTGCGGAACTGCCGGTGGCGACGGATCCCTACGATCCCGATAACGCGTACGGACCTGTCGTCGAGTTTCGCACGCTGCCAGACGGTTCGGCTGTCGAAAGCTACGACGCTGATATCGTCAACAGCACGACATCAGAGGACGGCACCACGCAGCTCACGCGTTCGGTGACGGTGACGCGGCCATCCGGAGTGCAGGTGTCGGTCCGCTCGACGGCGGCGTTCGAGCCGGGCTCGTATGCGCCGCTGGTGTTGCCGGACCCATTGCCCTTCGAGGTTCTCGATGCTGTGGCACAGGCCCCTATTGAGCAGTGGCCATGAGTAATTCGAGCTGGACCCCGAACATCGGAGCCGGCGTGGCGGTGGCGGTGGCGGTCGTGTCCGTCGTCGCTGCTGTTCTCGTGATGTCGATGCAGGACGATCCCGTCGAACAGCCGTCGGACAGTCTGGCGATGACACCGACGTTCTCGGAGGAGGCGACCACCACGCAGGCACCGCCCGGCCCGGTTTTGGATCCGAGCTGGCGGATCGACGCCGAGGCCGTTTATGGACGTAACTTCGCCGCATTCCGTTCTCCGGCTGCGAATCTGCAGTTCGATTCGAGCGTCACCGGGGTGATCGACGGAGACGATGTACTCGTCACGGCCGTCGGTTTGCCGAATCCGCGTTCCTACTCGGTGGATGCGATCGAGTTCGCGGCCTTCGACGCCGACGACGGCAGCGTCCGGTGGAAGAAGTCGCCCGGTGCAGTCGACGAATGCGCGAGCGTTCCCGTTCAGAGCGAGATCGTCTGTCTGGATTCGTATTCCGACGTCCCATCGATCGTGAGGATCGGAGTGGACGACGGGGAGGCACGGAGAACGCCGATGCCCGAAGCGTGGTTCGCGTACGCCGTCGAGAGCGATGGCTCGTCTGTCTTCGTGCTTGAGGGCAACCCGGAGGACGGTGAATCTGTGTTGCACGGGGGTTCCATCGATGCCCTCGACCGGATGTGGTCGCGTCCGATCACATCGTTTGCGGGCTGGGATGGCGTGGAGGGCCCGTTGATTCACGTGTCCGACGGTCGCGGTCTCGTCACCCTCGGCGGCGAGGCCACGTTCTTCGATCCACGAACCGGCACTCCGCTCGAGGGGCTCGAATTGTTGCCCGACGCAACCGCGGTCGCGGAGGACGGCGCGGAAGTGTGGAAGCTGCGGGAGCCGTATGCCACCGAGACTTCCGTCGGTGACACCGTCTATTCGTTCGAGGAGGACGCGCTCGTGGCCACCACGGCATCGAACGACGTGCGCTGGCGGTGGCCCTTACCCAGAAGGCCGGACGGTTTCACGGAATCGGGTTCGATCGCCCAGACGCGATCGGGTGTGTTCTTCCTCGGAACCGATTCGATGGTTCGTCTCGAATCGGTTCCGAGTTGACGCCGAGCAGCACTACCGTGCGGCAGTGCTATTCCCGGTGCGGAGTGCGCTCACCGGTGTTCGGGTCCACGTCGAACAGTTGATCGGTGTTGTCGGGGGAGTAGACGACGGTGTCGACTTCCCGCGCGCGTCGTCGGGCACCGTCGCGAACGGCGAAGAACGCGGCTGCGAACAGTACGACCACGGTGATGCCGGCGACGATCGCCCATCCCTCGAAGCCGCCCGCCAGAGCCGCGATCAGACCGCCCGCGGATGCGATTCCGGCGAAGATCAACATGACGGCCAGCATGTTCTCGACTGCACGTGCCCAGCTCGTTTTCGAAGGCCTTTTCTCGACCATGGGGATGTTCCTCTCGCTAAGTTCCGTCGCCGAATACCCGAAACCCGGTCGTCTAAGCCCTGCGGTGCTACTGGGCCTTGCGTGCGCGGTACGCGGCAACTGCCGCGCGGTTGCCGCAGGTGGTGCTGCAGAAGCGGCGAGAGCGGTTTCGGGAGAGGTCGAGAACCAGCCCGTTGCAGTCCGGATCGGCGCAGACGTCGAAACGGGAGAGCTCGTCGGCTCGGATGACGTCGATCATGGCCATCGCAGTCTCGACGACGATGCGGGTTGCCAGCGGACTGTCGTCGGCGACGGCATGGATGTGCCAGTCGAGAGTGTCGTGCCGGACCAATCGGGGCAGGGCCGAGGATTCGGCAAGCAAGCGGTTCACCTCGAGCACGGCGTCGTCTCGACTGCTGGTCAGCAGTGATCGCAGGGTCGGGCGCAGTGCCCGCACCGCTTCGAGCTCGGCGTCGTCGCCGTCGAACCGTCCGGAGTAGCCCTGGTCGGTGAAGAACTCGGCCAGCTCCTCGCGGGTGGTCAGCGTGTCCGGGTCTTCGGCGGAATTGACCAATGCCACGGCGGACAGAAGCGACAGTTCTGCGTCATGAGCAAAAAGCATGTTGACACCTTACCAACTCACTCCCTACTGTCACATGTCATGACGGCTTACACTCATGACGCGCAGGTGGATCGCGCAGCTGCATACGACGCTGCGGCACGGTCGCGTCGACTCTCGGGGCTCATGTTCGCGCTCCTCTCCGCGGCATCGTTCGGGCTCTCCGGCTCGTTGGCCAAAGGCCTGCTCGATGCCGGCTGGACCGCCGGTGCCGCCGTGACTGCGCGCATCCTGCTCGCGGCAGCGGTGTTGCTGATTCCGTCGATTCTCGCGCTGCGTGGACGCTGGGGCCTGTTGGCCAAGAATTGGAAGCTGCTCGTGGCCTACGGTGCCTTCGCGGTGGCCGGTTGTCAGCTCGCGTTCTTCAACGCCGTCGGCCGAATGGACGTGGGTGTCGCACTGCTCATCGAATTCACCTCGCCCGTAGCCGTCATCGGCTGGATGTGGTTTCGGCACCAGCAGCGTCCGGGTCGGCTGACGCTGGTCGGTGCGCTGTTGGCCGCAATGGGACTGGTGCTCGTGCTCGACCTGATCTCCGGCGCGGACGTCGACAGCGTCGGCGTGCTGTGGGCGCTCGGCGCGATGGCGGGGGCCGCCGTCTACTGGGTGCTCTCCGCCGACGAGAGCAACGGCTTGCCACCGATCGTGCTTGCCGGGGGCGGTCTGCTGGCGGGTGGACTCATTCTGCTCGCCGCCGGGCTGGTCGGCATCGTCCCGTTCGCGGCTCCCCTGACCGACGTCACGTTCGTCGATGCCGTTGTGCCGTGGTGGGTTCCGATCATCGGTCTCGGTGTGGTGACCGCCGCGTTGGCGTACGTACTCGGAATTGCGGCCGGCCGACGCCTCGGCTCGCGGCTGGCGTCGTTCATGGGTCTGATGGAAGTTGTTGCAGCGCTTGTGTTTGCGTGGCTGTTGCTCGGCCAGGCTCCGGGGCCGATCCAATTGGCCGGTGGCGCACTGATTCTGCTCGGTGTCGTCGTCGTCAAATCAGGTGAACGCGTCACCTCGGACGAACCGGTGGAGCCGCTGCAGAGCAGAGCATGACAATTGCTCAGCCGTCGACGCGTCCGAATACGACGGCGGCCAGAATGGTGTGCGCACTGGCGATCACGGAGTCGAGAGGTTCGCGTTCGGGGGACAGCAACCATTGCTGAGCGATGGTGAGAACCGCGCCCACCAGGCCCATCGCCAGCGTTTTACGGTTCGGCCCGGCCAGGCCTCGGCTGGACCCGACGGTGTCGGCTACCTGTAGCACCGTCGCCGAGAACGAGGTGGTGGTCTTGCGGTACAACGCGTCGACGGTGGGGGATACGCCGAGGATTTCGACGAAGGCGATACGAGCGGACTTCGGTTGCTCGGCGACGAACGTGAAGAATCCGGTCAGGGCTCCTCGGAGCACCTGTTCGCTGGACTCCGTCTCCGAGGCCGCTCCGGCGAGGATGCTCTCGCGCATCGCGTCGGTGGCGCGGGCGTAGGTGGCCATCAGGAGTTCTTCGCTGTTGGTGAAGGACTCGTAGAAGTAGCGCTTGGTCAGCCCCGCTTCGACGCAGACTTTCTCCACGGTCGCCGTCCGGTACCCGGTGGTGCCGAACACTTCGACGGCGGCATCGAGCAGCCGGGTTCGACGCTCCTGCTGCCGCTGCTGCGGGGGAGCTCCGCGATACGTCCTGCCGACGTCACTGTGATGGGTAGTCACAGACAGATCTTGACACCGCTCGGTATCAGATGCAAAGTGTTCGCAGGAATGAATCTCGATCGAGGGGGAGACATGGCGTCATCGACGCTCCGGAACAAGGTCGTTCTGATCACAGGCGCGGCACGAGGAATCGGTGCCGAGACCGCACGTGCGTTGGCAGGTCGTGGAGCCAAGTTGGTACTCGTCGACGTCGACGAGGCTCCGCTGCGGGAGGTCGCGACGCAGCTGAAGGCCGAGGCGTTCGTCGCCGACGTCCGAAATCTGGACGACATGCAGCGCGCCGTCGACGGCGGCATCGCGGCCTACGGAGGCATCGATCTGGTGCTCGCCAATGCGGGAATCGCCAGCTACGGATCGATCCTGCAGGTGGACCCGGCCACGTTCCAGCGCGTCATGGACATCAACGTGATGGGCGTGTTCAACACCGTCCGCGCTGCCTTGCCGTCGCTGATCGAACGCAACGGCTACATCCTCGTCGTCTCCTCGCTGGCCGCGTTCACCCCGTGCCCCGGCTTGGCCGCGTACAACGCCAGCAAGGCCGCAGCCGAACATTTCGCCAATGCGCTTCGGCTGGAAGTGAACTACCGAGGAGTCGACGTCGGCTCGGCCCACATGGCCTGGATCGATACCCCGATGGTCCAGGACGCGAAGTCCGATCTCACGGCATTCCAGGATTTGCTCGCGGTATTGCCCGGCCCCCTCGGGAAGACGATGACCGTCGAGCAGTGCGTGGATGCGTTCGTCGACGGCCTGGCCAAGCGCAAGCGCCGCGTCTACGTACCGCGGTGGGTGGGTGCGGCGTCCTGGTTCAAGGCCGTCATCACCTCGCGCGTCGGCGACCGCAGCATGTTGGCGCACGTGCCGACGATCCTGCCCAAGATGGACGAAGAAGTAGCGCGCCTCGGTAGGTCCGAGAGCGCACGCAACAAAATCAGCTGACCCCCCCACCGAAGGAATCGTTGCTCATGACTGCCGTACTGACCACCCCCGAGGTCGATGTCCTCATCATCGGTGCCGGCCTGTCCGGGATCGGTGCCGCGCGCCACCTCGGGCACGATCTGCCCGGGAAGACGTACACCATCCTCGAAAGCCGCGGGGCGATCGGTGGCACCTGGGATCTGTTCCGCTATCCCGGTATTCGCTCCGATTCCGACATGTACACCCTCGGGTACAGCTTCAAGCCGTGGACAGGAGAGAAGTCCATCGCCGACGGTTCCGACATCCGTAACTACATCGTCGAAACCGCACGAGAAGCGGGTGTGGACAAGCACATTCGATACCACCACAAGGTCGTCGCCCTCGAATGGTCGTCCGAGCAGCAGTTCTGGACGGTCACGGCGCAGCGCAGCGACACCGACGAGACCGTCACGATCACCGCGTCGTTCGTGTTCTCCTGCAGTGGTTACTACAACTACGACAAGGGTTTCAGCCCGGAGTTCGTCGGCCAGGAGAACTTCGGTGGGCAGGTGATCCACCCGCAACACTGGCCCGAGGATCTGGATTACGCGGGCAAGAAGGTCGTCGTCATCGGCAGCGGTGCAACGGCGATCACGCTGGCTCCCAACCTCGCTCGTGAGGCCGAGCACGTGACGTTGCTGCAGCGCTCGCCGAGCTACATCCTCTCGCTCCCCTCGAAGGATCCGATTGCGCAGACACTGCGGAAGCGTTTGCCGAAGAAGTTGGCGTACAGCGTGACTCGGCTCAAGAACGTATCGATGGCCATGTTGATCTTCTCGTTGAGCCAGAAGTACCCGGAATTCATGAAGAAGCGGATCCGGAAGATGCAGGAGGGATGGCTGCCGAAGGGATACGACCTGGACACCCACTTCACCCCGTCGTACAACCCGTGGGATCAGCGCCTGTGCCTGGTGCCCGACAACGATCTGTTCCGCTCGATCCGCAAGGACGAGGTCTCGATCGTCACCGATCACATCGACAGCTTCACCGAGACCGGCCTGAAGTTGAAGTCCGGCCAGCACCTCGACGCCGATATCGTCGTCACTGCAACGGGATTGAACCTGTCCGCACTCGGCGGCGCGACCTTCCGCGTCGACGGTAGAGACGTGGATCTGCCCAGCACCATGGCGTACAAGGGCATGATGCTCACCGGAATCCCCAACTTCGCTTTTGTCGTCGGGTACACCAACGCGTCGTGGACGCTCAAAGCCGACATGGTCTCGAACTACGTCATGCGCCTGCTCGCCCACATGGACGAGAACGGGTACAGCACCGTCGAGCTCGAACGCGACCCGTCCGTGGACGAAGAGCCGTTCCTCGATTTCGCCGCCGGCTACGTGCTGCGGGCCGTGGACAACTTCCCGAGGCAGGGCAGTGAAACTCCGTGGAAGCTGCGGATGAATTACTTCCGCGACCTGCCGGTTCTGCGGTACGGCAAGCTCGTCGACAAGGCGATGAAGTTCGGGCGGCCTCGATCGAAGGTCGCGGTCGCTTCCTGACGGGAATAGATCGAGTCCCTGATCGTTTGTCCCGTACATGAAAATTGGCATCATCGGAAGTGGATTCATCGGTGGAACGCTCGTGCGCCGGTTGACGGCGCTCGGTCACGAGGTTCGATTCTCGAACTCACGCGACCCGGAGACTCTGGCGGAGCTGGCGTCGGAAACCGGAGCGACGGCGGTGTGGGCAGCGGACGCGGCGCAGGATGCGGACCTGGTCATCCTCAGCATCCCGCAGAAGAACGTGCCCGACCTCGCCGCCGGTATCGCCGGCGCACGCAAGCCCGGAGCGCCGGTCATCGAAACGAACAACTACTACCCGCAGCAGCGCGACGGTCTGATCGAAGACATCGAAGGCGGCACACCCGAGAGCGTGTGGGTGTCGCAGCAGCTCGGTGAGCCGGTCATCAAGGCCTTCAACGGAATTTGGTACAAGCACCTGCTCGAGAAGGGTGTTCCTGCCGGAACCGACAAGCGCATCGCGCTGCCGATCGCCGGGGACGACGCCGAGTCGAAGAAGCTGGTGTTCTCGGTGATCGACGAGCTCGGCTTCGACCCGGTCGATGCCGGTTCTCTCGCCGAGTCGTGGCATCAGCAGCCGGGAACCCCGGTGTACGGCAAGGACTTCGGCGTCGACGACACCGTGAAGGCGTTGGCCGAGGCGTCCCCGGAACGTTCCGCGGAATGGAAAGCTTGAGCCGAGCTGCTGAACTACCTGACGCGACCCTCGCGGAGTGTGCGCTCCGCGAGGTCGCGTAGCGGCCCGGTCAGGGCCGAATCGCCGACCCGGCACGACTGCTCGCCCACAGACACGTTCCACACGAAGGTGTCGCGGGCCTGCGACTCGGCGGGCTCGGGTGGGGGCGGCTCAGCGAGGTACGGGCGCGCAGCCTCGACCAGCGACTGCCATTCCGGCTCGTCGGTCTCGACCACTCCGCGTTTGGACATCCCGGCGATCCCACCGGTTCGCAGTACCTCGATGCGCAGGCTCATGCCCCTCGATCACACCCGATCGTCGCTCGGCTCCCGTGTTGACTGAACTCCCACGGTAGACCAACCGGCGGCCACGGCCCGGGCGACGTCGGAATCGGTGCCGAATCGCTTCTGCGCTGCGAGCAGCGTCGCCGCGGAAAAACCCGCGAAGTCGACCGTCGGTGCCAGACCCCCGACAGTCATGGTGTCGAACCAGACCTGCCCGACGCGATCCCACGCCGGGCCACCCAAAGTGGTTGCGGCCACGGCGAACGCGCGGTTGGGAATGCCCGAGTTGATGTGCACACCGCCGTCGTCCTCGGTGGTGACGACGAAGTCGTCCATGCTCGCCGGCTGCGGGTCCTTGCCGAGTACATCGTCGTCGTACGCGGTGCCGGGCTCGAGGAGCGAGCGCAGCGCCTTGCCCTGCACCGCGGGCAGGAACAGACCTTCGCCGATCAACCACGACGCGTCCTCGGCGTTCTGCTTCGCGGCGTACTGCTCCACGAGCGCACCGAACACGTCGGAGATGGACTCGTTCAGTGCGCCGGCCTGGTCCTTGTATTCGAGCGGGGTGGTGTACTGCGTGAAACCGTGCGCGAGCTCGTGCGCGATGACGCCCAGAGAAACGGTGAAGCGGGCGAACACTTCGCCGTCACCGTCGCCGAACACCATGCGAGAGCCGTCCCAGAACGCGTTGTCGTAGTCCCGGCCGTAATGCACCGTCGCATCGAGGGGCAGGCCGCTGCCGTCGAGACTCGAGTAGCCGTACACCTCGTCGAAGAACGCATAGGTGGCACCGAGGCCGTCGTATGCCTCGTCGGTCGCAGCATCGCCGGTGGGATCCTCACCCTCGGCGCGAACCTGCTGACCCGGGAGGTCACGGGTCGCTTTGGCATCGGAGATGGTGCGTTCGAGGGTGCCGCCGGTCCGCGGTGCGATGGCGGTACGTGCCTGGACGACCTCTCGGCCCGCCCGCATCTCGCGGTCGGCCAGCAGAGTCGCGCGTGCACCGGCTCCCTGTAGACGCTCGAGCAGGAACGGTGGAACTACGCCATGCGAGTGGAGCCTGCGGAACGATCCGGAATCGGTATCTGTCGTCATGTGCGGTGACCCCCTAGGTCCGTGGCATGTGCGGTGATGGTTCCCAGTGTGCCCGAGGGCACCGACACATTCGGGTCCACCGCACCGAGCTCACTCACGCAGCGTCGACAGATCGATACTGTCCACCTCGCTCGGGGGACGCAGCGCGGTGACGGTCGCCCAGTTCCGTGCCAGTAGGGAGGCGTCGGAGTCGTCGTCCTCGGCGTGGATCTCGTCGAACCGGACGGTGACGAAATCTTCTCCGCGATCGCCTATTTCGGCCTGCACCGCGCCGTATCGGGCCAGCGAGGCCGGAACGATCCCGGCGAAATCCGACCGTGCAACGTCGGGAATGTTGACGTTGACGACCGCATCGACGGTCAGATGCGAGATCATCCATGTCACCGCCAGATGCGCGACGTGTTCGGCGGTGTCCCAGTGCGACGGCCGGGTGGCGAGCGACGACAGCGCCATGGCGGGAACCCCGTGCGTCAATGCGGTCAGCGCCGCGCCCACCGTGCCCGAATGCAGTACGGCCGCACCGGTATTGGGGCCGTGATTGATGCCGGAGAGGACCACGTCGGGTGGAGCGCCGAAGGCACCTCGGGTGGCGACGAACGCGATGAGGGCCGGTGAGGCCTGTACCGCATACACTTCGACACCGCGCAGCCCCTCGATCTCGGTTCGCTCGATACCCAGGTGATCGTCGACGCCCATCCCCGTCAGCGATGCACTGGCACCGCTGCGTTCCTCGTGGGGAGCGGCCACCACGACGTCGAGGCCGGCGTCGAGCGCGACCCGCGCCAGCAGCGCGATGCCTGCGCTGTCCACACCGTCGTCGTTGGTGATCAGCGCCCTCATTTCTTGCCCGCCTTGCCGTACGGACGCACGTCGACCGATTCGGTGAGTCCGAGAACCAGGTCTTTTCGGCCGCTACCGAGGCCGCGGCGGGTGACGTTGGCCGTGCCCGCGCCTCCGCCCAGCCGGAGCGCCTCCGGCATCGACAGTCCCTGAGCGATTCCGGCGGCGATGCCGGCGCTCATCGAATCGCCTGCGCCGTGGTGGTCGACCATCTGTAGACCCGGGGTGACGATCTCCAGCACGTCCCCGTCGACCAACGCCAGGGCGGGGTCTCCCGCTCGGGAGATCACGACCACCTCGGCACCGTCGTCGTGCATCTTTCGCATCGCATCGATCAGGTGCTTCGGGTCCTCGGACTCGGCTCCGCCGTCGGCAATGAGGTCCTCGTGGCTGACCTTGAGCACCGTGAGGCCGCCGGCGAGGGCGGCCAGCATGGTGGGGCCCGACAGGTCGGCGACCACCGGGACCTCGAGTGCGCGCAGGTCGGCACACAGCCGCTCGTACACCTCCGCAGGCACGATGTTGTCGGCGTGCGGACCGCCGAGAATTGCCACGTCGCTGCGGGCACCGGTGGCCAGTGCCGCGCCGAACAGGTCGTCGAGCGCGTGCCTGGCCAGCGGCGGCGGATCGACCGTGGCCAGTACCTCGCGCTCTCCGCTTCGGCGATCGTGCACGTAGGAGCCGCTTTCCTGGCCGATGTCGACGGAGACGACGGAGATGCCCTCGCTCTCGACGATGCCCCGCAATACGGCACCGATCTCGCCGCCGAACACCCCGGCCAGAGTGACGTCGAGACCGAGCACCGACGCCATCCTGGCGATCCAGTGACCCTGACCGCCCGCGTGCACGTGCAGTTCGGTACTGCCGTTGGGGGCAGCGTCGAGGGTCACCGTCAGTAGTGGGGACGGCGCGAAGACGAGCGCGCTCGGTGCGCGAGAGGAGGTGGACATCGTGAGCGAATGCCCGATATGTCAGGTCCGAAACAGCTACAACTCGAAAACGTGGACTCAGAATCGACGACGCAGGCGCATCCCGATAGGGCGTCCGTCGGGGTCGACGAACAACCGGTAGGCGAGTGCGGCAAGTCGCTGCTGCCAGACGGGCGGCACCGTGATCTCGTGCATTCGCAGTCGGCCGACGGGCCGGGGCTTCGCGGACGGGTTGCGGTGCCAGTTGTCCAGGGCCGTCGCGCTCGCCGAGATCACGTCGAAGAACTGCTGCGGGTCGACGAGGTCGGCGTCGTCGCCGTCGGCCCGCCCGAGGTGTTCGCGGATCAGTTCGAGTCTCAGGTTGCGCGCGTGGGTTCTGGCGCCGTCGCCGAGGCCTGCTGGGTCCAAGGGTGCCCGATCGTCGCGCTGCTCGTCGACAATGGCCGCGGTCAGCTCCGAATCATGGGTCCAGGAGCGGCGATTGAAGTTGTCCGACCCCACTGCCGCCCACACGTCGTCGATGATGCAGACCTTCGAGTGCACGTATACCGGTATGCCACGGTCGTTTTCGATGTCGAGTACCAGTACGCGGTCACCGCCGGCTGCGCGGATGACCCCGAGCGCCGCCGAGTGTCCCAGCAGCGCAGAGGGAATGGTCAAGTTACTGTCGTCGTCGAGGTGCTTGGGGACCACCACCACCAGCCGCAGGTTCGGCTTGCGGCGCAGTGCCGCGGCGAACACGCGCGCGACGTCGACGGACCACAGATATTGATCCTCGATGTAGATCAGCTCGGTGGCACGGTCCAGGGCTTTGGCGTACGCACGGGCCGCGCTGCGCTCGCCTCTCGTCGCGAACGGGTAGGCGGGGCGTCGACGCGGGTAGGTACGCAGCAGCTGAACCGAGCACGTGCCCTGGGGCTCCGGGGCGGCGGCAGCGGGTGGCAACTCCGACGGTTCACGCGTGACTCCGCGCAGGAAATCGGGAATGGCATGCCACGGTAGACGCGAGAGCGCCGCGGGATCTTCCCACCGTTCGCGGAAGACGTCCTCCACATCCCGGACTGCGGGCCCCTCGATCTGCACCTGCACGTCGTGCCACGCCGGAATCTCGCCGTACTCGGGCGGGAAGGGGCGCGAGACGGGATCGCCGAAGTGATCGGCGTCGTCGCGTCGAGCACGGGCCAGATCGATACCGCCCACGAAAGCGACGTCGGGCAGATCTTTCCTGCCGTACCGCACGACCACGAACTTCTGATGGTGGCTCCCGGTGACCAGCACGCGCTGGTCCAGAATGACCTCGCCGCCCGCCTCCTCCAGCCGCAGCGCGAGCTTGCGGTTCTTCGGACCGGTGAAACCGAGGGTCTCCATGTGGGAGCGCCACACCATCCCCTTGACGACGCCACCGCGGTGCGCGACGGCGGCCAGGGCATCCTCGACGGTCACGCCGTCGTCGGTGAGCAGCTGCTCCGGGTCCCCGCGCCAATCGGTGAAGAGCACCAGATCGTCGCGCTCGGTCTGCTCGAGGGCCCGTGCGAGTGCCGCGAAGTACGTCTTGCCGTGCACGAGGTTCTCGACGCGATTGCCCTCGGTCCAGGCCGAGATTCGGGTGTCGTCGTTGCCTCGCTCGGGCGCGGTCAGGAACCACGGGTGCCCCGGATCGAAACTGCGCTCGGGAGCTGTCAGAGCAGAGGTGGACCGACCGAATTTCTCGGCAACTCCGTCAACGACGCGCCGGATGCGCTGCACTATCACGATGGCATTGTTCCACCCGGTTTGAAGGCCACAGTGGGCGGGCACCCCGGCGATATGACTCAGGTACCCAACGTCACGCTCAGAAACGGCAAGCAGATTCCCCAGCTCGGTTTCGGCGTCTTTCAGATCGACGCCGACGAGACCGCGAAGGCCGTCGAAACGGCGCTCGAGATCGGCTACCGACACATCGACACCGCGCAGATGTACGGCAACGAGAAGCAGGTCGGCGAGGGCATTCGCAACTCCGGCATCGACCGCGAATCGGTGTTCGTCACCAGCAAGCTCAACAACGGTTTCCACCGGCCCGACGACGCGCGCTCGGCGTTCGACAAGACGCTCAGCGACCTCGGGACCGACTACGTCGATCTCTTCCTCATCCACTGGCCGCTGCCCACCCGGTACGACGGCGACTTCGTCTCCACGTGGAAGACGTTGGAGGAGTTCGCGGCAGACGGCCGGGCCCGCAACATCGGCGTCTCGAACTTCCAGCCCGCTCACCTCGATCGTCTCGCCGAAGAGACCGAGACGGTTCCCGCGGTGAACCAGATCGAGGTGCACCCGTACTTCGTCAACCACGACGTGTGGGCCTACGGCCGCGAACATGCCATCCCCACCGAGGCGTGGTCGCCGATCGCTCAGGGCAACGTTCTCGACGACGCGGAACTGAAGCGAATCGCCGACGCCGCAGGCAAATCCGTTGCACAGGTAGTGCTGCGCTGGCACATTCAGCGTGGCAACATCATCTTCCCGAAGTCGGTGACACCGGAGCGAGTGAAGGCCAACTTCGACATCTTCGACTTCGAGCTGAGCTCGGCCGACGTCGATGCGATCACCGCACTCGACAAGGGCGAGGAAGGCCGGAACGGTCCGAATCCGGACACGTTCGACATGATTCCGGACTAGAACGTAACACTGTGGGCCCGAACGTCTTCGGACGTTCGGGCCCACGGTGCTGTTCGAACGGCTGTCGGTGCTTCAGTGCTTCAGGGTTGATCCGGTGGCGGCGATGACCTGTTCGGTGGTCACGCCCGGTGCCAGTTCCACCAGCTTCAGCGTGCCGTCGCCGACGACGTCGATGACGGCCAGGTTGGTGATGATGCGGTCGACGACGCCCTGGCCGGTCAGCGGCAGGGTGCACGCGTCGAGGATCTTCGGATTGCCGTCGCGGTCTGTGTGTTCCATGACCACGATGACGCGTCGAGCCCCGTGCACCAGGTCCATCGCGCCGCCCATGCCCTTGACCATCTTGCCGGGGACCATCCAGTTGGCGAGGTCGCCGTTTCGGGAGACCTGCATGCCGCCGAGAACGGCTGTGTCGATGTGGCCGCCTCGGATCATGCCGAAGCTCAGCGACGAATCGAAGTACGACGCACCGGGATTGACGGTGACGGTCTCCTTTCCGGCATTGATGAGGTTGGCGTCGACCTCGTCCTCGGTGGGGTAGGGGCCGGTGCCGAGAATGCCGTTCTCCGAATGCAGAGTGACGTTCACCTTGTCGGTGAGGTAGCCCGGGATCAGCGTCGGCAAGCCGATGCCGAGGTTGACGTATTCGCCGTCGACCATCTCGGCCGCCGCACGCTCGGCCATCCGGTCTCGGGTCCATCCTGCGGTCATGCTCGAACTCCTGAACTGACGGTGCGCTTTTCGATGCGCTTGTCCTGTGGACCGGTATGTACGACACGTTGGACGAACACTCCGGGAAGATGCACCTGGGCCGGGTCGATTTCGCCCGGCTCGACGAGCTTCTCCACCTGAGCGATCGTGATCCTGCCGGCCATCGCTGCCAGCGGATTGAAGTTCATCGCTGTCTTGTCGAACACGAGATTTCCCGCGGTGTCGCCGATTTCGGCGTGCACGAGAGCGAAGTCGGCGTTGATCGCCTCCTCGAGCACGTAGCGTTTGTTGCCGAACACCCGTGTTTCCTTGGGCGGTGACTCGATCGAGACGGAACCGTCGACGTTGTAGCGCCACGGCATTCCGCCGTCGGCGATGGGGCTGCCGACCCCGGCGGGGGTGAAGAAGGCGGGAATGCCGGTGCCGCCGGCGCGGAGACGCTCGGCGAGCGTGCCCTGCGGTGTCAGTTCCACTTCGAGTTCGCCGGCGAGGTACTGCCGGGCGAACTCCTTGTTCTCGCCGACGTACGACGCAGTGACGCGGCGAATACGTCCGGCTGCCAACAGAATTCCCAATCCGTAGCCGTCGACGCCGCAGTTGTTGGAGAACACCTCCAATTCGTCCGCGTCGGTGTCGGCGATGGCCTCGATGAGGGCATCGGCGATGCCGCACAGGCCGAAGCCGCCGACCGCGATGGTCGCTCCTCTACCGATGTCCGCCACCGCGTCGGCTGCGGAGTCGTAGGTCTTTCCTGTCACGTGAACTCCTGATGTGTTCGTTGAGCAAACGATGGGTCCAGTGAACTCGACCAGCGCGCATCGCGGCTGTTTTAGGAAATTCTGCTCGAATGTCGAACATGAAGTGCATCAGCGTTCACTCAGTGGACGTACAGTGGTGCGGTGACTGTGCTCGATGCCAACGCAGGCGTCATCGCCAAAGTGTGTGCTCTGCTGCGTGCCGCCAGTGCGGCGGAGGCGACCGGTACCTCGACCACCGAGTTGGCGAGGTCCGCTGGAGTTGCGCGCCCGACGGCTCATCGGCTGTTGACGGAACTGGCCGACGAGGGATTCGTCGACCGCGATACGGGAACCGGACGGTGGGCACTGGGACCGGAAATCTATCTCCTCGGCTCCATGGCCGCATTGCGCTACGACGTCACCGATCAGGCCCGAGATATCGTGCAGGACTTGGCAATGCGGAGCGGCGAGAGCGCGTTCCTGTCCGCGCGTCGAGGTGGCGAGACAGTGTGTCTGCTTCGGGTGGAGGGCAGCTTCCCGCTACGGTCGCATGTGCTGTACGAGGGCATCCGATTACCGCTGGGGGTGGCCTCCGCAGGCTTGGCCGTTCTCGCCCATCTCCCGGACCGCGAGGTCGACGAGTACCTGGACGGCGTCGATCTGGTGCCCGAGTGGGGACCCGATCATTCGGAGTCGGCGATTCGGCACCGGATCGAGCTGACGCGGTCCTCGGGCTACGCCGTCAACCCGGCATTGCTCGTGGAAGGCAGCTGGGGACTGGGCGCAGCGGTGTTCGACCGCGGCCGTAGGCCGGCATGGGCATTGAGTCTGACCGGTGTGGAAACGAGGTTTCGAGAGGACAGACGTCGGGAGTTGGGAAAGATGCTGCTCGACGCCGCGCATCGGCTCACCCTGCAGGTGGGCACCCGTCCCGATCCGATCTAGCCGTCCAGTCCTTCGAGAATGTCTGCGGCATCCTGACTTCCGCCGGCTGCCAGTCGCTGCAGTTCGTCGCGGTCCTCGCGCTCTCCGGCGCGTTCGACGAGCATGTCGACGGCGTCGCTGTTGCCGGCTGCGGCAAGTGAACGCAGGTCGTCGACGGTGCCCTGCTCCACCAATTCGTCGATCGCGTCCTGGTCACCGCCCGCAGCCCGTGCACGTAGTGCGGTCAGGTCGGATGGCGTGGGTTCGGTCATGTACGGAGTCTAAGTCGCCCGTGCGAGGCGAGGAACAATTCTGACGTACGCGATCATGCCGATCAGCTCCACCAACGTCTGCGTCACCACGACCACTGCGGCGAGGGAAAGAGCCGGCGGCAGCGCGAGCGCGAGAGGCAGCACCACCAGCGAGTTCCGGGTCGCCCCGGAGAAGATCAAAGCCCGGGTCGCGGGCACGTCCTGGCGGGTGACCCGAGCCGTCGCGAGTCCCACGACGGCCATGACGACCAGAAACGCCACGAAGATCGGCACTGCTGCGATCAGCTGAGATGCCTCGCTGCGGACTGCGTCGACCTGAGATGCGACGACGACTGCGAGGGTCGCCATCATGATCGGCACCATTGCCGCTGCCATGGCGTCCATTATGCGAGTGCCGAGGCGTGTGCGTCGTGCCAACCACTGCGTTGCCGCAGCCAATGTCAGTGGCAGCGCGATCAGTAGGACGAACGCCTCGACGAACGGTGCGACGTCGATGATCTTCACCAGGTCGGGTCCGACGAACAACCAGAGGTAGAGCGGCAAGAACGCGATCTGCAGCAGCATCAGTAATGGAGCAGCGGCGAGAAGTCGTTCCGATGCCGCCCCGGCCAATCCGCTGAAGACGATGACGTAGTCGATGCACGGAGCCAACAGCACGAGAAGTATCCCGACGAGCACCGCTTCGTTACTCGCAACGAACCGGGTCAGTGCGAACACGACGATCGGGACGAGTACGAAATTGAGCACCACGACGCTCAGCAAGAAATTCCGGTCGCGTAGCGAATCGCCGATGGCGGAGAACGGAACTGCGAGGAACGTTGCGTAGAGCAAGACGATCAGCACCGGATTGATGGCGATCTCGAATGCGGGAGCCGATGCCGGTGCCGCCAACCCGACAACAACTCCGACGGCCAACGCCAGTAGATACAGCGGGATCTGGAACTTCTCGAGCCACGCCACTGCCGAACCGGTCACGTGGTACTCGTCGATGAAGTGCAGAGGGTGGGCACGTACCGAGGATAGGCGTTGTCGAGTATTCGGGGGATGTGGCTCGGGTACGCGATCATCGCCGCGTCGGTCCGACGACCTGGGGTTCGACGGGTCCGGCGTTCTTGTCGGTGGGTCGGGATACTCTTCTTTCAGTTCGAACATGCGTTCTTGTTTCGATTCACTGGGGGGTGAAGAGATGGCGATACCGACGGTGTCGTTGGATGCGTTGACCGCTGCTGCGCGGGAAGAGAATCGGCTGGCGGCTCGCAAGATTTCCGCGTGCTACGACGTCCATCGGAGCTGGATCACTCTCGACACCAAGCACAAGCACTACAGCCGGTATGGGCGCACCGAGATGGCGGTGGCGTTGGGGTGTTCGGCGACGGTCGCCGAGGCGTATGTCTCGGTCGGGGTCGCCCTGCACACTCGACTGCCGCTGGTGAAGAAGGCATTCGAGGCTGGGGAGATCGATCTTCCGCGAGTGAGGGTGGTGTGCCGGATCCTCGACAACCTCTCGGACGACATCGTGAGGTCGGTCGAGGACGAGATCGTCGAGGCGGCCCGACGGTCGTCACCGGGGCCTTTGGAGAAGGAGATCTGGGACATTCTTCTGCGGGTCGCGCCGGAGGAAGCAGCAGCGTTGCGGGAGTTCGCGAAAAAGTTCCGCAATGTTTCCTACGCCCCGGCTGGGGAATTGGCCCGGATCCGAGCAGAATTGACCGCCCCCGAAGCGGCGGCCGCATGGCAGCTCCTGGAGGAAATGGCCGACACGCTCTGCCCGAAAGACCCACGCGGCAAACAAGATCGGCTGTGTGACGCCTTCATGGCGCGGATGCACGGAGAACCCCGGCTGGAATGCCTGTGTCAACGTGAGGACTGCCCGAAGAAAGATGCAGAGCTGCCGGACCGTCGGGTGCCGTTGACGATGGTCACTGTCGATATCGCGACGCTGATCGGACTGCTCGCGAATCCGGCGTACCTGGCCGGGCACGGATCCATCGATCCCGACCTCGCGCGGGAGTTGGCGCGCAACAGTCACTGGCAGATCCTGCTCACCGAGGCGGTGACCCTCGCCGAGACACTCGGACTGGCAGTGCAGAACCCGGAAACCGGGGAATGGGAACAACGCTCGGCAGAAACAACAGCCGAGCCGAGTGCGACAGAGCCCGAGCCGGCAGAGCCCGATGCGGCAGAGCCTGACGCGACAGAGCCTGACGCGACAGAGCCCGACGCGACACAAACCAACGCGGAAGCGGATACGCGAGTAACGCGGACTGGCACTGGCACTGGCACTGGCACCGCAACGAACACAGCAGCGCCAGTACCGTCGATACCGCCACCTTCGGTTCCGCCACCGTCGCTCCCGGACCCAGGACCGCATCCCGGCGCGGGGCCGGGCCAGGGTTCGGGTTCGGTTGCAGCAGAATCGCATTCGAAGCCAGCCCCGATACCGCCTGAGCCGACCGACTACGACGAGACCCAGCACCGGCAACGACGTCGGAATGCCTTGGCGGCCTCCGCAGCCCTGTTCTGTACTCACACACCCGTCGGCAGGGGCACACGGCACAGCTCTGCCCTCGACCTATCCTCGGAGGTCCGCCCCGACAACCCGACGATCCGCCCCGCAGGCCGCACCGCACAGCGCACTTCCTCAGGCGTCTATCTCGGCAACGCATCCCTGGCCGCAGCCCTCGAAGCCGCCATCGCCGCCGACCCCACCCTCGGCAAGTCCGTCCGACGCGACCCACTCACCGACCGAGCCCTGATCTACCGGCCCGACGCCCTCACCACCGCGGCAGTCCGGCTACGCGACCGCCATTGCCGTTTCCCCGGCTGCCACCGACCTGCCGAACGCTGCCAACTCGACCACATCATCGCCTTCGATCACGCCAATCCACTCGGCGGCGGCTGGACGACAGTCAACAACCTCCAATGCCTCTGCGAATACCACCACAGCGTCAAAACCGCAGGCTACTGGAAAGCCGTCATGCTCCCAGGCGGCGCCACCCTGTGGACCTCCACCTCGAAGACCACCCGAATCACCCTGCCCGCCAACGGAACAGCCGTACCCATCATTGGCAACGACCTCCGACCGTACATACCCACCAAGCCCAAACGATCCGGCATCATTGCCTACCCCGACCCACCGGACAACGAACAGCCCGAGACAGACGACACGGCAGCACCGCCCTTCTAGAGGCCGCGTTCTTAGGTGCAGCGTTCAGTAGTCGAACGCCTCGAACCTGACATCTTCACCGGCCACCCACTCCAGAACTGCTTGGTGCAGAGGCCGATCCGCGCACACATAGAACTGCCTTCGCCCCACGTGGCCTACGGCTTTGACGTCGGACTCGGTCATTCGTCGTACGTATGTCCGGGCTCGGAGCTGTTCGAGAGTGCGTGCCTTGGCATGCCCGTCGGTGTCCAACTGTCCGGTGATGAACACCGTGATCGCCATCCCCAAGTGGCCGACCTGCTCGATGACGTCGACGGCGAGAGCCAGGTCCTCTGCGCGGATGCTCCACAGCAGGGTCAGCGCGAGTCCGGATTCGTGGGCAGCATGCGCCTGCGCCATGAAGGGCGTGATCCCGATCCCCGATGCCACGACCACTACGTCGTCGGTATCGGGCTGCGTATCGGCGTATCTGGTGTCGTCCTCGCCGCCGAAGCCCATGACAGGGACGGCCAGGTCCGACCCTGGAGTCCACCGCGACAGCAGGCGGCTGACCGGTCCGTGCTCCCGAACGGTTATCTCGAATACATTGCTGCCCGAAGTGTTCGGTTCGCTGGACACCGTGAACGTTCTGATGAAGTCGTCGTTGAGGGAGCTCGGGTCATGATCGCGCATGTGCGACCAGCCACGATCGAGTCGATGCGAGAAGTCGAGGGTGACGTGTTGCCCTGCACTCCATCGCACCGGCGTCGACGACTCGCCCGGAGAAAGCCGGAATGTGTAGCGCGATATCGTCGGTGTGATCGGCAGCTTGTGGATCAGCGAGGCAAGCATTCTGTCCGCTGATCTGGGCCGCCGGCCCGAACCTCCGACCTCGCGGGCCAATCTTCGAACCGGCGGGTTGTACGGCGACGGGTCGAGCAGCGTGCCTCGGAATGCAAGGCCCTCTCTTACGAAGCGCACTGCCTCGATATCGATCCGTACAGCCATACTGCTATGTGGCAGAACGCTTTCAGCGGCATCTCCGATCAGTACCTCTGCGCGTCCCGTCAGGTAGAGGATGTCGCCGGTGTCGAAATCGGGGAAGGTGAGTCCCACTGCCCGGTCGGAAGTGATGTTTCCCAACGTCTGGTAGAGGCGGTTCCCCGAGTACTCCGGGTACACCAGGGTCACGCCCTCCGTGTCGGAGTTACTGAATACCCGGACGAATCCTGGTGCCCCACCGCGGATGTTGGTGTCCATGCTGTGGGCGCCGTGTCGGCTGGAGATGAGGAACGTGTCGGATCTGCCGATGAGGGCGAGGGCGTCGGCTGGTAGCGGGAGTGAATCGGTGATCAACTGCGGAGATGATGCGTAGGGTGTTATCGCCCGCTTGTTCAGATATTTGGGGCAGTTTCCGAGGGTTTCGTCGACTGCGACATTCACCTGTACGTCGATAGATTCGCTGGTCTCCGAAGGCGTTGTGTCCGTTCGCCTTTCCAGCACCATCGCGTCGTGCAGCCGTCCTGCGATCTTGACCCGGCCCCTGTGCTCGAGATCGATGACGAGGCCCGAGACCAGCTTTCCTCGTCCGTTCGTGGCTTCGTCGCCCACGAGACCCTCGAGCACTGGGTCGGTACCCGTCCAGTGAGCGCCCGGATCTGCGGGACGAGGTTCGAGCCGGGTCCGAAACCTCACTCGGAGAACACTGTCCGAGGCCACGGTTGCTGTTCCCGGAGCGCCTCCGAGCAGCGTTGTCCACACACGGCCGTCGACGCCGATCGTCCCCAGCGCCACGAGTGGGCTCCGGCTCATCCAGGGTCCGTATGCGGCGGGCAGCCCTGGGACAGTGGGGTTGTCCTCGTACGGCACCTGCAGAAGACGGTGCATCGTCTCCTCCCCTGGATGCCACTGGCTCGGCATGTGGTCGTCATCTGCTCGCACGACGTCTGGCCTTTCTCCGAGGCTGTTGGCATACATGGCTATTGGGAACAACTGGTGCGGAATCGAGAACAAGTTCTCTATCAGGCTGCGTGTCGCGCCCCGGAAGATCGGTGCAGGAAGGTGGTGATCAGGGTGGCGACGTCGTCGAGGTGGCTTTCGAGGAGGAAGTGGCCCCCGTCCAGTAGATGAATTTCCGCGTCGGGGAGATCGCGCAGGAACGCGCGCGCGCCGTCGGGTCCGAAGATTTCGTCGTTCTTGCCCCAGACAGCAAGGAGTGGGGGACGACAATCGCGAAAGTAGCGCTGTACCGCGGGATACAGGCGGACGTTGGTCGGATAGTCGGCGAACAGCCGCAGTTGGATCTCGTCGATGCCGGGGCGGGTGAGTAGCGTGTGGTCGTGGATCCAAGCGTCGGGACTCAGGAGCGTCGAATCGGAGACACCGTGGACGTACTGCCATCGGACCGCGTCCAGTTCGAGCGCTTCGCGCAGCGGAGCCGCGGTTTCCGGTGTGCGGTTATTCGCGTAGGTCCATAGAGGAGCCCAGAACGAGTCGACGAACCCTTCCTCGTAGGCATTTCCGTTCTGAGTGACGATGGCGGTGATGCGATCGGGATGGCTGAGGGCGAGACGCCATCCGACGGGTGCGCCGTAGTCCTGGGTGTAGATCGCGTACCGGTCGAGACCCAGCTGCTCGAGGAGGTGATCGGTCACCGCGGTGAGCGTGTCGAAGGTGTAGTCGAAGTTGTCGACGGATGGAGCTGACGAGTATCCGAAGCCGATGAGGTCGGGTGCGATCACGTGAAAATGCTTGCCCAACAACGGGATGAGGTGGCGGAACATGAAAGAGCTCGAGGGTGTTCCGTGCAGCAGCACGATGGTGGGATCGGCGGGATTGCCGGCCTCGCGGTAGAAGACTTCGAGTCCGTCGACGGTGGTGGTGTGGTGATGAACGGCGACCATGAATAACCCCTATAGGTAGTTGATGTGGTTACTCCGATGACGGAACCACACTGGCCGTAACCTGTCAAGCGGTCTATGATGGTTACATGGACACCGCGGAAGCACGGGCGATCGACGAAGCGCTGCTGATCGACCTGCTCAACACCACACCGGTCGTGGATGATCAGCCGATCGATCTCTTGGCGGGCGACGCCGACGGCCGAGACTGGCTGAGTGCACGCGGCGGGACCGGAAGCGCCGAGGAGCTTCAGGTGTGTCGCGCTGTGCGTGACGACCTTCAGCGGGTGGTGCGGGGTGAGGCGTCACCGTCGTCGCTGAGAACGTACTTGGATGGCCTCTCGCGGGTGCCGGTGCTGACCGATGACGCGCTGGACTGGAATCTGCAGGTAGCCGAGGATCGCCGACTGGCTGCGCGAATAGTGCTGGCCTGGGCGGAGATTCGTGAGACTATTCCCGGCGCACTGCGTCCGTGTGCGAATGACGAGTGCCGCCTGTTTCTCCTGGATCGCTCCCGTGCGGGCACCGCGCGGTGGTGTTCGATGGCCACGTGTGGCAACAAGATGAAGGCCCGACGGCACCGTGCTCGGGCAGCGGGCGACTGATTGTCGCGCGCCGCAGCGGGCGCAGGGCGATCGCCCTCGTCGCGAACATTCTGCTGGCCGGCGCGGGGTGTGCCGTCTCCTGCTCGGGCGCAACACGCGAGCCCACGACCGACCGATCGTGGGCTCGTCGTGCAGGAGGTGAGAGTCGCTCTCGGGCGCTAGGACCCGAGGGCGACCAGGGCTGGGGGCGTCAGACCAGGTTCCGAATGTGGTCGCGCGTGAATTCGATGCGCTCGTCGACGCGGCCGTCGCCGACCTTGTTCACCCACTCCGGATCGGAGAGCAGCGCGCGTCCGACAGCCACCAGATCGAACTCGCCGTCCTGGAACTGGCCCGCCAGCGCGTCCAATCCCGTCACACCGGAGGCCGCGTCCTCCGACCATGCCGAGGTGAACACCGAATCGAGGCCCACGGAGCCGACGGTGATGGTCGGAACGCCGGTGAGCTTGCGCGTCCAACCGGCCAGACCGAGCTTGCCGTCCACTCCGTCCAGTTCGGGGAATGCCGGATCCCAGTGCCGACGAGTCGAAGCATGCAGTACGTCCACGCCTGCTTCGACCAGCGGCGTGAGGACGCGATCGAGTTCGGCCGGGTTCTCTGCGAGTCGAGCGTCGAAGTGGTTGCTCTTCCACTGCGAGAAGCGGTAGACGATCGCGAAGTCCTCACCCACCGCGGCGCGGATCGCAGCGACAACCTGTGCGGGGAAGCGGGTGCGGGCCTCCAGAGATCCGCCGAATTCGTCGTCACGCACATTGGTTGTTGCCCAGAGGAATTCGTCGAGAAGGTAACCGTGAGCACCGTGCAGTTCCAGGCCGTCGAAGCCGGTGTTCTTCGCGTTGACGGCAGCCTGAACCCAGTGCGAGGTCAGTTCGTCGAGATCGGCGTCGGTGAAGGCGCGACCGACCGAGGAGCCGTCGAGAGCGATGCCGGACGGGCTGACGGTGGTGACGTCGGGGAACAGGCGTGGCTCGGTGCCGCGCTCGACTCCCAGGTGCCACAGCTGCGGGATGATCGCGCTGCCCTCGGCGTGGACTGCATCGACGACGCCCTTCCATCCGTCGAGGCTGGCGTCGCCGTAGATCCTCGGTACGCGGGTGTGCGGTCCTGCGGCGGGGTCGGGGATATACGTGCCCTCGGTGATGATGAGGCCGGTGCCGCCTGCTGCACGTTTGCGGTAGTACTCCGCCACGTCCGGGCCGGGGATGCCGTCGGGCGAGAACGCCCTCGTCATCGGCGCCATGGCGAAGCGGTTGCGCAGCTTCAGCGACTTGACCTCGAACGGCTCGAAGAGTCCAGCGGTGGACAGGTGCGGTGTTGTCGTTGCAGTTTCGGTCACGCCTGCGCACAACCTGGCCGGAGTCCGAGCTATTCCCCCTCCCTGACTGTTAGCGTCGAAACATTATGAGCCAGTCGCCGCTGATATCAGCTTCCGAATTGCACGGTCTGTTCGAGATGGGTCGCGGCCCAGTGGTCCTGGACATTCGGTGGACCCTTCAAAACGGTAGCGACAGAGCAGGTTACGAGGCGGGGCACATCCCGACCGCGCAATTCGTCGACCTCGGTACGGAACTGGCGGCACCGCCAGACGATCGTGGTCGCCATCCGCTGCCCGACGCGGATACGTTCGTTGCGGCGATGCGAGGAGCCGGAGTCGGCGACGATTCCGCGGTGGTGGTCTACGACGCGGGGCCGGCAACTGCGGCTGCGCGGGCCTGGTGGTTGCTCCGCTACTTCGGTCACCGGGATGTGCGCGTCCTCGACGGCGGGTTCGCGCGATGGGTCGACGAGGGCTATTCCGTCGGTACCGAGCCCTCGATCGTGGCGGCCGGATCGTTCACGGCGCGGCCGCCGCTGGCCCGGGTCCTCGAAGTCGAGGACGTGCTCGACTTCGCACGCGAGAACGTCCTTCTCGACGCCCGCGCACCCGAGCGATTCCGCGGCGAGGTCGAGCCAGTCGATCCTGTGGCCGGCCACATCCCCGGGGCGATCAACAGGCCGACGACCGACAATGTCGATTCCGACGGGCGCTTCCTGCCCCCGGAGGTACTCGACGGCGCATTCGGTGGACTCGTGCCGAAGGGAAAGGACGTCGCCGTCTACTGCGGCTCGGGTGTGACCGCTGCGCATCAGATTCTCGCACTGGAGTTGGCAGGTATCGATGCCGCGTTGTATCCCGGCTCGTGGTCGGGTTGGATCACCGATCCGACGCGGCCGAGGGCATGACACACCGGCGCTGAGCTGGCAGTTCATTCAACCAGGGTTGAACTTGAATCTGACTTCAACTATACCTGGGGAATGAAGGTTGCAGGCAAGGTCGCCATCGTCACCGGAGGTGGTGGCGGAATCGGCGGAGCCATCGCCGCCAGACTCACCGAACACGGAGCCCGCGTCGTCGTCTCCGATGTCGACGAGTCCACGGCCCGATCCGTGGTCGACGCCATCGAGCGAGACCGGCCGGGCACAGCCGTCGCTGCCGCGGCCGACGCGTCGGACATCGGGGATATCGAGCGGCTGATCGCGGTCGCCGAAGAGTCGTTCGGTCCGGTCGATCTGTATTTCGCAAACGCCGGCATCAGCGGTGCCCCCGGGCTCGACGCCAGCGAACCGGACTGGGACCTGTCCTTCGACGTCAACGTGCGCGCACACATCCGCGCTGCGCAGCTGTTGGTGCCGGGTTGGCTCGAACGTGGTGAGGGCTACTTCGTCAGTACGGCCTCCGCAGCCGGCTTGCTCACCCAGATCGGTTCCGCGACATACGCGACGACCAAGCATGCCGCGGTGGGATTCGCCGAATGGCTCAACGTCACCTACGGCAATCGGGGCATTCGCGTCAGCTGCCTGTGCCCGATGGGCGTCAATACCAAGCTGCTCTACGAAGGCCGCGAATCGGGAGATGCCTTGGGAGCGGCCGCAACTGCCGCGGTGCTGAGCGCGGGCGCTGTGCTCGAGCCGCTCGACGTCGCCGACGTGGTGCTCGACGCGATGGACCGGGAGCAGTTCCTGATCCTGCCCCACGAGAACGTACTGGACATGTACCGCAACAAAGGTGCCGATTACGACCGGTGGTTGCGCGGCATGCGCCGCTACCAGGACAGCTTGCTCGACAACCAACAGGGGAACTGAACGTGGCATTTTTCGAGACCAGCGACCGCGCAAAGAAGTACGAGTCGGATCTGTTGGAGTTCATGGACTCTCACGTCTATCCGGCGGAGGCGGTGTACGAGCAACAGATGCTCGAAGCCGGTGACCCGCACTTCCATCCCCCGATTCTCGAGGACCTGAAGAAGGAAGCGCGCTCGCGTGGACTGTGGAATCTGTTCCACCCGCACCCCGAGTGGGGCCCCGGCCTGACCAACCTCGAATACGCTCCGCTGGCCGAGATCATGGGCCGCAGCCTGCTCGCCCCCGAGGCATGCAACTGCAACGCACCCGATACCGGCAACATGGAGGTGTTCACCCTCTTCGGTACCGACGAGCACAAAGAGAAGTACCTGAAGCCGTTGCTGGACGGTAAGATTCGTTCGGCCTTCGCGATGACCGAGCCCGACGTCGCCAGTTCCGATGCCACCAACATCGCAATGAAGATGGACCGCGACGGCGACGACTTCATCCTGAACGGGCGCAAATGGTGGACGTCGAACGCGATGCACAAGAACTGCAAGGTTCTGATCGTCATGGGCAAGACCGACCCCGAGGCAGCAACGCACCGGCAGCAGTCGATGCTCGTCGTGCCCATCGATGCGCCCGGCGTCACCGTGCTGCGCAACCTGCCCGTCTTCGGCTACGTCGACCGAGAGGGCCACGCCGAGGTTCTCTTCGAGGACGTGCGGGTGCCGGCGAAGGACGTGCTGAAGGGGCCGGGTGAGGGATTCGCCATCAGTCAGGCTCGGCTGGGGCCCGGCCGTATCCATCACGCGATGCGGACCATCGGTGTTGCGGAACGGGCGCTCGAATTACTTTGTCGCCGTGCGGTTTCACGGGTGACCTTCGGCAAGCCGGTCGCCATGCGTGCGAACATCCAGGACTGGATCGCCGAGGCACGCATCGAGATCGAGAAGACGCGGCTGCTCACGTTCAAGGCCGCGTACCTGATGGACACCGTCGGAAACAAGGAAGCGCGCACCGAGATCGCAGCGATCAAGGTCGCTGCGCCCGAGATGGCGCTGAAGATCATCGACCGCGCCATTCAGGTGCACGGCGGCGGCGGAGTCAGCAACGACTTCCCGCTGGCGATGATGTACGCACACGTGCGGACGCTGCGGCTCGCCGACGGTCCCGACGAGGTGCACAAGATGTCCATCGCGAAGATGGAGCTGCGCAAGTACATGTGAACGTAGCTCACCTCAGGAAGGCAAGGCTGTGCTAATTTCTGCCGATGACAAGGACCTTCCTGGGGTGCGCCTTTGCCGTCGCCACGGCCCTGACGCTGGCATCGTGCAGCAGTAACACCGCTGACGACGCCGGCTCCGACACCCGCAGCGTCACCGTCGACACACTCGCCGGACCCACGCAGATCACGGGAACGCCACAGCGCATCGTCGCATTCGGGCAGCAGTGGGTGGACGCGCTGCTCGAATTCGACGTGCAACCCGTCGGGTATGTCTCCGCCGGATCGAACGGCGACGAACGCGGGCTCTACCCCTGGCAGTCCGCAGTGGATACGGATGCCCAGATGCTCGACTCGGCCGCCGTCGATCAGATGGGGGCTTCGGTGCCGACCGAGCAGATCGCGGCGCTACAGCCCGACCTGATCCTGCTGTCGGGGATACCGTCGATAGAGCCGTACAAGAGCTTGTCCGACGTCGCGCCCACGATATTTCCGAAGGCGGAGAAGGTCGAGACGTGGGAATCGCAGATCGAGACGCTCGGGCGGGTGCTCGATCGCGAGGACGATGCACAGAGCATCATCGACGAGGGGCATGCCGTAACCGATGGCATCCGTCAGCAGTACCCGGCGCTCGACGGTAAGTCGGCTGTGTTGTCGCAGTTCGTTTTCGACAGTCAGCAGCTTGCGGTCGTCGCCGACCCGGAGGACGGTGCCGCGAAGGTCTTCGACAGCATCGGACTCGACGTCCCGCAGGATTTGGTGAACTCGCCCGACATCTCTCACGGCCGGATCGTGCTGAGCCCCGAACGGCTGGACGTTCTCACCGCAGACCTCGTGGTCATTCTCCCCAACGGCGGCACGCGCGAAGACCTCGAACAACTTCCGGGGTTCACCAGCCTGCCCGCGGCGACCGGCGGCGGAGTTGCCGTCGTCGACTACGCGACGGTGGTGGGATTCAATACACCATCGAAAGCGTCGGTCGAGTTCTCGCTGAACAAGATTCGTCCGCAGCTCGAGGCTGTGGGTACCTAACTCTCGGGTGACCAGGACGGGTCGCGTCCGATGAAGGCCATCAACCTGTCCTGGGCGGATGCGTTGTCGTCGACGTCGACGGCGGGGCCGAACTGCCCGCTCTCGCGGAGTACGCGGTCCATCGGTTTCATGGCGATCAGCGCTGCGGCGCAACGCTCTTCGCCGAGATCGGGATCGCGTCCCAGGGCTTTGGCCAAGTCCCAGGTGTGCATCCACACATCAGCGGTATAGAACCGGTCGATCGCGTCTTCGACCGGCATGTCGCCGATGTGCGGATTGCTCAGGATGCGGCCCGCGGGGGCGTCGAGGATGGCTTGGATGTCGGCGGCGTGTCGCGCCCACGCGGCGGCAGGGTCGCGCGTCACGTCGAGTTCGGTGAGCTCGACACCCTCGACACCGCCGAGGAAACCACGTGACCAACCGACGAGGTGTTCGACGACACCCAGCGCGTTCCACTCCGGTACCGGACTGGGCCGAGACCACGCGTCCCCGGAAACGGATTCGACCAACGCCGTGAACGCGGCGGCGTCCCGTGCATGCTGTGCAGCGGGTCCCGTCAACAGTGCATCGAGTTTCTCGTAGCCCTCCCTGACTCCGACATCCATTCCGCTGGAGAGCATCCCGTCTCGGGTTGCGAAGTCGGACAGCACGCTCAGCACCCTCAATCGCGTGCCGCCGTTGTCGCGGGCCTCGAAAGCCATTGTCTCGAGGGCGACCGAATCCGGATCGCCTTCGTAGGTGAAGGTCCACACGATCCGCTCGTTCGCGCGAACCTCGTGGAAGCTGCCGAAGAACGACGCGATCTCTTCGCCGTCGCGGTCGTTCGCGAACGACCATGCACCGCCGGTTCGCGCGTCCCACGCGATGATTCGCGTCGTCACCGACCGCGGGCCCACCCACTGCCGATACAGATCGGGGTCGACGTGTGCGCGGAACACCTGCTCGGGCGACGCGTCGAACTGCCGGATGATCTCGATTGTGGGTACTTTGTCGTCCGCTACTATCTCGGTTTCGTGCTCGGTCATGACACGTCCTTCTGAGAGTCGTCTTGTGTTACAACGTGATCCAGCAGGTCGTCGAGTCGGCGGTAGCGCTGCTCGGCCTCCTGGCGATAACGCTCGATCCACTTCGCCATAAGGCCGAACACCTCCGCATCCAAGTGCACCGGTCTGCGCTGGGCGTCTTTGCTGCGCGTCACCAGCCCGGCGTCCTCGAGCACCTTCACGTGCTTGGAGACTGCCTGCAGACTCATGTCGTACGGCTCGGCCAGTTCGCTGACGTTGGCGTCGGCACCCGCAAGCCGAGCAACCATGTCACGCCGGGTGGGGTCCGCCAACGCTGCAAAGGTTCGATTGAGCTGCTCGATCCGGTCGTCCATGGTCACTTACCTCCTCGAATGCAGTAAAGATATGCCCCTCGAGCTGTGTAGTCAACCAATTGGTTTACAAGGATCGCAGAAGGGTTGACAGCCTGCTGTCATGCGCGCAATATTGACAGCATCCTGTCAATCGACGTGAGGACCGTTCCGTGATCACCGTTGCGCTGTATGCCACCGACACCATGGCCGATTGGGAGTACGGCTACCTCATCGCCGGGCTCGCGATGGCCCGCGAGCAGAATCCCGACGCCAACCGGTTGCTCGTCGCATCGGAATCGGGGGAGGCGGTGACGACGATGGGCGGCCTGAGGATTACCCCCGACGTTGCGTTGGCCGATCTTCCGTCCGTCGACGCGCTGATTCTGCCCGGTGCCGGCACGTGGGAATCCGCCAACGAGGCAGCGTTGAAGTTGGCCGCCGAACTCGTTGCAGCGGGCACCCCGGTCGCAGCAATCTGCGGGGCAACCTACGGGCTGGCTCGGACCGGCCTGCTCGACGACCGGCCGCATACCTCGAATGCGGCCGAATTCCTCACTCAGGCTGCGGAATACCGCGGAGCGGAGCATTACCGTGAGGAGAAGGCAGTGTCCGACGGCACCGTCATCACCGCCGGAGCGACTGCACCGATCGAGTTCGCCAAGCTGGTGTTCGAGCGCCTGGACGTGTTCCCGCAGCCCATCATCGACGCATGGTACGGGCTCTACACGACGGGGGAGCGCAGATTTTACGACCAGCTGACGGGCGCATGAGCCGACGAACGCCGGAGGGAGATGCGCTCACCGAGGTGGTCCTGCCGGTCTTCGAGCTCAACGGCGAATTCCTGGCTGCCGCACAGGACATCACCGAACCGACAGGATTGACGCCGGCCTGGTGGCAGGTTCTCGGGGCCACTCTCGACGAGCCGCTCTCGGTGGCCGATATAGCGCGACGCGTCGGTCTGGGTTTGGCGCGGCAAAGTGTGCAACGAACCGCAAACCTGTTGGTGGACAGGGGCTGGGCCGTCTACATCGAGAATCCGAACCACAAGCGAGCGAAGCTCCTCGAGCCCACCCCGAAGGGACGCGAGACCGTAGCCGCTCTGCGAGATGCTCAACACGCGTGGTCGGACGCGGTGGGTGCCGCGGTGGGTGAGGACGAATTGCGTTCTTTTGCACAGACTTTGGAGAAGATTGTTGCGGCATCCCGCGCCTACCGTGGTGGCCGTGCATAATTCGGGGATGTCAGCGCTCGTGATCGTTCTTTCCGGACTCCTGGCCGGTTTGCTCTCGCAATCCGACGGGGTCGATATCTTCGGCGACACCAGCGTCGGGGGTGTGGTGTTCTCCAGCGGCGGAGGGGGAGTCGCCGTTGCAGTGATTCTGGCGTCGGGTCTGGCTATGCTCGTCCGTCGGCGCAATATTCTGGCCGGCCTGTCCATCGCTGCGGCCATTGGCGCCGGGGTGACGGCCCTGATGATGCCCTCCGACCTCGCCGAGGTGGTGGCAGGCGGAGTTCTGTTGGGATGCATTGCAGTACGGGCGAACGGTGTACGAGCTCGGCAAGCACTGTTGATCGGGTCATTCCTCGTCGGACTACTCAATGCAGGCGCGGTCGAGGCCTTGCAGCATCCGAGTATCCCGCGTCGCTACGCCGACTACCTCACCGAATCCGATATCGGCCCAACGGTGGTCGTTCCGGTGCTGTGCGTGCTCGTCGTAATTGCAGTGGCCTCGGCAGCTCGTGTCGACCGCAGCGACGACCATGCGCCACCGGAACGGAGCATCCGACCGGTCGGGGCGATACTGCTTATCTCGATCGGTGGCTTGCTGCTCAATATGTTGTTCGTGCAGATGCTGTTTCGAGCTGAAGACGGCTTCGGTGGAAGCTGGTACTTCGGCCTCGTCGTCGTACCAGTGTTGTTCGGTGCTGCCGCTCTGCTACCGGGTCGCGGAGGCATACTTGTGCTCGCCGGGACAGCCGTGTTGCTCACCTCGACCACCACCGCTGGGGTGGGCATCGATGTGTCGGACGGTATCTGGGTGCTCGGGCTCGTGGCAATCACGGCAGTTGCGGTGACAGTGGGCGCGGCACTCGGGCTGCGCTGGGGTCGACCGATCGTCGGCTTCGCGACCCTGGCGGTGGTGTGTACGACCGCGCTGTTCGAGCGCCCCCCGTGGGACAACGTGCACTACGCGGCAAGTCTGGTGATCTTCCCGGCTGCTGCGGCCTATCTTTACGTGGCGTGCACGCCCTCGACCCCCACGCCCTTGACCATCGGCCTCGCGGTACCGGTGGCGATCACGGTGCCGATGGTCGTCACCTACGGTTGGACGGCGTACACGCCGCTCACATCCGCCCTCCACCACTCGACGTGGCCCAGTGCCGAGCTGTGGCTCTCGACGGGCGGGGCAGTGGCGACGGTGGTCCTCGCAGGCGTCGGGACGCGGTTCCTCGGTCGTCGGCCACTTGTGAATTGAACACCGGAGTACCGTTTTCTTACATGGCTTACAGATACCTCGGAAACAGTGGACTGAAGATTTCGGAGATCACCTACGGCAATTGGTTGACCCATGGTTCGCAGGTGGAGAACGACATCGCGACCCAGTGCGTGCGTGCGGCTCTCGATGCAGGCATCACCACATTCGATACCGCCGATGTCTACGCCAACGGGGCTGCGGAAACGGTCCTCGGTGACGCATTGAAGGGCGAGCGCCGCGAATCGCTGGAGATCTTCACCAAGGTCTACTTCCCCGTCGGACCCAAGGGTCCCAACGACACCGGACTCTCTCGCAAACACATCTTCGAAGGCATCGATGCCTCGCTGCGTCGGCTCGGTACCGACTACGTCGATCTCTACCAGGCCCACCGCTACGACGTCGAGACCCCGCTCGAAGAGACCATCGCCGCGTTCGGCGACGTCGTCCGTCAGGGCAAGGCCCTCTACATCGGCGTCTCGGAGTGGACGGCAGATCAGCTCCGCGCCGGCCAGGAACTGGCACGGCAGAACGGGTTCTCGATCATCTCGAACCAGCCGCAGTACTCGGCCTTGTGGCGCGTCATCGAGGATCAGGTGATCCCGACGTCCAAGGAACTGGGCATCTCGCAGATCGTCTGGTCACCCATCGCTCAGGGCGTGCTCACCGGCAAGTACCTACCCGGACAACCGCTGCCCGACGGCTCGCGCGCCAAGGACGACAAGGGCGGCGACAAGATGATCGCGCGCTACCTCGACGATCAGACGCTCACCCGGGTGCAGGCACTCAAGCCGATCGCCGACGATCTCGGAATCACCATGGCGCAGTTGGCCGTTGCCTGGGTTCTGGCCAACGACAACATTTCCGCCGCGCTGGTCGGGGCATCGCGTCCCGAGCAGATCGCCGAGAACATCAAGGCGTCCGAGGTCACCCTGGACGCGGATGTACTCGCCAAGATCGACGAAGCCCTCGGCGATTCGGTCGAGCGTGATGCGGGCAAGACCGGCTCCCCGGAAGCCCGGTTGGTCTAGAAATTCGTCGACCGGTCCACGTTTGACGGGGCGGAGCTGCGGTACTCGGCGTTAATGTGGACCATGCGCTCACCACTCCGTAATCGCAGCACCGCCCCGGCTCCCGCATCCCCAGCCCGGGTGGTGGTGGTCGGCGGCGGGTTCGGCGGCTTCTACGCACTGCGCAAGATGCAGAAGCTGTTGGGCCCGGACCGCGCCTCGTTTACCCTGGTTGCGCCCAACGACTACCTGCTCTACAGCCCGTTGCTGCCCGAGGTGGCGACCGGCGTGCTTGATCCGCGGGACATCGCGGTGTCGACACGACAGACGTTGCGGCGCACCAAGTTGGTGCTGGGACACGTCACGTCCGTCGACTTCGAGAATCGACGCGTTCGCGTCGCCGGTCCCGACGGTGATTCGGACCTGGCCTGGGACAAGCTGATTCTGGCCCCGGGTTCGGTGACGAGGCAGTTCGACATCCCCGGTGTCGCCGAGCACGCACACGGTCTCAAGACCCTGAGCGAAGCAGTGTTCATTCGCAACCACGTGTTGAAGCAGTTGGATGCAGCCGACGAACTGCCCGACACGCCGGAGGGCCGCGCCGAACGCAAGGAACGGCTCACCGTCGTCGCTGTGGGAGCCGGCTATACGGGCACCGAATTCGTTGCGCAGATGCAGAATTGGATTCACGGTATCGCTACCCGGTGGGCGACGGTCGACCCGTCGGACATTCGGTGGTTGCTCATCGACCTCGCGCCGGCGGTGCTGCCGGAACTGGGCGAGCGACTCGGCAAGGAAGCAATGGAAGTCCTCGCGGCTCGCGGCGTCGAGGTGCGTCTCGGGGTGTCGGTGGAATCGGCCACGGCGAACGCGGTGACGCTGACGGACGGCGACGTCGTACCGACACGCACCCTGGTGTGGGGAGCGGGCGTGGCTGCGAGCCCCCTCATCGCGCAACTCGATTTGCCGACCGAAAAGGGCCGGCTTGTGGTCAACCCCGACCTCACGGTCCCCGGCGTGGACGACGTCTGGGCCATCGGTGACGCGGCCGCGGTGCCCGATATCGCCGCCGACCCGTCGAAGCCGACGCCGCCCACCGCGCAGCACGCGCAGCGGCAGGGCACAGCGGTGGCCAAGAACGTCGCCGCGTCCCTCGGTGTCGGTACTGCTCGACCGTACCGACACAAGGATCTGGGACTGGTCGCCGACCTGGGCGGATTCGACGGTGTGGCAAAGCCGTTGGGCGTGCCCCTCACCGGAGCCGTCGCGAAGTTCGTCGCCCGCGGTTATCACCTTTATGCCCTGCCCACCGCCTCCGCCCGGGTGCGCGTGGCCACTGATTGGCTGTACTCGACGGTGCTGTCCACCCGCGTGGTCAACCTCGATCAGGTGCGCTCCGAGGATGCGTTGATCGCCAAGGCGCAGGGGACCGGCGTGTACGACTAGACAGCCATGTGCGCGGAAACTCGTAGCCCACTACGAGTTTCCGCGCACGACCGTCACCGAAGGTGATGCACCTCCTGCAGCCCGTAGACCGGGGTGTCGATGCCCTCGTAGCGCGCCTTGATCTGCAGCGCCAGGTACAGCGAATAGTGGCGTGACTGATGCAGATTGCCGCCGTGGAACCAGAAGTTCTCCTGCTGCGTCGGCTTCCACATGTTTCGCTGTTCGCCCTCCCACGGACCGGGATCCTTGGTGGTGTCCGAGCCCAGACCCCAGCACTTGCCCACCTTGTCGGCGGTCTCCTGGTCGATGAGATCGGCGACCCAGCCGTTCATCGAGCCGTATCCGGTGGCGTAGACGATGAGGTCCGCCGGTAGTTCGGTCCCGTCCTCGAGTACGACGCCGGTCTTGCTGATCCGCTCCACCTGCCCGGCAACGAGTTTGATCTTGCCGTCCGCGACGAGCTCGGATGCGCCGACGTCGATGTAGTAGCCCGAGCCGCGGCGCAGGTACTTCATGAACAGGCCGGAACCGTCGTCACCGAAGTCGTGCTGGAAGCCTGCCTTCTCGAGGCGATCGTAGAAATCCTTGTCCTGCTCTGCGATCTGCTGATACACCGGGATCTGGAACTCGTGCATGATCCGGTACGGCAGCGACGCGAACGTGAGATCGGCTTTGGCCGTGGTCATTCCGGACTCCACCGCGCGCTCGGAGTACAGATCGCCGAGAGCGATCTCGCACAACGAATCCGACTTGACGATGTGCGTGGACGAGCGCTGCAGCATCGTGACGTCGACGCCCGTCTCGTACAGCGCCTTGCAGATGTCGTGCGCCGAGTTGTTGGAACCGACGACCACCACGCGCTTGCCGACGTAAGCGTCGGGACCGGGGTGTTCGCTGGAATGGTGCTGCTCGCCCTCGAACTCGTCCATGCCGGGGAAGTTCGGCACGTTCTTCTTGCCGGACATCCCGGTGGCCATCACCAACTGCTTGGGCCGCAGGATCACTTCCTCGCCGTCGCGGTCGACGACGACGGTCCACTCCTTCGCGGTCTCGTCGTAGGTCGCGGACTTCGCGGTCGTCTTGCTCCAGTACGGAACCTCCATGACCTTGGTGTACATCTCGAGCCAGTCGCCGATCTTGTCCTTCGGCGCGAACACCGGCCAGTTCGGCGGGAACGGCAGGTAGGGCAGATGGTCGTACCAGACCGGGTCGTGCAGGCACAGTGACTTGTATCGGCCACGCCACTGATCTCCGGGGCGCTCGGCACGGTCGACGACGATCGCCGGGACGCCGAGTTGACGGAACCGAGCACCGAGGGCGATGCCGCCCTGCCCGCCGCCGACGACGAGGACGTACGGCTGAACGCTGTAGCCGAGCTCCTTCTCCTCCATCTCCTTCTTCTCGGCCCAGTTCTGGGTATCGGCATTCGAGCCGTGCACGGCACCCTTGATTCGGGACTTGCCCTGCCGCTCCTCGTATCCCTTGAGCTCCTGCATCGTCGTCAGCAGCGTCCACGCCACGTCGTCACCGGTCTCGGCGTCCGTCGTCAAACGCAGATGTCCCTTGCCGCGGCTCGTCGCCGTCTCGAATGCGATCCACGCCGAGACGACGCCGTCTGCTTCGTCGGGGGTCTCGGTGGTGTGAAATCCCGTCGGGTCGGTATCGGCGAGCCTTTCACCGAGCATGTCGGCGACGCCGTCCCGGCCCTCGACCGTCTTGAGGTTCCAGGTGAACGTGACGAGATCGCGCCAGAAGCTGCTGACGGCGAACATGCCGGCAACACGAGGAATATCCCGGGCGACCAGGGCGTCCTCGAACTTCGACAACCAGGCGTCGACCCGTTCCTGCGGGGTGTGCGTGCGGGTGATCGAGTCGGGCTCGATGGTCTGGGTCATGAAAACTCCTTGCGATGAAGAGGTGCCGTGTATGTGACCCAGCACACTCCTGTCGGGCCAGGGGGTCGAGAGTTGCAGGGGGTTGCACTTCACGGTGAGCGCTACAGTTCGAGAAATTTCCGGGGGAAACATGATTCGTCGTCTTACCGCTGCTCTGGTGCTGGTCGTCGTGACCGGGTGCTCGTCGGCGTCGCCTACCGTCGACACCGGTGCCCGGTCGCCGGCGGTCCCGTGCATCGACTCCGTCGGCGAGAACTCGACGCTGGCCGTCATGGGTGACGCATTGCTCCTCACGCCGTATCTGCGCGTGCGGGGACAGGTGCGTACGGCGTTGGAGGAAGAGTTCTACTGGCGTAACAAGCAGCCCGACGACCCCATGGACGCACGCCGCCTGAGCGCGTTCGTTCCCGGTGGCAGCAAGACTGCATTGCTGTACGCCAACACACCTGTCGGCGGAGACGCAGCTTTCGCTGCAGCCACCTGCAGTCTCGAATTCGACTGGAAGGCGGGCCTGTCGTCCGGAGAGTTCGAGGCGGCGATGTCGACTCCAGGGTTCTTGCGCGGCCTGGGTCGTCGACTCTGCACCGATATGGAGATGTCGGGCAACACCACCGACTACCTCGCCAGGGCCGATGAGAAACTGGCCGGATTCGAGGACAACGCTGCAGGCAAGGTCGACTTCATGAGGGCGATGCACCAGAACTCGCTGAAGGACCGCCTCGACTTCCTTGCCTCCCCCGAGGAACCCGGCGAACTGCCGGAGAACCGACGAATCGCCCGACATGACGTCATCGAACTACGGGACATCATTGCGCGACTGGAGAGCGAAACCGATGGACACCTGCTGCAGATCGAACGGGATCGGGTCGAATTCATCAGAGCCGCACTGACATTTCAGTGTCCTGCGCTGAGCGACTGATCGGGCTGCGAGAGCTTGTTCAACCCCAACGACTGGAATCCGACGACGTAGATCAATGTCCACAGGACCAGCCAGTCGACGAAGCCCAGTGCGTTGCCGGAGATGCCGGCCGCGACGACGGGTTCGTGGAGCACGTGCTCGGCAAGAACGTAGTAGTAGGCCAGGAACGTGCCGATGGCCAGCGCGAAAGTCAGTACTGCGCGTCCCGCCGCCGGGAAGCGATCACCGAAGCCGTTCGCCCAAAAGATCATCCAGAATGCCCAGCAGACTCCGATCTGTGCCGGGAACTGGTTGATGACCGTTCCGAGTTCTGCGGTGGCTTCCGAGCCGACGAGTAGCTTCGCGAGCGGAACCATCAGGAAGTAGATCGCCGTGCCGAGCGCAGCGTTGCCGACGGTGGCCGCCAGTGCGGTCCGTCCGCCGCCGCCAGCCAATTTCCAGGGCCAGTTGTCCAGGGTCTGGCCGGTCAGAATCACCGAGACGACGATCGAGTAGAACCAGCCGAGTGCGGTGTCCACGGACATCAGGGGATCGGTGGCCGAGAGCGAGACCGACGGCAGTCCGAACATGAAGTACAACGCGAGGGTCGGGACGGCGACGAATGCGATCTCGCACAGCCCGATCAGCGGTTGCTTCATGCGCAGCACGGTCCACGGCCAGTGTTGCCAGTTGAGGACCACCATGACCCAGGTTCCGAATCCGAACAGCACGAACAGCGCTCCGGCGAAGTAGCCGAGCCCGCCGTCACGAGAACCGGCGAAGTCCGGGTACAACGCCCCGAGGCCGCTGCCGAGGATCCAGGTGACGGCAACGGCGAACACCGCCGTCGAAGTCAGGATCGCGAGCCCGCGCATCGGTTGCTTCAGAGAGTCGAATCCGGCGAATTCACAATCGAATCCGATGAACACGATGAAGAGAATGGCCCAGAACAGCGCGGCGTTGAACGGCAGGGGATAGAAGTTCCAGGGACTGGTGGTGGGATCGGCCAACAGATACCAGGTCGCCAGCGACACGGCCGTGACCACGGCGAGGTTGGCCAGTCCGAATATGAGCCAGTTGCCCTGTGCTGACGCCGTTTTCGGCTCGTCGAGGGGTCGGTCTGCGGTTGCGGTCATGGGGGTCTCTTCTCGGTGGGTCGACAGGGTCGCCGTCACTATGAGCTGAATCACAGCCCACCGTCAGGGTTGCGGGAGGTTGCAGTGTGGCCGATTCGATGCAACGCACTGCAACCCTGTCGAAAGTGGTCGTCGTCACATAAACCTGTGTGCATCCAATTCAGTCAGGAGTGAGAACCGATGCGTGCAGCTGTGTATTACGGCCCGAACAAGGTGGAGATCACCGACGTACCCGAGCCGAATCCCGGTGCGGGGCAGGTCAAGGTCAAGGTCGGGTTCAACGGAATCTGCGGAACCGACCTACACGAGTACTACGCCGGCCCCATCTTCATCCCCACCTCGCCGCATCCGCTGACCGGCCAGGAAATGCCCCTGGTGCTCGGACACGAGTTCTCGGGCACGGTCACCGAGCTCGGCACGGGTGTCACCGGCATCTCGGTCGGCGATCGCGTTGCCATCGAACCGCTCTACCGCTGTGGACACTGCGGACCCTGCCGGGCAGGTAACTACAACATCTGCGCGCAGATCGGCTTCCACGGACTGATGTCCGACGGCGGAATGGCCGAATTCACCGTGGTCCCCACGGACATGATTCACGCCCTACCCGACAACGTCTCTCTCGAACTCGGTGCCCTCGTCGAACCGATGTCGGTTGCCTATCACGCTGCGACACTGGGGGATCCGAAGCCCGAGGACACCGCGATGGTGTTCGGAGCCGGCCCCATCGGCATCGGCCTGTGGTTCGCGTTGCGCGGTAAGGGACTCGACAACGTCTACGTCGTCGAACCGTCGCCGACGCGTCGCGCCTCGATCGAAGCGCTCGGTGCCAAGACCCTCGACCCGACGGCAGTGGACGTGCCCGCCTTCATCGCCGATCTGACCGACGGCAACGGGGCCGACGCCATCTACGACGCGGCCGGTGTGCAACCGGCCGTCGAGACCGCGCTGGGCTGCATCGGTGCCCGCAAACCGCTCGTCAGCGTCGCGATCTACGAAAAGCCGCTCACCACACCGCTGCAGAAGCTTGTCATGAACGAATCCCGCATCCAGGGATCGCTCTGCTACACCTCCGCCGACTACGAGGCCGTCATCGATCTGATGAGCCAGGGCCACTACGACACGACGGGCTGGGTGGACAAGATCACGCTCGACGGCGTCATCGACGACGGATTCGAGGCGCTGCACGCAGGCACCAAGATGAAGGTTCTGGTCGACCCCTCGACGGGTGCACCCGCATGAGCGCGGTGTTGGTCACAGGGGCCGGTCAGGGCATCGGACGGGCGATCGCGTTGCGGTTGGCCAACGACGGGCACGACATCGCGCTGGTCGACCTGGCCGAGGACAAGATCGCCGACGTGGCCGACGAGGTGCGTCGAACAGGCTCGAAGGCAACGACATTCGTCGCCGACGTCAGTGATCGCGATCAAGTGTTCGCGGCCGTCGAACATACCCGTCAAGCGCTCGGCGGCTTCGACGTCATCGTCAACAATGCCGGTATCGCACAGGTCGCGCCGCTCGACGACGTCCGCCCGGAAGACACGAAGAAGATCTGGGCCGTCAACGTCGACGGGGTGCTATGGGGAATTCAAGCTGCGGCAGCCACATTCAAGGCGCTCGGCCAGAAGGGCAAGATCATCAACGCTTCCTCGATCGCAGGCCACGACGGTTTCGCGATGCTCGGGGTCTACAGCGCAACGAAATTCGCAGTCCGGGCATTGACCCAGGCTGCGGCCAAGGAGTACGCCTCGGACGGCATCACCGTCAACGCGTACTGCCCCGGCGTTGTCGGCACCGACATGTGGGTGACCATCGACAAGCGCTTCGCCGAGCTGACCGGTGCCGCGGAAGGCGAGACCTACGACAAGTTCGTCGGCGGTATCGCTCTCGGTCGGGCGCAGACTCCCGAGGACGTCGCCGCGTTCGTGTCGTATCTCGCCGGACCCGACTCGGATTACATGACCGGCCAGGCACCGTTGATCGATGGTGGTTTGGTCTACCGGTGACCCCGCATGAATCCGCTTTGTGAGCTGGAGCACAATTGACAGCGATGACGCAGTCGACAGGCCCTGAACCTGCGCTGGCGGCCGGCGAAGACCCGCGCCGCTACGCGCAGATTCTCACTGCCGTGTACGACGCGACCATGACCGGCGGGAAGTCTCCCGCGCGTCCCCGCGAGGTCATCGGTGACTCCTGGCGGCGGTTGCAGACCCTCGGTATCGACCCGGAACTGGGCAATCCTGCCGAGAGACAGATGGACGCGTCCGATCTCGAGTTCAGTCGACGGGAATCGGGGTTGTTCGACATTCTGGACGACCTCGCCCGTGGCTTGGAATCGGTGGTGCAGGACGGCGACAACATTCTCGTCGTCGCCGATCGGAACGGTCGAGTGCTGTGGCGCAGCGGATCGACGTCGGTGCTCGACCGCGCCGACGGCCTCGGATTCGTCGAAGGGGCCAACTGGGCCGAGGACTCGGTGGGCACCAATGCCATCGGGACAGCCTTGGTCTCACGCCGCGCTGTGCAGATCTTCTCGGCCGAACACTATGTGCGCAGCCATCATTCGTGGACCTGCGCCGGAGCGCCCATTCGCGATCCGCGTACCGGCCAGGTGCTCGGCGCCATCGACGTCAGCGGGCCGGCCAAGACGGTGCACCCCACCACCATCGCCCTGGTGGACGCCGTGGCGAGGTTGGCGGAATCGCAGCTGCGCGAGATTCACCGAACCACCCTGGATCGACTGCGTTCGGTGGCCGCACCGATGCTGGCGCGCCTGCAGTCCCCGGCGCTGGCCGTCGACGCGAACGGGTGGGTCGCGGCCGTCGAATCGGTGGCACTGCGCAATCGCATCCTGCTGCCCGAGGACCTCGCGACGGGACGCTTCTGGCTGCCGAGCCTCGGCGTGTGCGACTTCGAACCCCTGCCCGGTGGATGGCTGGTGCGCCCCACTTCTCATGGGCGTTCCGCCGGCTCCACTCCTGGCGACTCGGCGGACTCGTTCGTCGCGGAGTCCGGCAATACGACGACGATTCGCATCGACCTGCGCGATTCGCAGAAGCCTCGTATCGAGGTGCGCAGCGAGGTGGGGAAGTGGACCCACGAGCCGACGCCCCGGCACGCCGAGATTCTGTACCTGCTGGCCATCCACCGGCAGGGACGCACCGCGTCGCAGATGGCTGCCGACCTCTTCGGCGACGACGGCCGCGCGATCACCGTGCGGGCCGAGATGTCGCGCCTGCGCAAACACCTCGCCGGCATCATCTCCACTCAGCCCTACCGGCTGGACGAGTCGGCGACGGTCGACGTGATCACGCCGGCGGACATGAACAGGCTGCTACCGCATTCGTCGGCCCCCGCTATCCGGGCCGCACGGGGCTGAGCCGTAGCGCAGAATCGGGGAATGAACCGCCTCGCCCGCATCCTCGACGCGTCGGATCCCGGGCAGTTACGGCTGCGCGGTGCCTCGGCGACGACGCTGACGGTGTTGCTCGCGATGGTGGTCCTGCTGCTCGGTACTCGCGCCATCGGCCAGCCGGTCACCGTGGCGATGCTCGGCACCGTGGTGGCGATGCAGGCGTCGGCGTCGGTCAAGGACAAAGACCAGCACAGCCGGCTCGTCACCACCGCCCTGATGGTGCTGCCCGCCTCGGCGGCAGTGACGGTCGCGGCGCTGCTCTCGCGGCTCGGCGCGGTGGCCGACGTCGGATTCATCGCGGTGTTGTTCGCGGCCGTATGGGTGCGCAGATTCGGACCCCGTGGCACCGCGCTCGGCATGGTCGCGTTCATCTCGTACTTCTTCGCGTTGTTCCTTCAGGCGACCCCGGGGCAAGTGCCGATGCTGATCGCGGCGATCGTCGGCGGAGTGCTCATCGCTCTGTTCGTACGGGCGGTGGTCTTTCCGGACCGACCGATCGTGGAGGTGCGGCGGCTGCTGTACGCCATGCGAGCGGTATCGGAATCGGTGCTCGCGGCGGCATCGGCGCGTGAGGACCGTGATCTGGAACTGTTGCGGCGCAGGCTCGATCGGCTCGGAAACACCGCCCTGATGATCGACGACTGGCTCGACCGTCACGACGCGGGACAACTGCTCAGCGTGACGAGTACCGACCTGTCGCTTCGTGTGTTCGACGCCCAGATCGCCACCGAACAACTCGTCAGCTCACTGTGGGCTCTCGATCCGGCCAAGCCGTGGCCGACCGCACTGGGGCAAGCGACTACCGCACTGGGATCGTGCTTGCAGAACGCCCCGTCCGCCGAGCAACTCAAGGCCGCCCGACGGTTGGCCGCCACGGCGGCCGAGCGCGCCGACCCGTCGACCCCCGCCGGTATCGCGACGGTGTCCGCGCAACGAGCGGTGCAGGCACACATCGCCATTCATCACATCACCACCAACGCGGTGGCTGTCACGTCGAGCCCTCGACAGGCTGCTCTCGAGCCGGCGGACAAGGACGAGCCTGCCGGCCTGAACCCCAGCACCAAGGCGGCAATCCAGGTTGCTGTCGCGACCAGCGCGGCAACGGTATTGGGGGAGTTGGTTTCGCCGGACCGCTGGTACTGGGCCGTGCTGACGGCGTTCCTGGTGTTCACCGGGGCGTCGACGCGCGGCGAGATTCTGACCAGAGCCGGTCAACGCATCCTCGGCACGATGGCGGGAGTGCTTGCGGGAGTGGTGATCGCGGCACTCGTCGGCAATCACCAATCCGTTCAGCTGGTGCTCATCGTCGTCTGTGTGTTCTTCGCGTTCTACCTGGTGACCGTCGCGTATGCGCTGCTGTCGTTCTTCGTCACCATCCTGCTCGCGATGCTCTACGGGCTGCTCGGCACGTTCAGCATCGAAGTTCTCGAACTACGGATCATCGAGACTGCAGTCGGCGGAGCCGTCGGTATTGTGTCCGCCTACTTCATCTTCTCGACCGGAACACGAAAGACATTGGTGGACAAGGTCGATACGTATCTCGACCAACTGGACGCCCTGATCGACACCAGCGTCGAATCGGTGATCACTCCGGGAAATGCCACCGACCTGGTGGCGTCGACGCGCACGCTCGACAATGCGCTGAAGGAGGTCGTGACGGCGGGGAAGCCGCTCGTGCTCGGGCCGACGACCCGCAGCCGGCGAGGGGCGAAGCGATTACTGCGGGTGCTGACCGTCAGCGGCCGATCCGCCCACGCACTCGCGCGAGCCGGAGTGCTGGCGTCGCGTGCCGAACCGGAGACGGCACCCTCGGCCGATACTGCCCAGGCCCTGCGCGACGCTGCGGCGCTGGTGCGGGACACCGCCCGGCACGTGGAGGCCGCGATCGCAGGCAAGCGGGTGGGCCAGCCCGAGAAGGTCACCGACACAACGGTGTTGGATGTGTTGCTCACCAGCGCGAACTCGCCCGGCCCGGTGCGGGTCGCGGTGCGGGCGCTGAACATCATGAATCGGACGCTCGCGGACGTCCTGACCCGGGCTTGACCTTCACACGGTGACAAGGTCTTGGCTGACGGCCATGATCGACTCACTTCGGCACCAGAACTCTTCCGTGCGGCTTCGGGCTGCGCTCGACATCGGAATATCGAAGAACCCAGAACTCCTTGACGCGCTGCTCGAGCGTTGCGCCGTCGAACCGGATTTTCAGGTTCGAGAGATGTTGACGTGGGCGCTGATTCGTCTCCCCGCTGCATCGACGGTGCCCAGGCTGATGCACGAAGTGCGCACCGGCGGCGCGCAGGCTCGCAGCCAGGCGTTGCACACGTTGTCGAAGGTCAAGGACCGGGCGGCCTGGCCGGTGATCACCGAGCCGCTCATCTCCGACTCCGACGACGAGGTGGCCCGAAGCGCGTGGCGGGCGGCGGTCGTCCTGGTCCCCGACGGCAGCGAGCAGTGGTTGGCGACGACGCTGTCCACTCAGCTGGGGCGAGGCGGGCGGGAGTTGCAGCGCAGCCTCAGCCGCGCGCTGGTGGAACTCGGGTCGGTGATCGAGCCGATGGTGCGCGAGGCCGCGTCGAGCAAGGATGTTGCTGTTCGCGCGCACGCGCTGGCGACGGAGTCGCTGCTCCGCGACCCCGACAGCGGATTTGCACTGTTCGAGGCCCAGCGCGTCGATGCACTTGGCGCATCCGACCCGACGGGGTGAATATAGGCAGATGTTGATCGGTGAGGTGGCGCGGCGGTCCGGAGTCAGCGCGCGCATGCTTCGGCACTACGACCGGCTCGGGCTCGTGCAGCCGACCTCGCGGACTGGCACCGGCTACCGCGAATACTCCCCGGCCGACGTGCGCCGCCTGTTCCACGTCGAATCGCTCCGGTCGCTCGGGTTGTCCCTGCACGACGTCGGGCGTGCACTGGACGATCCGAGTTTCGCGGCGTCGGGACTCGTCGACGAGCTCGCGGCCCTAGCCGAGGAGCGCATCGCACGAGACACCGAGTTGCTGACACGGTTGCGCCGCATCGGAAGCGCCCGACCGGAGGATTGGGAGGACGTCCTCGGTGTCATCGGCATGCTCGGAGACCTGGACTCGGTGAGCGCGGGGAAGCGGCAGTCTGCGGCATTGTCCTCCGTCGGAGATCGCCCCATCCCGGCCGAGGCTCTGGCCGAGGCGGTGTTGCGCGAGCCCGCAACCAACGTCGCCGGCGCGCTGCGATGGGCACTCGCGCAGACCGGGAGCGACGCCGTCTCGGCGCTGCGGCAGGGCCTCGACTCACCGGATCCCGAGGTGCGTCGCCGCGCCGTCGATACCGTCGTCGAGATTCCGCATCCCGACGCCACCGAGGTGCTGCGGGAGGCGCTGGGCCACGAGGACGGGCAGGTACGACGACTCGCGGCGCTGGAACTGGGTGCCCGAGGAATCGTCGACGCGATTGCGGTGCTGATCGAGATGGTCCACGAGGGTACGAACGATGTGGACGCGGCAGACGTGCTCGGTGAGCTCGGGTATGCAGACTCCACGGTCGCGGCCCTCATGGACGGCCCGAGTGAGATTGCGGCGCGCCTACGGGTGACCCAGGCACTGGCCAGCATTCCGGGTCCGGCGGCGGCGCAGGCTCTGCGCGAGCTGACTCAGGATGAGGACCGCTCGATCGCGCTGACGGCGACCTACCTGCTGGATCGGAGAGAACGAGCCGCTTCGGTACCGTCGAGGTCATGAAGGCACTCGGACTGCTCGCGGCACTGTCGATCACATTGGCCGCGACCGCCTGCTCCACCTCGACCACCCCGGCCGCACCCGCCGAGCCCGCTGCCGAGAACCAGGTGACCGTCGCCGATCGGATGTTCACGCCGCAGTCTCTGACGATCACTGCGGGCGAGACCGTGACCTGGGTTTTCTCCGACCGCGCGATGGCGCACAATGTCGTCGCCGACGACAAGTCGTTCCGCAGCGAACTGATGCAGTCGGGGCAGTTCACCCACACCTTCGACACCGCGGGCACCTACACCTACCACTGCACCCCGCACCCCGACATGACCGCGACGATCATCGTCGAACCGTGATGGACTGCTGGTCATGGCAACGCGGTCCCGCAGCATCGTCGCACCCCTGGGGGTGGCGGGAGCAGCGGTCGGCGGTGCCATCCTGTTGCACGTCCGCGATCCCCAAAGCTCGACGTACCTGCCGTGCCCCTTCCACGCCCTCACCGGACTGTGGTGTCCGGGATGCGGCGCGACCAGGGCTTTCGGCGACCTCACCCGCGGAGACATCGCGGCTGCCGCGTCGAGCAACGTCGTGGCGGTGCTGCTCGGTGTCGTCGCAATCGGTGTCTGGGCCGCGTGGCTGCGAGCACGATGGACGCAGACGCCACTGACGCTGCCTCGTCCCAATCGCCCGACCGTCGTCGTCGGGGTTGCCCTATTGGTCTTGTTCACCGTGGTGCGCAACACTGCGTGGGGCACCGCCCTCGCCCCGACCTGACATCCCTAGGAGGCTGCTGTGCTGCTGCAAATCTTCTCGATCATCGTGCTGCTGGGCGTGCTCATCGCGCTCATCCCCACGGCCCGACGCGTGTTCAAGAAGGGTGACGACGAATGAGCGACTCACTGCGAGATCGGGTGCGAGCGAAACTGCTCGCCCAGATCGCCGACGACGGAGGCACGGCAGCCGAGCAGGCCGAGGGGGACGACCCACGCCTGAACGCACTGCGCGACGACCTCGAAGCACTGGACGCAGCCCCCGACGGAGACCCGGTGATCGACGACATCGCCGCCAGACACTGGGTGCCCTGACCGCTGGCTCCCTCTGGACTCCCCGCGGGGAGTCAATGTGACATGTGGTGGCCTTTTCGGGGGTCAATGTCACGTCGAGTGGCTCTTCGGATGGTCCCGGGTTGGTATCAGCGTGAGGCGCATCTAGTATCTATGTTGTGTCCGAGACGAGATCCGCAGCCGATACGGCGTACCTGACTGTCAAGGAGCTCATCATTTCGGGGGAACTTCCCGGTGGTGAGCTCGTCAGTGAAGGGGAGATCGCGACGCGGCTCGACATCAGCCGCACGCCGGTCCGCGAGGCATTCCTTCGCCTCCAGGTCGAGGGATGGATGCGCCTGTATCCCAAGCGCGGGGCGCTGGTCGTCCCCATCGCGGTGGGTGAGGCGGAGAGCGTCGTCGACGCGAGGCGATTGGTCGAGGCCGGCAGTGTTCGCGCCTTCGTCGGCGATGCGGATGCCCGCGCACGAGTGGTCGAGGCGCTACGCGACAACCTGCGAATCCAGGACAAGCTCGCAGTCGACGGCACCGCAGCGGAGTTCAGTGCCGCCGACGCAGACTTCCATCGCACCGTCGTCCGCGCAGGCAACAACCCGTTACTCGACGCGTTCTACGACGGACTTCGCGAGCGACAGCGGCGGATGACCGCGGCATCCCTGACCCGTGATCCGGGTCAGATCTTGCGCATCGTCGACGACCACCGCAGACTCGCCGACCTGATCGAAGCCGGGGACGCAGACGAATTCGAGCGAGCCGTCGAACAACACATGCTCAGGGTGCACGGCTTGCGCACAGACAGAGGGGGAACACGATGACCGAGGCCATGATCGACGACGACGTCCGACAGACGACGGCCAGACGCTGGCTGTTGGTTGCCGTCGGCATGTTCGCCGTCGCCTGGGGCGGCAACGAATTCACACCGCTTTTGGTGATGTATCGACTCGACCACGGCTTCTCTGCCGTGGTGGTCGACACGTTCCTGTTCGCATACGTTCTGGGCATCATTCCGGCGATGCTGATCTGTGGTCCGTTGTCCGATCGACTCGGCCGACGCCCGATCATGTTGCCCGCGCCTGCAATTGCCGCGGCCGGGTCCATTCTGATCGCCCTCGGACCCGACAACGCCTACATGCTCTTCGGCGGGCGGGTGCTCAGCGGCATCGCGCTCGGAATCGGTATGGCCGTCGGCGGTAGCTGGGTCAAGGAACTCTCCGGTCACGACGCCACCGCCAAGCCCGGTGCCGGAGCGCGCCGCGCCGCGATGTCGTTGACGGCGGGCTTCGCCCTGGGAGCCGGCGTCGCCGGTGTGCTGGCGCAGTGGGCACCCTGGCCGACGCACCTCGCGTACAGCGTGCACGTGCTGATCTGCATCGCCGCGTTCGTCGGCATGCTGTCGGTCCCCGAGACACGCAGCGCCGCAGCATCATCGGGAAGGAAGAGCCTCGTCGACGATCTCAGAATTCCGTCGGCGTCGCATCGACGGTTCCTGTTCGTCGTGTTGCCCTTGGCCCCATGGGTTTTCGGTGCGGCCAGCGTCGCCTATGCGGTGCTGCCGTCTCTGATGGCCGACGCGTTGGCCGACGAGCCCGGTGGCGGTTACCCCGTCGCCCTGTCCGCTGCGATGGCGGTGATCGCCCTCGGTTCCGGATTCGCGATCCAGGCTGTCGGGCGTCGGATCGACACACCCGCCAATGCCCGCGGCGCTCTGGTTGCGCTGTCTCTGTTGGTGGTCGGTATGGCTGTCGCGGCGTGGGCAGCGTCGGTGCTCACCATCGCCGCGGCATTGATCGCGGCAGCGGTGCTCGGTTGCGGATACGGCATGGCGCTGGTTTCGGGTCTGCAAGAGGTGCAACGCATTGCGGGCCCCGACGATCTCGCCGGCCTCACCGCTGTGTTCTATTCGCTGACGTATCTCGGCTTTGCGGTGCCCGCTGTGCTGTCGGCGCTGACCGAGACCTGGCCAGGGGTGGTCACGTATCCGATCATCTTCGGATTCGGCGCGGTGATGGCGGCACTGTGTGGCCTGGTGGTGCGATCGAAAACGTCGGCTCACCTGCCCTAGGGGTCGTGCGCGTCGCCGTGGTCCTAGCGGACGATGTGGTTGGGGTGCGGTCGATCCGCGCCCGGATGCTGGGACTTCCTGTGCGCTACGTGTTGCTTTCGTCGTTGGCGGATCAGCACCGCGGCTCCCACTATTCCGGTGGCCACGAGAACTACGCCTGCGGCGACACTGGCGACACGCTCGGGCCACGGCAGTAGCGTCGGCACGCTGAACATGCCCCGAAAGGACGGCTCGATGATCGCGCCGGCGGGGACGACGAGCCGCGCGATCGATCCCGGGAGGCCACCGGCTCGCGCTACGACCCCGACCACGCCCAACGGGCCGCCCATGACAACGGCGAGAGCGAACCATATCCGGTTCCCCGCCCACACGGTCTCGTCGAACATCCCGAACAACTGCCCGACACCGTAGTGCACCACCAACGCCAGCAGACTCGCGACGATCCCCGCCGCGAATGCGTGCAGCGGCCGTCGGACCAGCCAGCCGGACAGGACAGGCAGGCCGGCCCACACGGCACCGGAATTCAGCAGTTTGCTGAAGGTCGAGCGCACGGCCAGCAACGTGTTCGCCTGAGCGGACAACTGGCTTGCGCTCGTGACATTCGAGGCGAGCGACAACAGAGCCACGGCAACCGCGGCTGCAATGACAAGTCCCCACCACCGTTTCGCCATCAGGGGATGGTACGCAGGCGTGGTGCATTCTCCGGAACAGACGGGGCACCGCGCGAGTGGGTGCGCGCTGACCGGTTCGGCCCTAGGATCAGCGCCATCATGGTGCAGTCCTCGCGCACGGTCCCGCCGTATCGGGTGCCCCCGACAGCTTTGGTAGCTGCTGCCACGGTCTGGAATCGACGCGAAGCCTACTGGTTTCTCGTCGCAGTGATCGTGCCTGCCGCATGCTGGTCCAGGTATCCCGCGCTGGTGCCGTACATGTTCGCGATCGTTCTGTTCGGGGCTCTGGTGTTTCGCTACCGACGGATCGCCTCGTGGGTGTCGATGCTGCGCTGGGGAGTGATCGCACACGTCGAGACCGTGGACACGGCACTGCGCGGCGATCACAACCTCCGACTCGCACACGCCACCGGGTGGAATGTCCAACGGCGTTGGTACACAGGACCGTTGACGGAATCTACGGTGCGCTATCGAGCGGGGGATGCGCGCGGGCACCTGTTCGTTCGGGGACTGCCGTTCACCACCGGTGTGGTGCTGGCGCACTCGAAACAACCGGCTTCAGCGATGGTCATCAGCGACTTCCCCTGCGATCTGCAACTGGACGGCAAGGGACGCTGGGCGGCGTCGTTCCCGACGAGCTTCTGGCGACAAGCACTGGCAACGTCGGCGCTCTACGGCTACGCCGTGGCAGGCCTCGCGGTCTCGCTCGGGTATCGCTGACGGCAATCGGCTCCCCAGACTTGGAAATATGCCTCTGACCGGAGGCACATTTCCGAAACCGGGGAGCCGATTCGAGCGCCGGATCTACGGCAACGACGGCAATTGCGTGTCCACAAGCCATGCGTCCCACAGGGTTCGGGGGCAACCGAAGCGGGAGGCGAGGTCGGTGAAGTCGGCGGTCGCCACGGTGGAGTAGCGGTATTTGGAGGTCCATTCCTGGATCAGGCCGAAGAATCGTTCGTCGCCGATGGTGCGTCGCAGTGCGTGCAGGGCCAGCGCGCCCCGCTTGTAGACGCGGTCGTCGAAGATGCGGGCGGGCCCGGGATCGGTGAGCTGCAGATCCATCGCGAGCCCTCGCTGAATGGTGTGCGCTCGCTTGGCCTTGTCGTGAGCCGTTGCGCCGCCGGAGTTCTCGGCCCAGATCCATTCCGAGTAGCAGGCGAATCCTTCGTGCAGCCAGATGTCTGCCCACTTGCCGAGGGTGAGGGAATTGCCGAACCACTGGTGGGCCAATTCGTGTGCAACCAGGCGCTCGTAGTACCGGGAACCCGAACAGTGGTTGGCACCGAAGATGGACAGGCCCTGCGCCTCGACCGGGATTTCGAGATCGTCGTCGGTCACCACCACGGTGTACGCCGCGAAAGGGTAAGGGCCGTAGAGCCGTACGAAGGTGTCCATCATCTGGGGTTGACGGCCGAAGTCGTGGTCGAACTGAGCTCGTAGCCGCGGGGGCGTGATCGCGTTCATCGGCACCGGTCCCGGGCTGACGACGCGATGCTCGTACGGGCCGACCTGAATGGTCGCGAGATAGCTGGCCATCGGCTCGGGCTGCTCGTACACCCACGTGGTCCGGCTGGCCCGAGTCTGCTTGCGTACCAACGTGCCGTTGGCCACCGCGTAGTACGGCGAATCGGTGGTGATGGTGATGCCGTAGCTGGCCTTGGACACCGGGTGGTCGTCACACGGAAACCACGATGCGGCACCGTTCGGCTGACTCGCGACGATCGATCCCTCGGTGAGCTCCTCCCAGCCGACCTCACCCCAGAAACCGTTGATGGGCTTGGGTGTTCCGCCGTACGCCACCGTGACCACCAGTGCCGCTCCGGACGCGATGGGCTTGGCGGGAGTGATCTTCAGCTTGCCCCGCTGGTGGCTGAACTTCACCGAACGTGACCCGTTGACCGACACCTTCGACACGTTCATCGCCGGGCCGAGATCCAACGCGAATTTCGACACCGTCGCCGTGGTGACCGCGGTGATCTTCGCTTTGCCCGTCAATCGGTTGCTCTCGACCTTGTACTCGAGGTCGAGTTCGTAGCGCGAGACGCGATAGCCGCGATTGCCGTTCTGCGGAAGATACGTATCGATCGGATTGTCACTGGAGTCGACGTCGAACACCGGTGCCACGAGCCTGTCCGGCATTGAAGATCACCCCTCGTTTCGGTCGTCGCGAATCCGCGGAAAGGGATCACCCTTGGCCCACGGCGCGATCGGATTGCCCTGCCAACGAGTATGCGCGGGAACCGTATCGCCGCGCATCACCAGAGAGGCAGGCCCCACCGTCGCACCATCACCTATACCCGATGCCGGCAAAGCGACACAGTGCGGTCCCAGGGTTGCGCCTCTGCCGAGATCGACGGTGTCCATGGACATGATCCGATCATGGAACAGGTGCGTCTGCACAACGCACCCTCGGTTCACCGTCGCACCGTCGGCCAACGTCACGAGGTCTGCCTCGGGGAGCCAGTACGTCTCGCACCACACACCTCGACCGATGTCCGCCCCGAGCCACCGCAGCCACATGTTGAGCACCGCGGTGCCCTCGGCAGCGCGCGCGAACCACGGTGCGGCGACGGTCTCGACGAACGTGTCGGCCACCTCGTTGCGCCAGACGAACGAACTCCACAGCGGATGATCGGTCTTGCCGATCCGGCCGACCCACAGCCACTTCGCGGCCGCCGACACCGCTGCAGCCACGAAGCCGGCGACGAGCAACACGACACCGCTGAGCGCGGCAGCGAGCCAGTAGCCGATCGAGTCGGCAATCGCGGTCAGTCCGAACAACACGCCGAGCCCGATACCGAACGTCACGACGACGGGAATCAGCCGGCACGTCTCTACGAGTGAACGGGCGATCTTCAACTTCCGAGGCGGGTCGAACGTGCGCGATGAGTCGGCACTGCCTGCCGCGCGGCGCAACCGGACCGGCGGACTACCGAGCCATGACGAGCCCGACTTCGCCTTGTCCGGAGTTGCCGACAGCACCGCAACGAGACCGTTCTTCGGGACGGTCCGCCCCGGTCCCGTCATGCCGGAGTTTCCGAGAAACGCCCGCTTGCCCACTTTGGCGTCACCCAGGTGCATCCAACCGCCGCCGAGTTCGTAACTGGCGACCATGGTGTCGTCCGCCAGGAACGCACCGTCGGCGACGGTGGTGAACTTGGGAATCATCAGCACCGTCGACGCCTCGACGTCCTTGCCGATCTTCGCGCCCAGCAGTCGAAGCCAGTGCGGCGTCAGCAGCGATGCATAGAGCGGGAACAGGAAGGTGCGCGCGGAGTCCATCAGACGTTCGGTGGCCCAGACCTGCCAGCCGATACGGCTGCGCACCGGGTGGTAGCCGCCGACGAGTCCGATGCCGAGCAACCGCACCGCGACGACGGTGATCAGTGCGAACACCGCCAACGAGACCAGCGTCGCGACGGGCAACATCACCAGGCCACGTTCGAAGGCGTCGAACACGGAGTCCGCGGTGTGAATCCACCAGCCCATCAGCACGAGGCTGACGCCGATGGAGAACAGTGCCATGCCGGACAGGAACAGGGACGCGACGCCGTACGCGAACACCCATTTCGTGGCGCGCGGCGGTGTCTCGGCGGGCCACGGATGGTCGGCCTTGCCTACCTTCTGAGCCGGCGAGCCGGACCACATCTGACCGGCCTTCACTCGTCCGACGACGGCCGAGCCTGCCGTGACGACCGCGTTCTTGCCGACCTTGGTGCCGGGCAACAACGTGGAGCGTGCGCCGACGGTGGCACCGGCACCGATTTCGATGCCGCCGATGTAGACGAGATCGCCGTCGATCCAGTGCCCGGACAGGTCGACCTCGGGCTCGATGGAACAGCCGTCGCCGAGTTCGAGCATGCCGGTGACGGGCGGCATCGTGTGCAGGTCGACGCCCTTGCCGATCTTGGCACCGAGCGCACGCGCGTAGTAGACCATCCACGGCGCACCCGAGAGGTTCGAGGCACCGCTGGCGTCGGTCAATCGTGTTGCCGCCCAGAGCCTGATGTGCATGCTGCCGCCGCGTCGATACGCACCGGGTTTCAAGCCCGCCAACAGGATGCGAGATCCGATCACCGAGATCGCCATGCGGCCGACCGGAGTGATGAACAGGACGAATGCCACGAGCACCCACCACCACGACAGCGTCGGGGCCCAGGGCACGTCGCCGAACCAGGACATGACGTTGAAGAGCAGCCCGAGCCAGGTGACCCACTGCAATCCGGTCAGGGTGGTCAACGGAACCGTTGCCGCGATCTGCGCCCATTGCGCGGTGCGCGACGTCGGGGCGACCGCACGGGGAACGGCCTCGACGACCGGCTTCAAATCATCCAGATACTGCGCCAGCGAACCCAGCCGCGGGTGGTCGTACAGCTGCGCGACGGTGATCTCGGGGAACCGTTCGCGCAGTGCCGTCACCAACTGGGCGGCCGAGAGCGAGCCGCCCCCGTTGGCGAAGAAATCGGCGCTCTCGTCCGAGACCTGCGCACCGAGGATGTTGGTCCACAGTTCGGCCACCCAGCCCGCCGTCCCACCGAGCGCGGACGCTCCTGCCATGCCGGGCAGGGGCCACGGCAGCGCGTTGCGGTCGACCTTGCCCGAGGTGCGCGTGGGCATCTCGTCGACCAGCGCAAGCCTGGGCACCAATGCCGCGGGCAACTGCTCGGCGAGCAATTCGCGTGCGGCTTCGAGATCGAAATCGGGATTGGTGCTGGCGAGGTATCCGACCAACACCGAGTTTCCGGCCGCCGTCTTGCGGATGGCGGCCGCCGCGCCGCCGACGCCCGGAAGTGCTTGCAGCGCATTGTCTATCTCGCCGAGCTCGATGCGTCGCCCGCCGAGCTTGACCTGATCGTCGGCGCGACCCTGGAACAAGAGCCCTTCGAGCTCGAGCTTGACCAGATCGCCGCTGCGATACGCCCGTTCCCACCCGAGAGATGGCATGGGCGCGTACTTCTCGGCATCCTTGGCCGGATCGAGATACCGCGCGAGTCCGACGCCGCCGATGACCAGCTCGCCGATCTCACCCACCTGCACGGGTAGTCCCGAACCGTCGACCACAGCCAGGTCCCACCCGTCGAGGGGAAGGCCGATCCGGACAGGGCCCTTGCCGTCCATGATCGCCGCACAGGCGACGACCGTCGCCTCGGTGGGACCGTACGTGTTCCAGACCTCGCGGCCCTCGACGGCGAGCCGCTCGGCCAGCTCCGGCGGGCAGGCCTCGCCGCCGAAGATGAGCAGCCGCACCGCTTCCAGCGCTACTGCGGGCCACAGCGACGCGAGCGTGGGCACCGTCGAAACGACACTGATGTCGCGGGAGACGAGCCACGGCCCCAGATCGAAACCGGACCGCACCAACGACCGCGGCGCGGGCACCAGACAGGCACCGTGCCGCCACGCCAGCCACATCTCCTCGCAGGAGGCGTCGAATGCCACCGACAGACCGGCGAGCACTCGGTCGCCCGGACCCAGCGGATCCTTCTGCAAAAACATGCGGGCCTCGGCGTCGACGAACGCCGCGGCGTTACGGTGGCTGACTGCAACACCTTTGGGGGTTCCGGTCGAACCCGAGGTGAAGATCACCCACGCGTCGTCCTCGGGTGTGGGCAGCTCGGGCACCGGAGTACCGGCACCCAGTTCGGGCGCATTCTGTTTCGGCGCGGTGCCGGCAGCGATTCCGCCCGCAGTGACGATGGCCGTCACCTGCGCCTCACCGAAGACCAATTCGGCGCGCTCTTCCGGATCGTCGGCGTCGACGGGTACGTACGCAGCCCCGACGTCGAGGATCGACAGAATCGCGACATAGAGCGAGAAGGACCCCGACGGCATCCTGATGCCGACGCGGTCGCCGCGCCGGACACCGGCGTCGGCGAGCCACTGGGCGCCCTCAGCGATGTCGTCCAGCAGTTCGGCGTAGCTGACCGACACCGTCCCGTCGTCGATCGCGGGTGCATCCGGGAAGCGATCGGCGGTCTCCTGCAGTACGTCGATCAGTGTGCGGGCCGGCGGGGCAAGGGGCGAGCGGAGAAACGCGGCCGGAGCAGGTGCGATATCCGTGCTCGAACCCGGCAGATCGTTCTCTTGGTGCACAGGCAACCGGGTGTCCTTCTCGTTCGTTGGCAGATGACTCTTGTGGTGCTGGGGAAAGCAGCGCCGTTGGTTATCTCACGTTCTGTTTGCCAGCAGGTGAACGAGCGCGCCTTCCCACCGCGGAAATCCTACTGCTGTGTCGGAGCGATCCCCGGCTTGACAAAACCGTGGCGGGTTTGCCAGTGTCTTGACCACGGTCACGAGTACCAGCATCGAGCCCCGGCTTGCTGGTCGGCAACCCTCCTTCGCGGTGGGGTGCTCCGGGTGACGACCAGGCTGACACCGAACAATCGGTGCGGCAAGCGCGGACTCGTTCACGAATATCTTCCGTTGCGGGTCCCTCGAACGTGAGGGCTTGATCTGTCATGACGTCTGTACTTTCCCGTCCCTGCACCCCTTTTGCCCCTGTTTCCGGCACGGAGTTGCAGGTTCCGTTGGTTCACGGCGGCACGTGCACCTACGCCAATTTCGATTACGCGGCCAGCGCGCCTGCGCTGTCCGCAGTGACCGATCGGATCGCGGAGTTGCTGCCGTTCTATTCGAGCGTGCACCGCGGGGCCGGCTACGCGTCTCGGGTGTGCACCGCGGCGTACGAGAAGGCGCGTGAGACCGTGGCTGAATTCGTTGGTGCACAGACGAATTCAGTGGTCGTGTTCACACGCAACACCACCGATTCGCTCAATCTGTTGGCCGCGTGCGTGCCGGGGGATACCGTGGTGCTCGATATCGAACACCACGCCAACCTCTTGCCGTGGCGCAATCGCCGAGTGGTGGTCGCGGCATCGACGCTGGCCGAAACGCTCGCCCGGCTCGACTCCGAACTGGCTGCGAAACCTGCTGCGCTACTGGCCATCACGGGTGCATCGAACGTCACCGGCGAAGTGCTCCCCATCGAGCAACTGGCCGATCTCGCGCATCGCCACGGTGCCCGGATCGTCGTCGACGGCGCACAGCTCGTTCCGCACCGTCGAGTGGACATCGCCGCACTCGGTGTGGACTATCTGGCGTTCTCCGGTCACAAGCTCTACGCCCCGTTCGGCGCGGGTGTGCTTGTGGGAAGCCGTGATTGGCTCGACGCGGGCGAGCCCCACCTGGCCGGCGGCGGTGCCGTGCGCAGTGTGACGATCGAGCACACCGACTGGGCTCCCGCACCGCAGCGTCACGAGGCGGGAACGCCCAACGTGCTCGGAGTCGCCGCGCTGGCGGCGGCGTGCGAGGCCATCGCGTCGTTCGACGAGGATGCCGCGACGGCGCACGAGCGGGAATTGTCCACCCGATTGCGGGACGGGTTGGCCGCACTGAAGGGTGTCGAACTGCTGCAGGTGTGGGCCGACGCGCCCGACGTCGTCGGCATCGTCACCTTCACCGTCGCCGGCCACGACCCCGGTGAAGTGGCGGCGTACCTGTCGGCCGAACACGGCATCGGAGTGCGCGACGGAAAGTTCTGCGCCCACCCGCTGCTGCGCCGGCTCGGTCATGCCGACGGTGCCGTGCGGGCCAGTATCGGTCTCGGCAGTTCCTCGGCCGACGTGGACCGACTCGTCGACGCGTTGGCAGCGTTCGTCGAGTCCGGGCCGACATGGGCTTACGCCGAAGAAGCCGGGTGGTGGAACCCCGTACCGGACCGTCGGCCGTTCCCCGCCCTGGCCGACGGGGCCGCCGGGGTTGGATCCCCGTGCAGCCCCACAGGCAGTTAGCATGGCGTCATGACCGTGAGTGTCGTGTCGCGTGGCAATCGCCACTGGTGCAACAGGTATGTCGATCTGTGCCGCACTGCGTCCGGGTCGTGTTCGAGTTCGGCTCCGCTCCGACCGCATGCGCATCCCGACCGACGAATCAGGACCACCACTCATGTCGCACAATCACACCCGCATAGCCATCGAATCCGCTGACGTCTGGACCGAACTGACCGTCGGGCCCGAGGTGAACACCATCAGAATCGTTGCCTCGGACCTGCGGGAAGCTCAGCAACAACGCACCCGGTTGCACGCAGAAGCCGTCGACCGCGGTGAATCGGCCGACAATCTCGCGGTCTTCCTCGATCTCGAGATCTACATCGCTGCCGACGCCAGGACGGCCCGTCGGGAATTCGCCGCACTCGACGCGCCGGCAAGCCCGTCGTCCATCCGCTACGTCGGTACCCCGTCGGGACTGGCGAGTTTGATCTCCGACGTCACCGCGGCCGACGTCGCCGACGGCGTGACGCTGCAGGTACACGGCGAGATCGAGCGGCAGTCGACGTTCCTGGCCGCGGGAGTGTTGCCGCTCCTCGAATCGCGCGGCACCCGCCTCGACACCGACGTCGTCGACGCGATCCTCGGCGCACCCCGAATTGCCCCGACCCTTGCTTCCTAGGTCGTTCGAGCTCAGGTGACGTCGATCGCCAGACCTGCGGTGATGCGCAGCAACTCGGTGTACGACGAGCGGAAGATCGTGTCGATGTGCCCGGCCGCGGCCCACAGTTCGGGGTGGGCCGCAAGGTCCTGATCGACGAACGTATCCAAATTCGTCGGATGGCCCACCGGAGCGATTCCCCCGATCGGCTGGCCGGTGGCGTGCTTGGCGGTACGCAGATCGGCCCGGGCGAGCGTGCCGCCGAGACGCTCACCGGTGTGCTCGAGATGAACATTGTGAGCCCCGGACACCAGGAGCAACACCGGCTCGTCGTCGAGCAGAAACACCATCGACTTCACGATCGCACCCACATCGACGCCCAACGCAGCTGCGGCGTCGGCGGCGGTGTGGGTGCCCTCGGGACTGTTCACCACCACCCCGTGATGACCACGAGAAATCAGGGTGTCGGCAACGTGGGCTGCATTCGGATGAAGTAGCCGGGACATGCCCCAACCCTATTGCCACACGACCGTTTACGCAGACAGGTCGAGATCACCGAACAGTCTCAATCGCGCCATTCCCCCGTCGGGGAAGATGTCCATTCGCACCTCCGACACCGGAGTGTCGTGGTCGAGAACGAAGCGATGCCGAGTGTCGGGCTGCAGTGTCGTTCGCGGCAGGAGTTCGATCCAGTCGCCGTCGCCCAGTCGCCCTTGCAGGGACGCGGCGCCGGGGGCGTTGCCCAGGAAGCAACTGGTGTCCAGCTCGGCCAGCCGGATTCGGCCCGTGCCGGCGAGCTGCACCTGCACCCAGTCGTTGGCGTCGTTGCGTCGACGCGAGGTCTCCCAGCCTTCGCCCATCGAGCGCGGCGGGCCGGGGAACAGCAGATTGTTGGGGGAGCTGTAGAACATATTGGAGCAGGCCGACACGTATGCGCCGTTCTCGAGCGCGGCCAGGTCGACGGGCCCGACGGCGAGGAACTTCGGGTCCGGGACGCCGCGGCCCAGTACTCGCAGCCGAGCGACGCCGCCGTCCGGGTAGATGGACAGCTTGACGTGAGTCCACCGGGCGTCGGACGCGACCTCGAATCGGTTCTCGCTGTCGCCGTCGACGGCACTACGGGCGACGATGGTCGTCCATTCCGTGTCGTACAGCTCGGTCGGTGACGGGAATCCGGTCACCTCGGCGGCCTCGATCGAAATTTCCGGCGGGTAGTTGCCGGTGAACCACGACGTGTCGACGATGACGGCCGATACGACACCGGCAGCTCCGAGTCGCACGATCGCCTCGTCGTAGCCGGCCTCGCGTCGGCGCCGCGTCTCCCACCCGTCGTAGATCTGCCCCTTGTGCCCGAACGTCGCGGTCGAGTAGTCGGCTTTGCCCGGTGTGATCAGATTTTCCTTCTCGGCGAACGTCTCGTCGTTCGCCCACACCACTGCGCCGCCGAGTGTGCGGACAGCGAGATCGGGCATCGGCAGAGGGAAGGTGGCAGTCATGGGATGCCACTTTACTGGCTCGGCATCGATTCACCGGCGCTGCGACGACGGCGCAGAACCGCTGCCGCAGCCATCAGCAGCACGCCGATCAGGATGTAGAGGCCCAGTCCGAGTGCCGGCTGCCCGACCCCCGCACCCGAGAAGTACACGATGCTGCGCACTCCTTCGGTGCCGATGCCCGGGGTGATCCACCGGCCGATCGACGCGTACACATGCGGCAGTACGTTGGCCCCGAAAGCGCCTCCAGCGCTGGGATTTCCGAGGATGACGAACAGCACGATCGCCGCCGGTACCGCAGCCACTCCGATCAGGGCTCGCAGGCCCATCGTGAACAGTCCGGTGGCGAAGACGACCCCGGTGCCCAGCACGGTGAGCGGAAACCAGTGTCCGGCAAAGGTTCCGAGTACGTGGGTGGTCAGCAGTGCTCCCAGTGCGCCCGAGGCAATCGAGTACGCGGCGAGAATGCCGACGTGGACACAGGTTTCGCGTCGGGTCGTCGGTGCCCCGATGAGGAGACCGAAGGCGGCCGCGAGGAGGTAGCCGCCGACGACCCAGCCCACCGACAGGTAGAAGCCGGACAATCCACGGTTGTCATGCACGCCGACCGGGATCTCGTCACGCACCACGAATTGGCGTCCCTGAGCGGCATCGACCTCGGTGAAGATCGATTCGAGGGCGGTCGCCACCGAGCTGCCGGCAGCGCTCGCGGTGATCAGTGTGTCGGTGCCGCTCGAGCCGACGACGTAGGCACCGAGGATGTCCCGATCGCGGAGCAGAGTGCGAACCTCGGCGGTGTCCACTGCCGTACGCGCGTCGAGCGGCGCACCGTCGATGGCGTCGAGGCGGTCGGCGGTCTGCTGGTCCAGGCCGGCGGGAAGCCCGGCCTCGGTCACCACGGCGATCGGAATCGCGTGGGGAGTCGGCTGATGGAACGCCGACACGTAGCTGAGGATGAAGCCGAGTTGCAGCACCAGCACTGCGGCGGCGAGTAGTGACATCTTGCGCATGAAAAGTGCTCCTGAACATGTCGAGACTCGAAGACCTTGTCGATACCCGAGGTATTCAATACTCTAGGTATCGTGAATGCCGAGCAGCAAGAAGAGTGGCGATCGACACAGCCACAGCGCAGGCCGCAGCGCACCGATGTGCGAGAGAGACTGCTCGCCGCAGCGGCCGACGAGTTCACCGAGCGCGGATACGCGGCGGCCAAGCTCACCGACATAGCCGATCGGGCCGGCTTCACGAAGGGGGCCGTGTACTCCAACTTCGATTCCAAGCAAGGGCTGTTCGCCGAACTGCTGGCACAGCGCTCACTCGATCTCGCCGCCCGAGTACTCGCTCACGTGTCCGACCTGGACCCGCAGGCGGCTGCGGGAGCCGGCGGCGGCGAAATCGCGTCCTGGGTGGTCGCCGAGCCGCGGTGGCCGCTACTGACCGTCGAATTCGGGATTCTTGCGGGCCGAGACCCGGCGATTGCCGAGCGCTACCGCACCGACCGTCGTGCCCTCCGCTCCGAGCTCGAACGACTGATCGCCGATCGGGCGGTGCAGTGGGGTGTGGGGGAGGCGTTCGATGCTCGACGCCTCGCGATGTCCTTGGCTGCGTTGATCTCCGGATTGGCCGTGGAACATTCGGTGGATCCGGAGGAGATCGACCGGTCCGTCATCGCCGATGCCGTGTCGGAACTGTTCGCCGGAGCGATAGCCAGAGCACAGCTCGATTGAGGGCTGCGCTACCGGGTACTCCGGGTTCATGACTGCTCAGAATCCAGAACCCGATGAGACTGCCGGCCTCGAAGCGGGCGGTAGCGTGACGCCGGGCGATACTCCTCCAGCCGAGACATCAGTCGGTGGGCCCAACCACGAACCGCCGCAGCGCAGTCGCGTGATGCCGATCGTCGTCATCGTTCTGGTGGCATTGTTGGCGATCGTGATCGCCGGTGGCCTGGTCGGCCGAGTCGTCGGCCTCTTCGGCTGACCTCGCGGTATCAGTACGGCGGCCAGCCGCCTTCGGGACCCAACAGTCGGCCGAGGCGACGGTGATCGATCGCGATCAACTCTCTGCGCATGACCAGCCGTTCGGTCGGTTCGTCGTTGTCGAGTCGATGGCCGAGCTCCATCAGCACGTCCCTGGGTTCGAAACCGTCGGGAGTCATCATCAGGTTCGAGACGTACCGCCAGCCGAATTTCGATTCGTACGCGCGCGCTGCGGTGCCCAGGGCGCTACGTGATTCTGCGTCCATGGCCGTGCACATCTTGTTCGGCTCGGGCAGCGTCGCGGCCAAGGCGTCGATGACGTTGTCGGACAACTCGTTCAGCTCGGCGGCAGCCGCAGTGAACAACTCGTCCCGCGACCGGTACGGGCGGCCGTCCGCGAGACGTGAGGCCCAGGCAACCGAGCAACAGCACTCGTAGAGCGCGTGTACCGCCTTGCGACGCGGCAGATCGTTGAATGTCTCGAGACCCAACCCCTGATGCATCAACATGCATGAATGATGAGGGACCGGAGTCGGCCATTGCCATAGCTGAGCAGGCTCTTAGCGCAGACGTTACTCGGCGTAACACGCCCTGTGGGTACTGCTGCGTCTGCCGCTAGGCTCGCAGGCATGACCGAACGGAACTGGACCGCATTCTCTGTGGAGATCGCAGACCACATCGCGCACGTGACACTTCTCGGGCCGAACAAGGGCAACGCCATGGGCCCTGATTTCTGGAGCGAATGCCCAGAACTGTTCGACCGACTCGATGCCGATCCAGAGGTACGGGCCGTGGTTCTCGCGGGCTCCGGCAGGAACTTCACCTACGGTCTCGACCTGCCGGCCATGGCCGGAACGTTCGGGCCGCTGATGGCCGACCAAGCACTCGCCGGACCCAGGACCACGTTTCACGACACCATCAAGACGATGCAGAAGGCCGTCAACGCCGTGGCGGACTGCCGCAAGCCCGTCGTCGCCGCAGTGCAGGGTTGGTGCATCGGTGGCGGCGTCGACCTCATCACCGCCGCCGACGTGCGATATGCCAGCGCCGACGCGAAGTTCAGCGTCCGCGAGGTGCGTGTCGCGATCGTCGCCGACATGGGATCTCTCGCTCGACTCCCCGCGATCATCGGCGACGGCCACCTGCGTGAGCTCGCGTTGACCGGCAAGGACATCGACGCGGCGCGCGCCGAGAAGATCGGCCTGGTCAACGACGTGTTCGAGGACCACGATGCCGTCCTCGCGGCCGCCCGCGAGTGCGCTGCGGCCATTGCTGCGAACCCGCCCCTGGTGGTGCAGGGCATCAAGACCGTCCTCGACCATTCCCGGTCGGCGAGCGTCGACGATTCGCTGAGATTCGTCGCGGCCTGGAACGCGGCTTTCCTCGCCTCGCACGATCTCACCGAGGCCATCACCTCGGTGTTCGAGAAGCGTCCGGCCCAATTCACCGGTAGCTGACGTGGTCGAGTACGCCGAAGAGCTGGGTACACAGCTGGTTCGGCTGCAGCGGATTCGGGAGCGCAACATCGCGCAGATCTCGTCCTCGGGCGGCGTCGACGGTGCCGCCTACGTTTGCCTGTTCCGCCTGCTGCGCGACGGACCGATGCGGTCCAGCGAGCTCGCCGCGATGGTCAACTCGGACCCGTCCACGGTCAGCAGGCAGGTAGGCCAGCTGGTCGAGCGAGGACATGTCGCTCGGGTACCCGACGAACGTGACGGGCGGGCATTCGTTCTGGCCGTCACCCCGTCGGGCGAGGAAGCTGCAGCCGCCATCCAGCAACGCCGCACCGAGAACCTTGGACGAGTCATCGAAGGATGGGCCGAGGAGGATCGGGCGACGCTGGTCGGACTGCTGGACCGATTCTTGACCGATTACGAGACCATCAGACCGGACCTGCCCACTCAACGCCCGGGTAACGTCTGAGCCTCGGACTCCGAGAACTCGGTGCCGACGGTCGAGTCGTTTCGTACGCTCGAGCCCTGCCTCGACGGCCGGGGCGCGACGCCGTCGTACCCGGATGCTCGGACTGCTCGGAACGGACGGAGGGGACGCGATGCCAACCGATCACGACCTACCCTCCCCGTCGTCCGAGATCGGACCCCGATCGGGCTCGATCCGGCTCGAGCGTCGCGTGGCCAGGGGTATCGCGGTGCTCGTCCCGTCGTTCGGCGTGATCGGCGCGATCATCATGCTGTCGGACGACGGTCCGGTGGGCACGACGGCCGTGCTGATCTGCACGATCGTGCTGCTCTCCACCCTGCCGGTGGGAGCGTGGTGGTGGTTACGGTCGGTGGACGCCTCGCACATGCCCGGATGGTTCGTGATCTATGCGGACGTGGGGGTGTCGGGGCTACTGCTGACCTTTGCGGACCGGGACCTGGCTCTGTACGGGGCCGCCCTGTTCTCGGTGATCGGCACCTACATCGCGTACTTCTCCCGCCGCAACGTACTGAAATTTCACACGGCGTTCGTCAACGCCATCATTTTGCTGCTCGCGGTTCTGGCCGTCCTCGAGCGCCCGGACGATCCGGCCTCGATCGTCGCGCGCGCTCTCGTCACGGTGCTCGTGGTCAACTCGGTGCTCGCCTTTCGCGCCGTCATCCAACGCCAGCTCGACCTCGCCAACACCGACTCCTTGACGGGCCTGCTCAATCGGCGCGGTCTGGAACTGCGGCTCGAGCGGATGCTGGGCAGATTGGCCGACACCGAATCCGTGGCGTTGATGGTGGTCGATCTGGACCAGTTCAAGCGGGTCAACGACACCTTCGGCCACGCGATGGGTGACCGGGTTCTTCGCCGGACAGCGCGGCGGCTGAGCGCTGTCACCGGTAGACGTCCGTGCGTGGCGCGGACCGGAGGCGAAGAGTTCACGATTGCCGTTCCGGTCGACGCCGACTCCGCGAAACACCTGGCCGACGACATTCGCGAGGCGGTGCACGATCCAGGCGACGACGTGCCGGTGACGGTCAGCATCGGGGTCGCGATACTCGATGCCGGCCGGTGGCGGTCGGCCGATTCGTCCTACGAGTCGGCCGAGTTGATGCACAACGGATTGCTCGACGCCGACGCAGCGATGTACGAGTCGAAACACGCGGGTGGAAACAAAGCAACGGTGTACACCGGCACCTGACATGCCGATGTACACCGTTGGTCGTTCCCGGGAAACGTTCTGGGGAGAACGATTCGAGCCGTCAGCGCAGAGCGCTCTTCGGGTCGTTCCACAGCTGGTCGGTGAAATCCTCCAACGCGACGAGCACGATGGTGTCCTCGGTGCGCCGAAGGATCGACTTGCTGGCCCGCACCTGAACGATGTCGCCGGTCTTGTCGGTCATCCGCCACAGGGAGTCCGCACGGGTGGCGACGGTGGTCAGGAACATCTCTGCGACGTTCACGCCCTCCGGAGCTCGATCCGGGAAGATGTCGTGCAGGTGGAAGTCCTCTCGTTCTGTCCGGTCGAGTCCGAACAGATCGTCGAAGGCCTCGTTCGCGAACACGATGGCACCGGTGGGATCGACAGCCAGAATCGGTACCGGGATCCGGTCGAGAACGACGGTCACCGGCAGATCGGGGAACTGGGTCGGGTCCGATATCGGCCGCGACTCCAGATTGCGCCGATCACCGGCGGTGCCGTTGGAAGTGCTGTCGGTCATACGTCTCCCCAAACTGTGGTTCGTCGGCACACGGCCGAAACGAGGTGTTGTGATGCCGAAAGGATCAGTGACCCGGATTGTCCGTCAAACGCTTGAAGGACGCAGCGATTTCGGCCTCGGCTTCTGCGCGACCCACCCAGTCTGCACCGGTGACGTGCTTGTTGGGTTCGAGATCCTTGTAATGGACGAAGAAATGCTTGATCGCGTCGAGCTCGAAGGTCGAGACGTCGCTCAGATCCTGGATGTGATCCCAGCGGGTGTCGCCGGCCGGCACACACAGCACCTTGTCGTCGCCGCCTGCTTCGTCGACCATCTTGAACATGGCCACCGGGCGGGCCTCGACGATGACACCGGGGTACACCGACTCGGGCAGCAGCACCAGCGCGTCGAGCGGATCGCCGTCCTCGCCCAGGGTGTTCTCGATGAAGCCGTAGTCGGCCGGATACGCCATCGCGGTGTAGAGGTAGCGGTCGAGGCGAACACGTCCGGTGACGTGGTCGACCTCGTACTTGTTGCGCTGCCCCTTGGGGATCTCGATGGTGACGTCGAACGACACGTGCAGTCCTCACTGTCTTGGTTCGAGCCCGAGCGGGCTCGAGTGGTTTGCGAATGTCTCTATGGTGGCGGCGCAAGGCTACCGGACCCGAGGATACTGTTGACTCGATGATCATGGGTACGACCACGGCAATGACGGAGGAACGGTGGCGGGGCTGACACGGCGATTCCTCGGTCCCATGGCGGGGCGCAGACGCAGGAAGAAGCGGTTGATCCTCACGCTGTGCGCGGTGTTCGTCGTGGTCCTTGCCGTCACGACCGCCGCTCTGGTGCTGCCCAGGGTCTCCGAGAGTGCCGACGCCGCGATTGCACCCCCACCCGAGACGGTGCTGCCGAACCCGTCGATCACCGCGTTCCCGGACTCGGCCCCGGTGCCGAGCGCAGCCGGTCTCGCAGGCGCGCTCGCACCCGTCGTGGACGACGCCGCGCTCGGCACCTTCACCGGAACCGTGGCCGACGCGCAGACCGGCCAGATCCTGTGGTCGCAGAATCCCGACACGCCCATGACTCCCGCATCGACGACCAAGGTGCTCACGGCAGCGGCCGCGATGCTCGCGCTTCCGTCCGACCACCGCGTCGCGACCCGGGTGGTCCAGGGCAGCGGTGAGGGCAACATCGTGCTGATCGCCGGCGGCGACCCCACGCTCACCGCCCTGCCGGTGGGTACGACCGGGTTCTATCCGGGAGCGGCACGCATCGACGACCTGGTGGAGCAGATCCGTCGCAGCGGAACCGCAGTGCGCAGCATCAGCGTCGACACGTCCATCTACGCCGGCGACACGATGGCCCAGGGCTGGTTCCCGGCCGACATCGCCGCCGGTTCGATCACCCCGATCGAACCGATCATGCTCGACGGCGGCCGCTCGAACCCCCTCGTCGACGAATCGCCGCGCAGCACCACGCCTGCCCTCGATGCCGGCCGCGCCCTCGCCGCGGGACTCGGCGTCGACCCCGCTGCGGTGACGACGGGCAAGGCGGCGGAGGGTGCCGATCAGATCGCATCGGTGCAGTCGGCCCCGTTGCGAGATCGGCTGCAGCAGATGATCTATCGGTCCGACAACGTACTCGCCGAAGCGGTGGGCCGAGAACTCTCGCTCGAGATGAACACGGCGGCAAGCTTTTCCGGGGCGGTGGCGTCCATCGGCCAGACCCTGTTCTCGGCCGGCTTCGACATGGCCGGTCTGTCGTTGCAGGACGCGAGCGGACTGTCGGTCGACGGCAGGATTCCCGCGCGCCTGCTCGATCAGGTGCTGACGTCGGCAGCCGGGAGCGGTCAACCGGCACTGCGGCCCATGCTCGACTACCTACCGGTCGCCGGTGCCACCGGAACGCTGTCCGATCGGTACGCCTCGGGTGATCGTACCGGTGCCGGCTGGGTTCGTGCGAAGACCGGAACTCTTTCCGCTGCAAGCGCTTTGGCGGGATACGTCGTCGACGTCGACGGCCGGATCCTGACGTTCGCCCTGATGTCCAACGACCGGCCACCCGATGTCAGTCGACCCGCCCTCGATGCCGTCGCATCGACCCTGAGAATGTGTGGTTGCCGATGAGCACCGAAACAGCAACCGCCGACGACAACGACGCCACGTCCGGGTTCGCCGGCGCAGTCGACTGGGCGGTGGCCGCGAAGGCCGGAGCGAGATTGGCCCGCCCGGGACCGGCCACCTCGCGATACACCGCCGACGCGGCCGTGGAAGAGCTTGCCGCAGCATCGATTCGGGCCGAAGGTCCGGTGCGGGAGACGACAGGCCTGGCCGACGGTCTGCCGGTGCCCGACGCCCAGGTGGTCGATCGAGCAGGATGGATCGCAGCGGCGGCTGCGTCGATGAAGCACCTCACCGGGGACGAGAACGAGGCACCCCCGACCGGTCTGCTCGGTGGCAAGCCCGCCGGGTTGCAGGCCGGTGCCATGCTCGCGTTCCTGTCCAGTGCCATTCTGGGACAGTACGATCCGTTCACCGGTGAGAGCGGCACCCTGCTGCTGGTCGCACCCAACGTGATCGCCGTCGAACGTGCACTTCGCGTCTCGCCCAGCGATTTTCGACTCTGGGTATGCCTGCACGAGGTGACCCACCGAGTGCAGTTCTCCTCCGCGCCGTGGCTCGGGCAGTACATGCGGGACAACGTCGGATTGCTCTCCGACGGCACCGACGAGCCGATGTCCGATGTCCTCACTCGGCTGAGCGGCGCTCTGAAGGCCAGGAAGAATCCCGGCGGATCCGCCGAAGACGCCGGCATCATCGGTCTGCTCCGCGCGACCCAGCCCGAGCCGCAGCGGCAGGCGATCGACCGGCTTCTCGTTCTCGGAACACTGCTCGAAGGTCACGCCGACCACGTCATGGACGCCGTCGGACCGGCCGTCGTGCCGTCGGTGGTGCAGATCCGCCGCGCGTTCGATCGGCGACGCCAACGCAAGGTCAACCCCGTGCAACGCGTCGTGCGCACGCTGCTCGGGATGGACGCGAAGATGGCGCAATACGTACGCGGCAAGGCATTCGTCGATCACGTCGTCGGCTCGGTGGGAATGGAACGCTTCAACACGGTGTGGACCGGGCCGGACACTCTGCCGTTGCTGTCGGAGATCGAGGACCCGGATGCGTGGGTCGCGCGAGTCCTTGGCTGAGCCTGCGAAACGACCCATGCTGCCCGAGTCTCCGGCGTTGCTGGAAGTTCGGCGAGCGGTGCGGGGTTGGTTGGCGGCGCGTCCCGGCCCGGTAGCGGTGGCGCTGTCCGGTGGTGCAGATTCACTGGCGCTCACTGCGGCGACGGCAGCCGAGGCTCCGAACGTGACGGCGCTGATCGTCGATCATGGGCTTCAGGCGGGATCCGCGGAGGTGGCTGCCGTTGCCGCCGAGCGTGCCCGGTTGCTGGGCGTCGACGACGCCCGAGTGCTGACGGTGACCGTGGCCGGTTCGGGCGGGATGGAAGCTGCCGCTCGCCGAGCCCGGTACGACGCATTGGACGGCGCGCGCGGCGCTGCCTCGGTACTGGTGGCGCACACTCTCGACGACCAGGCGGAGACGGTGCTGCTGGGCCTCGGTCGCGGCTCGGGGCCGCGGTCCATCGCCGGAATGGCAGCGTTCGACGACCCGTGGGGTCGGCCGCTCCTCGGGGTCCGCCGCGCCGTGACGCGGGCCGCGTGCGCAGAGCTGGGACTCGAACCGTTCGAGGATCCGCACAATTCCGATCCGGACTTCACTCGGGTGCGACTACGCCACGAGGTGTTGCCGTTGCTCGAGGACGTGCTCGGTGGGGGCGTCGCTCCGGCTCTGGCCCGCACGGCCGAGCAGCTGCAGGACGACGGCCGGGCGCTCGACGCCATCGCCGCGGCCGTCGTCGATCCGAACACGCGCGAGTTGGACGTCTCGGCGATCGAATCGTCCGACCCTGCGATCCGCCGCCGAGTGGTGCGGCGCTGGCTCCTCGGCCGGGGTGTGACGTCGTTGTCGGACCGTCAGATCCGCGCTGTCGATGCGCTCGTCGTGCGCTGGACCGGGCAGGGCGGAGTTGCGCTGCCTGGGGGAACGCCGGAGGCGAGGTTGGTGTGCTCGCGTCGGCATGGCAGGCTGAGCGTCGGCCTGGAGAACGAATGAAGGGAAACCCCGTGTACGAGGGCGACATCGAATCGGTTCTCATTTCCGAGGAACAGATCAAAACACGGACCGCGGAACTCGCAGAGGAAATTGCCAAGCGGTATCCCGAGGGTGCTCCCGAAGGCGACTTGCTGCTGGTCGGCGTTCTCAAGGGCGCGATCATGTTCATGACCGACTTCGCGCGGGCCCTGCCCATCCCGGCGCAGCTCGAGTTCATGGCGGTGAGCTCCTACGGCTCGTCGACGTCGTCCTCCGGCGTCGTCCGGATTCTCAAGGACCTCGACCGCGACATCACCGGACGCCACGTGCTGATCGTCGAGGACATCATCGACTCCGGTCTGACGCTGAGCTGGCTCAAGCGCAACCTGGCGACCCGGTCGCCGGCCTCGCTGTCGGTGGTGACGTTGCTGCGTAAGCCCGACGCGATCAAGGTCGACGTCGAGGTCGCGAACGTGGGCTTCGACATCCCCAACGAGTTCGTCGTCGGCTACGGCCTCGACTACAACGAGCGATACCGCGATCTGCCGTACATCGGTCTGCTGGACCCGAAGGTGTACAGCTGATCCGAGTTCTTTCGGTTCCGCCCGTGTCGCTGCGCTGGACCGTCCGTCAATGGACCATTGCCGCGCCGAGACGTATGCAATGGTCCATCGATCCGGATAGTGTGCGGCGATACACGGGGAACTGCCGGGGGAGTGCAGTCGTTGGAGGGGAAGAAGCGTCGACGCCGACAGGCGCGTGGACGCAGAGCGCCAGGTAAGAGCGAGTCCGATGTCCGAGTCTCGCGGTAGCCTGGAGTATCCGGCGGGCAGGGAGCAGCCAGCGCGCGGGAGCGGACTGAAAGGACACGGCCGAGTCGGCTGAAGCTGTATGAATCGGAAGACAGTAATACGAAATCTCGCCATCGTTTTCGGCATTCTGTTGGTGATCTATGCCTTCAGCTACTTCGGTAACGACACGCGGAACTGGACGTCGGTCGACACCTCGGTGGCGATCGCCCAGCTCGACGACCGAAATGTCGAGTCCGCGCAGATCGACGACCGTGAGCAGCAGATTCGGCTGACCCTCAAAGAGGCCTCCGACGCCACGGAGAACGAGAAGCAGATCATCGCGAAGTATCCGGACTCGGCGTCCGAGCAGATCTTCGACAAGGTCGACTCGCAGGGCTTGAACAGCTACAACACCACCGTCACCCAGGAGAGCTGGTTCAGCTCGTTCCTGCTGCTCATCCTCCCGATGGTGTTGATCCTCGGCGTGATCATCTTCGTGATGAGCCGTATGCAGGGCGGCGGCCGCGGCGGTGTCATGGGCTTCGGCAAATCCAAGGCCAAGCAGCTGACGAAAGATATGCCGAAGACCACGTTCGCCGACGTCGCGGGCGCGGACGAGGCTGTCGAAGAGCTCTACGAAATCAAGGACTTTCTGCAGAACCCGGCGCGTTACCAGGCCCTCGGTGCCAAGATTCCGCGCGGCGTCCTGCTGTACGGCCCTCCCGGAACCGGCAAGACGCTGCTGGCGCGCGCCGTCGCAGGCGAGGCGGGCGTCCCGTTCTTCACCATTTCCGGCTCCGACTTCGTCGAGATGTTCGTCGGCGTCGGCGCATCCCGCGTGCGCGATCTGTTCGAGCAGGCCAAGCAGAACAGCCCCTGCATCATCTTCGTCGACGAGATCGACGCCGTCGGGCGCCAGCGCGGTGCGGGTATGGGCGGCGGACACGACGAGCGCGAGCAGACGCTCAACCAGTTGCTCGTCGAAATGGACGGCTTCGGTGAGCGCACCGGCGTCATCCTCATCGCCGCCACCAACCGGCCCGACATCCTCGACCCGGCCCTGCTGCGTCCGGGCCGCTTCGACCGTCAGATCCCCGTCGGTGCCCCCGACCTGGCCGGCCGTCGAGCGATCCTGAAGGTGCACTCGGCCGGCAAGCCCGTCGCGCAGGATGCCGACCTCGAAGGTCTGGCCAAGCGAACCGTCGGAATGTCGGGTGCAGACCTGGCCAACGTCATCAACGAAGCGGCACTGCTCACCGCTCGTGAGAACGGCACCGTCATCACCGAGGCGTCGCTCGAAGAATCCGTCGACCGCGTCGTCGGTGGTCCGCGCCGCAAGAGCCGCATCATCAGCGAGCACGAGCGCAAGATCACCGCGTACCACGAGGGTGGCCACACTCTTGCGGCATGGGCGATGCCCGACATCGAGCCCGTCTACAAGGTGACCATCCTCGCGCGCGGTCGCACCGGCGGCCACGCGATGACGGTCCCGGAGGACGACAAGGGCCTGATGACGCGGTCGGAGATGATCGCACGTCTCGTGATGGCCATGGGTGGCCGCGCCGCGGAAGAGCTCGTGTTCCACGAGCCGACCACCGGAGCGTCCTCGGACATCGACCAGGCCACCAAGATCGCCCGCGCGATGGTCACCGAGTACGGCATGAGCAGCAAGCTCGGTGCCGTCCGCTACGGACAGGAACAGAGCGACCCCTTCCTCGGTCGTTCGATGGGACAGCAGTCCGACTTCTCGCACGAGGTCGCCCGCGAAATCGACGAGGAGGTGCGCAAGCTCATCGAAGCCGCGCACACCGAGGCGTGGGCCATCCTCAACGAGTACCGCGACCTGCTCGACACCCTTGCCTCCGAGCTGCTCGAACGCGAGACGCTGACCCGCAAGGACCTCGAGAAGATCTTTCACAGTGTCACCAAGCGTCCGCGCATCACGCTGTTCAACGACTTCGGTGACCGTAAGCCGTCGGACAAGCCGCCGGTCAAGACACCTCGCGAGCTCGCAGCCGAGCGCGGCGAGCCGTGGCCTCCGGTGCCACCGGCACCGAAACAGCTTCCGCCGCAACAGTTTCCGCAGCCCAGCTACGCCGGGTCGCCGCAGCTGACCAAGGGTGGGCAGCAGAACGGCACCAACGGTTACAACGGCGCACCCAGCAACGGCGCACCGGGCACCGGCGAGCTCGGACCGAACACGGGTGCCGGTCGACGTAGCGCGCCTGCCCCCGGCGACTACAACGGCGGTAGCAACAACGGCGGCGGCTACAACGGGGCTACCAACGGTGGCGGCTACAACGGCGCTACCAACGGCGGTCCTGCCAACGGAAGCTACGGCGGGCCGACCACAGGCGGCGGATACTCCGAGGGCTATCGCCGGCCCGAGCCCCGATCGGGTCCCAACGGTTCGGGCCCCGATTACGGCGCTCCCGCCGGTTGGTCGGCACCCGGCTGGCCGCCGCGCGATCAGCAACAGGTGCCGCGCTACCAAGGCCCGTCCACGCCGCCGGCTCAGTACCAGCCTCCGCGTGAACAGGACTCGGATCAGGGCTACCGTCAGCATCCGACGTATCAGCAGCCGCAGTCCTACCAGCCGCCCCAGCCGCAGCAGTCGTACGACCCGCAGCAGCCGCAGCAGTCGTATCAGCCGCCGCAGTACCAGCCGGATCCGTTCCGGCCGGACGCCGGGGAGCACGGTCGTACGTCCCGGCACGAGCCTCCCTACGGCGAGAATTCCGAGGGCGCGCCGGAGTCGACTCCCACGTGGGAGGTTCCGGAAAGCTCGCACAACTACCCGCTGCCCGGAGACGATCGACCCGCTCATGGTTCGTCGGAGGAGTCGCAGCAGGGTGAGCACGGCGACCGTCACGGAAACGACGACGGCGACGCCGGCCCACGCACCCAACGGTGGGAAGGACCGGGCGGCTCACACCGCTAGTCCGATCATTAGGCTGACTGGGTCGACCGTGACGGTCGACCCAGTGCGTCGTTTCGAACCCGTGCTGTTGTTCGTCGGCGAGCCGTTCACACCGAGCAGCACGCCCGCCCAGCTGCCACATTCGCGGAGCCCAACCGGAGGTACGTTCTCGTGTCAGTCAACAGGACCGACGAGTCGACAGGCGACTCGGCAGAAGTCCCAGCAGCCGTGCAATCTGCCGCCCCGCAGCAGGGAATCGCGGAGACGGTGGCCTATGCCACGGGCGCGGTGTTCGACCAGCCCCGCGCGGAGGCTGCGGTACGCGAGTTGCTCATTGCCGTCGGTGAGGATCCCGACCGCCAGGGCCTGCTCGATACCCCGGCTCGTGTCGCCCGGTCCTACCGCGAGATCTTCGCCGGCCTCTACACCGATCCGGACACCGCGCTGAACACGACCTTCGACGAAGGCCATCAAGAACTGGTTCTGGTTCGCGACATCCCCATGTACTCCACGTGCGAGCACCACCTGGTCTCGTTCCACGGCGTCGCCCACGTGGGATACATCCCCGGCAAGAGCGGCAAGGTGACCGGTCTGTCGAAGCTGGCCCGCGTGGTGGACATGTACGCCAAGCGTCCCCAGGTGCAGGAGCGGTTGACCAGCCAGATCGCCGACGCGTTGATGCGCAAACTCGACCCACGCGGTGCGATCGTCGTGATCGAGGCCGAGCACCTGTGCATGGCGATGCGCGGTATCCGCAAGCCCGGTGCCAGCACCACCACCTCGGCGGTCCGAGGTCTGCTGCAGTCCAGCGCGGCATCGCGTTCGGAAGCCTTGGACCTGATCCTCCGGAAATGACGGTTCCGGTCCGATCACGATGATTCTCGCGAGCTCCGTTCCCGCTGCGCCCATCGTCATGGGCGTTCTCAACGTGACGGCCGATTCGTTCTCCGACGGTGGTCGCTACCTCGACGTCGACGCGGCCGTCGAACACGGTCTGGCGATGCATCGGCTGGGAGTCGACATCGTCGACGTCGGCGGGGAATCCACGCGCCCCGGGGCGGACCGCGTCGACCCGTCGGTCGAGGTGCAGCGCGTCGTACCGGTCATCTCGGCCTTGGCCGCCGAAGGCGTGAGCACCAGCGTCGACACGATGCGCGCACACGTCGCCGCTGCGGCGATCGAGGCCGGGGTGTCGATCGTCAACGACGTCTCGGGCGGTCGAGCCGACCCCGCAATGGCAGGCGTGGTCGCGCAAGGCGGGCTGCCGTGGATCCTGATGCACTGGCGGGCCGCCGACTCGACGTTCCGGCACACCGGTCCGGCCGATCACTACGACGACGTGGTCGCCGACGTTCGCCGCGAACTGCTCGAGCAGGTCGACCACGCAGTGAGCGCCGGGGTCGACGCGTCGCGGATCGTGCTGGACCCGGGCCTCGGATTCGCCAAGAACGCGGAGCACAACTGGCAGCTGCTGCGCGGACTGCCCACCCTGGTGGAATCCGGTTTCCCGGTTCTGGTGGGTGCGTCCCGCAAACGTTTTCTGGGCTCGCTCCTCGCCGAACCCGACGGTTCACCGCGTCCACCGGACGGCCGGGAGATCGCGACGGCCGTCGTCTCGGCCCTCGCGGTCGCCGGCGGCGCGTGGGGAGTGCGGGTGCACGACGTCCGGTCGTCACTCGACGCGGTGGCCGTCGTGCGGGCATGGCAGGGTGGTCGCGCATGAGCGAGATCAACAGTGCCGCTGCAGGGACTCGTCGCGGCGACCGCATCGAATTGCGCGGGCTGACCGTCCGCGGCAATGACGGTGTCTTCGACTTCGAGAAGCGAGACGGCCAGGACTTCGTCGTCGACATCACCGTCTGGATGGATCTCTCGCCCGCGGCCGAGACCGACGATCTGACTCGGACGCTGCATTACGGCGAACTGGCCGAACATGCCGCGGCGGTCGTAGCGGGCCCGTCCCGGGACCTGATCGAGACGGTCTCCGCCGAGATCGCCGAGGTGGTGCTCGGTTACGACTCCCGAGTCGACGCGGTGGAGGTGGTGCTGCACAAGCCGTCGGCTCCCATTCCCCTGACGTTCGGCGACGTTGCCGTGGTGGCCTATCGGGAGCGAAAGTGAGCCGTGCAGTGCTGTCGATCGGCAGCAACATCGGCGACTCGATGAGCCACTTGCGTTCTGTCACAGCGGAATTGGGTTCGCGCGTGGTGGCGTGCTCGGCCGTCCATCGATCTGCTCCGTGGGGCGGCGTCGAGCAACAGGACTTCCTCAACGCGATCGTGGTGGCCGAGGACGAGGCCTACGGCCCGTGGGACTGGTTGCGTCTGGCGCAGCAACTCGAGGAGGCAGCGGACCGCGTTCGAGTGCAGCGTTGGGGACCCCGCAGCCTCGACGTCGACGTGATCGTGTGCGACGACGTCATCAGTGAGGACCCGCGCCTGATTCTTCCCCATCCCCGTGCGCACGAGCGCGCGTTCGTGCTGCTGCCGTGGCTGGACGTCGATCCCGACGCCACTCTTCGGGTCGACGGGGCGGACGTGCCGGTCTCCGAGCTGCTCGAGCGTCTGAGTACGGACGAGCGAGCGGGAGTCGTCCGACTCGACGGCGACGGTGATCGACTGTGGTGACCAATCCCACCAAGATCTGGGATGTCTTGGGTTTGTTTCTGATCGCCGCAGTGGGCACGTGGCTGCTGGTGCGGGTTTTCTACGGTTCGTTTCCGCCGATCCCGGTGTACGCCGGAGCGTCGCTGTACCTGGTCGCGGTGGTGGAAGTGGTGACCGCGGTGATCGTCCGCAATCGCATCGCCGAGCATCGAGTGGGCACCGGTCTGCACGACCTGCATCCGTTGACGGTCTTCCGGGCGCTGGTGTTGGCGAAGGCGTCGTTGCTGGTGGGAACCGCTCTGGTGGGGGTGTGCGTCGGCTTCCTGGTGTACGTATTGCCACGAGCGGCAACGGTGCGAGCGGCGTCCGCGGACCGAGCCGGAGCGATCGTGGCCCTCGTCGCGGGCCTGGCCGTCGTCGCCGCCGCGGTGTGGCTGGAGCAGTGCTGCCGCACCCCGGAAGATCGGGACGACGAGCGCTCCCGATAACGTATCCGTCCCTCGATCGTTACCTTCGTTGTGTACGTGATCGGTCGGGGATGACCGGATGCGACCGACAGGCCGGTTACCCTTGAGAACATGACAGATCAGACTCGCGCCAAGAAGGGACGCCGAAAGCGGCGTAGTGCGAGCCAGCTGTTCCTCGCGGCGCTCGTCGTGTTCGGCATCGTCGCCAGTGTGCTGTTGTTGTTCAGCGAAAGCGTTCAGTGGATGCGCGTCGGGGTGCTCTCGGCGCTGTGGGCCGCAGTGATCGGTGCGTTCGCGATGACGAAGTACCGCAGGGAAGCGGCCGCGGATCAGACCAAGGCCAAGGACCTACAGACCGTCTACGAACTGCAGCTCGCCCGCGAGATCTCGGCCCGACGCGAGTACGAGATGAGCGTCGAAGCCCGGGTGCGCAACGAGACGCGGTTGGAATCGGACGAGGTCGCCGCGCTGCGTAACGAACTGGCCGCGCTGCGCCAGAACCTGCAGGTGCTCTTCGAGGGCAATCTGCCGACCGAACGGGTCGCACTGCGCGCCGAGGCGATGCGGATGCAGGAACTCGGTGGCCGCGGATACGACAGCTATCAGCCCGCACCGTCCGGGTTGTACGTACGAGGTGGCGGCAACGGCAACGGACCCGCAGGCCCCGGCTTCAACGGCGTGGGCACGCCCTACGACGAGCCGGTCACCGCCGAGACGTCGGTGGTCTACCCCGAGGATCCCGACGAAATGCCCCGCGCGACGGCGACACCGGACCCCGGTTCCGGGTACGCACAGGACGCGTCCGCCGAGCAGGGTTCTGCACCGGAGGGTTCCGACGACGTCACCGACGCCGGGCAGAACGACCGCACCGAGCCGCCGGCCGCGCAGTCCCGCCCCTACGGGGCACCGAGGCCGGCCGGTCGGGTGAGCCCGCCCACCTCGCCGTTCACCGCATACAGATTCGAGCAGACGCGTCGACCCGCGGCCGAATCAGAACCTGTCGAGGACGCCGAACCTGTCGAGGAGGCCCAGCCCCAGCAGGCCACCGAGTCCGAATCGGCCCAGGAAGAGGCCACGTACCCGGAGTCTCGCCGATCGCTGCGCGATTCGGCCGATGCGTTCTTCGCAGCCGACCGCGTCGACGACACGCCTGCCGAGGAGACGGCGGATGCACCGCGACGCGGACGCAGGCGCGCCGAATCCCCCGAGGAGGCGTCCGGCGCGCACTCCAACGGCCGTTCCGTCGCCGAGATCATGGCCGGGCTGACAGGCGGCGATTCGGCCGACACGACGACCACCGACGCCGGCACGCGTCGCCGTCGCCGTCGCGCAGACTGAGAACCAGATCACACCGGTCTCCCATGGCACGTTCGGTGCCGCTGTCGCTATTGTTCCCTGCAGGACGTCTGGTACCCGCCGAGCGGGACTGGAACGAACGAGAGGAAAATTTCGGTGACCTCATCAGGGTTCACTGGTGGTCTGTCTCCGGCTCGCTTGACCGTGGGTGTCGTCTCCGCCGGTCGGGTCGGTACGGCATTCGGTGAGGCGCTCGAACGCGTCGGACACGTTGTCGTCGGTGCCGCCGCGGTATCGGACGCATCCATCGCGCGAGTACGTGATCGATTGCCCGAGTCGCAGATTCTGCCTGTCGACGAGGTTGCCCGTCGCGCCGAACTGCTGATTCTGGCGGTACCGGACTACGAACTGGCCTCGATCGTCGCCGGTCTCGCCGCGACCGGGGCGGTCGCGCCGGGCAAGTTGGTGGCGCACACCTCCGGCGCGAACGGCGTCGCGGTACTGGAGCCGCTGGCTGCCCTTGGCGCGGTTCCGTTGGCAATACATCCGGCCATGACATTCAGCGGCGGACCCGAGGACACCGACCGGATGACGGCCGCGTGCTTCGGCATCACCGCGGGCGACGAGATCGGTTATGCGGTAGCCCAAGCCCTCGTCCTCGAGATCGGCGGCGAGCCGGTGCACGTGCCCGAGAGCAACCGGGCGCTCTACCACGCGGCGTTGGCTCACGGCAGCAATCACCTCGTGACGTTGGTGGTCGACGCGGTCGAGGCACTGCGAGTTGCGTTGGCCGGTCCGGGTTTTCCTGGATCCGATGCCGAACGTGGTGTGCCCGAGCGCGTTCTGGCTCCGCTGCTCGAAGCTGCACTGGACAATGCGCTGCGCAACGGACAATCCGCACTGACCGGCCCGGTGGCCCGAGGCGATACCGCGGCTGTCGGCAAACACCTCGAAGTGCTCGAGGCCGTCGATCCACGGATCGCCGCCGGTTACCGTGCGCTGTCGCTGCGGTCCGCCCAACGTATCGGTGCCGCAGCCGATCTGATCGAGATTCTGGAAGGGAAGCGATGACCCTCGCGGGCAGCTACACGAAGGGACAGTTGACGGTTCACCACGATCCCGCGGTGATCACGTCGGTGTCCAAGGCCCTACGTGGCGTCGGCAAGCAGGTCGCTCTGGTGCCGACCATGGGTGCACTGCATGCCGGCCACCTGCAGTTGGTGCGCCAGGCGAAGCTCACCGGCGCGGTCGTGATCGTGTCGATTTTCGTCAATCCACTGCAGTTCGGCGTGGGGGAGGACCTCGACGCCTATCCGCGGACCCTCGACGCCGATGTCGAACTGCTCCGCGGCGAGGGCGTGGAATTGGTATTCGCACCGTCCGCGTCCGACATGTACCCGTCCGGGCCGCGCACCACGGTCCATCCCGGTCCGCTCGGTAGTGAACTCGAAGGTGCCAGCAGACCAACGCATTTCGCGGGAATGCTCACCGTCGTGGCGAAGCTGCTGCAGATAGCCGCTCCGCATCGGGCGTACTTCGGGGAGAAGGACTACCAGCAGCTGACGTTGATCCGGCAGATGGTGCGAGACCTGAACTTCGACGTCGCGGTCATCGGAGTCCCGACGGTTCGCGAGCAGGACGGTCTGGCGCTGTCCTCGCGCAACAGGTATCTCGATGCGGAGCAGCGCGACGCTGCGATGGCGTTGTCGGCAGCCCTCGTTGCCGGGGCGCACGCAGCTGCCGGGGGCGTCGACGCCATCCTGGCCACCGCGCGCGCCGTGCTCGACGAGGTGCCGCTGGTGCAGGTCGACTACCTGGAGGTGCGCGACCCGCATCTCGGCCCGGCTCCCGAGCGTGGAGACGGAAGACTGCTCGTGGCAGCCAAAGTGGGCACCACGAGATTGATCGACAACGTCGGTGTCGCCGTCGGCACCGGTTTCCTCGAGGCAGGAGTGGAGCCTGCGAAACGACCAGAAGAAATTAGCCCCGACGATCCGAAAAGTGGAGAGTGACACGATGTTTCGCACCATGATGAAGTCCAAGATCCATCGCGCCACCGTCACGCACGCAGATCTGCACTACGTGGGCTCGGTGACCGTCGACCAGGATCTGATGGAGGCTGCCGATCTTCTCGAAGGTGAGCAGGTCACCATTGTCGACATCGACAACGGTGCGCGGCTGGAGACCTACGTGATCACCGGTGAGCGGGGCAGTGGTGTGATCGGAATCAATGGGGCCGCAGCGCATCTGGTGAACCCGGGTGACCTGGTCATCCTGATCGCCTACGGGGTCATGAACGAGCAGGAGGTTGCCGACTACGCACCCCGGGTGGTGTTCGTCGACGACAAGAACCGGCCGGTCGAGCTCGGCAGCGACCCGGCTCATGCGCCCGCCGGTTCGGGTCTGATCACGCCGCGCGATCTGCGGGCCGACTCCGTGCTGGTCTGACTCGATGCTTCTCGCAATCGATGTACGCAACACCAGCACGGTGGTCGGGCTCTTCACCGGCACCGGGGATCACTCGAAACTGCTGCGCGATTGGCGTATTCGCACCGACCCCCATGTGACGGCCGACGAGCTGGCGTTCATGTTGCGGGGGTTGTTGGGCGAACAGGCCGAGCAGATCACCGGGGTGACGGCTCTGTCCACGGTGCCGTCCGTGCTGCGCGAGATGCGGACGATGCTCGTGCGCTACTGGGATCACGTGGTGCACGTGGTGGTCGAACCCGGTGTGCGGACCGGGGTTCCGCTGCTGGTCGACAATCCCAAAGAGGTCGGGGCCGACCGCATCGTCAATACCCTTGCCGCACATGATCTGTACGACTCGGCGTGCATCGTGGTGGATTTCGGGACCACCACGTGCGTCGACGTCGTCTCGGCCAAGGGCGAGTTCCTCGGCGGGGCGATCGCGCCCGGTCTCGAAATTTCGGCCTCGGCCATGTCGACTCGCACCGCGACGCTGCGTGAGGTCGAGATGGTGCGGCCGCGGTCGGTGCTGGGAAAGAACACCGTCGAGTGCATCCAAGCGGGCACCATCTTCGGTTTCGCCGGCCTGGTGGACGGGCTTGTCGGACGCATCAGACGTGAGGTGCCGGAGGTCAAAGGCACCGACGTCGCGGTCATCGGTACCGGAGACATCGCTGCGCTGATCCTGCCCGAGTCGACGACCATCGAGCATCACGAACCCGACCTGACGCTGGAGGGTCTGCGACTGGTCTACGAACGCAACATGGCAAAGCGGCGGCCACGCTGAATGTTTCGGTGAAGCGGGGTAGCGCGTCGGGCGTTCGTGTGTCAGAATCGTCGGCGTGATGACGTGCATGGCCACCCAGGAGTGTTGTCGAGGCTGACCGCTGCCTCGTTCGTTACACATCCCTGGAGTAGAGCTTCATGCTTTCCACACCTGTATTTTCTGCACCCTCCCGACCCCGATTGTCCTCACGGTCGGTCTCGACGTTGCCGACCCGGCTACGTCCACCCGACCTGCTGCGCATCACCGATCAGGGCGCATCGGACGTCCTCGAAGGGCGGTTCGACCACCTGCTTCCCGGCGGTGGACAGTGGCCCACGGACGAGCGTTGGGCCACTCGCCTGCACTCCGACGACGATCTCGACGTCTGGTTGATCAGCTGGGTTCCCGAGCGATCCACCGAACTGCACGATCACGCCGGATCGCTCGGTGCATTGACCGTCCTGAGTGGTTCTTTGCTCGAATACCGTTGGGCGGGAACCGAACTGAAGGAACGTCATCTCGACGCCGGAGATCAGGCAGCCTTTCCGCTGGGATGGGTGCACGACGTGATGCACGATCCGGCGTCGAACACGACCGGGCCCACCCTCAGCGTGCACGCCTACTCACCGCCGCTGACGGCGATGTCGTACTACGAAGTGACCGAGCGCGCCACGCTGCGCCGTACCCGCAGCGAGCTCACCGCCGAACCCGAGAAGGCCACGAGATGACCATCGTCGAAATGCTCGAATCCGCTCGCGAGACCATCGATCGCATGACCGTCTTCGAGCTCCGTGACGCTGTCGACCGCGGCGCGGTCGTCGTCGACATTCGCCCGCAGGCGCAGCGCGCAGTCGAGGGCACCCTGCCCGGTGCGTTGGCCATCGAACGCAACGTCCTCGAATGGCGTCTCGATCCCACCAGTGACGCGCGGCTGGCGATCGCCACCGACCACGACGTCGAGTGGATCGTCATCTGCTCCGAGGGCTATACCTCCTCGCTCGCGGCCGCGTCGCTCAAGCTGCTGGGTCTGCACAAGGCCACCGATCTGGTCGGCGGCTATCAGGCACTGAAGTCCGCCGGGCTGCTCGGGGTGTTGACGCAGGCCAAGCACTGCGTTCGCGAGGCCGAGGCCGTCGCAGCGCACTGATCGTCCCGACAGTCTCGGACTGTAAAGTGTGTGCGCGTGAGTGATACAGCTTCTACCCAGCCGGCCGACGACACCCCGGAGCAGCTACGGATTCGTCGCGCCAAGCGCGCTGCGTTGCTCGAGCGCGGGGTCGAGGCGTATCCGGTGTCGGTTCCGCGGACCCATTCGCTGCTCGAGATCCGCACCCAGTTTCCCGAGCTCGACGCCGACACGACGACCGGCCTGATCGTCGGCGTCGTCGGCCGCGTGATCTTCGTCCGTAACACCGGCAAGCTGTGTTTCGCCACCCTGCAGGAGGGCGACGGCACCCAGCTCCAAGCCATGATCAGCCTGGCAGGTGTCGGCGAGGACGCCCTCGCAGCGTGGAAGGCCGACGTCGACCTGGGCGACTTCGTGTTCGTGCACGGCGAGGTCATCAGCTCCCGTCGCGGTGAGCTCTCGGTGATGGCCGACGCCTGGCAGATCGCGTCGAAGTCGTTGCGGCCCTTGCCCGTCGCGCACAAGGAACTCAGCGAAGAGACGCGTATTCGGCAGCGCTACCTGGATCTGATCACGCGTCCGGAGGCCCGAGAGACCGCCCGCAAGCGCATCGCCGTCGTTCGTGAACTGCGTAACGCACTCGAGCGTCGCGGCTTCCTCGAGGTCGAGACCCCGATGCTGCAGACGCTGCACGGCGGTGCCGCGGCCCGGCCGTTCGTCACCCACTCCAATGCGATGGACACGGACCTGTACCTGCGCATAGCGCCGGAGCTGTTCCTCAAGCGCTGCGTCGTCGGCGGCATCGAGAAGGTCTTCGAGATCAACCGCAACTTCCGCAACGAAGGTGCCGACTCCTCGCACTCGCCGGAGTTCGCGATGCTCGAGACCTACGAGGCCTACGGCACGTACGACGACTCGGCGAAGATGACGCGGGAACTCGTCCAGGAAGTGGCGGTGGCCGCACTCGGATCCACCGTGGTCACCCTGCCCGACGGCACCTCCTACGATCTCGGCGGCGAATGGACGACGCTCGAGATGTACCCGTCGCTGTCGGAGTCGCTCGGATTCGACGTCACCCCCGACACCACCGTCGACGAACTGCTCGCGATCGCCGACAAGGTTGGGCTGGATGTCCCCCGCAAGGACGGCGTCCCGATCTACGGCCACGGCAAGCTCGTCGAGGAACTGTGGGAACACCAGGTGGGCGACGCGTTGACCGAACCGACGTTCGTTCGTGATTTCCCCGTCGAGACGTCGCCGTTGACGCGTCAGCACCGCAGCAAGCCGGGCGTCACCGAGAAGTGGGATCTCTACGTTCGTGGATTCGAGCTGGCGACCGGCTACTCGGAGCTGATCGACCCGATCATCCAGCGCGAGCGCTTCGAGGACCAGGCGCGTCAGGCTGCCGCAGGCGACGACGAGGCGATGGTGCTCGACGAGGACTTCCTGGCGGCCATGGAACAGGGAATGCCGCCGACCACCGGAACCGGTATGGGAATCGACCGTCTGCTGATGGCGTTGACCGGGCTGGGTATCCGAGAAACGATCCTGTTTCCGATCGTCAAGCCGTCGCAGGCCTGATCGGGAGGTATGTCCGCTGTTCGCCAGCAGCGGACAGCGATCGGGAAACGTTTTGCAAAGTGCCTGCGTTATGAACAGTAAGCACACGAGGCGGTCCGTCTCGTTGCCGGATACGCAGTATTTCAGGGGTGGAGGGTCGGCGTTCGTCACGTCGGCCAACTACAGTGAGACACAGTCTTACCTTCGAATGCACAAGCGACCGAGTGTTCAGGACACTGCGGCGCTGGAAGAACTGGTGGGCGAGCTACCACCCACCGAGAAGTGAGGGAGAGCGATGTTCGAGAGGTTCACCGATCGCGCGCGGCGTGTTGTCGTCCTGGCTCAAGAAGAAGCCCGGATGCTCAACCACAACTACATCGGCACGGAGCACATTCTGCTGGGCCTCATCCACGAGGGTGAAGGTGTTGCAGCAAAGTCTCTCGAGTCGCTGGGCATCTCCCTCGAAGGAGTTCGCAGCCAGGTAGAGGAAATCATCGGCCAGGGCCAGCAGGCTCCGTCCGGTCACATTCCGTTCACTCCGCGCGCCAAGAAAGTACTCGAGCTCAGCCTGCGTGAAGCACTGCAGCTCGGCCACAACTACATCGGCACCGAGCACATCCTGCTCGGCCTGATCCGCGAAGGCGAAGGCGTCGCAGCTCAGGTTCTGGTCAAGCTCGGAGCCGACCTCAACCGCGTGCGCCAGCAGGTCATCCAGCTGCTGTCGGGCTACCAGGGCAAGGAGCCGTCCGAGAGCGGCAGCGGCCGCGGCGAGGCGGGCACCCCGTCGACGTCACTGGTTCTCGACCAGTTCGGACGCAACCTCACCCAGGCCGCGCTCGAAGGCAAGCTCGACCCGGTTATCGGTCGCGCGAAGGAAATCGAGCGCGTCATGCAGGTGCTCTCGCGTCGTACCAAGAACAACCCGGTACTCATCGGCGAGCCCGGTGTCGGTAAGACCGCAGTCGTCGAAGGTCTCGCGCAGGCCATCGTCAACGGCGAGGTTCCCGAGACGCTCAAGGACAAGCAGCTCTACACCCTCGACCTCGGCTCGCTCGTGGCCGGTAGCCGTTACCGCGGTGACTTCGAGGAGCGCCTGAAGAAGGTGCTCAAGGAGATCAACACCCGCGGCGACATCATCCTGTTCATCGACGAGCTGCACACGCTCGTCGGCGCAGGTGCCGCCGAAGGTGCCATCGACGCAGCGTCGATCCTCAAGCCGAAGCTGGCTCGTGGCGAACTGCAGACCATCGGTGCCACCACGCTCGACGAGTACCGCAAGTACATCGAGAAGGACGCCGCTCTCGAGCGTCGTTTCCAGCCCGTCCAGGTCGGCGAGCCGACCGTCGAGCACACCATCGAGATCCTCAAGGGTCTGCGCGATCGCTACGAGGCACACCACCGCGTCTCGATCACCGACGGTGCACTCGTCGCTGCCGCCACTCTGGCCGACCGGTACATCAACGATCGGTTCTTGCCCGACAAGGCAATCGACCTCATCGACGAGGCGGGCGCGCGGATGCGCATCCGCCGGATGACCGCGCCGCCAGACCTGCGTGAGTTCGACGACAAGATCGCCGACGCACGCCGGGAGAAGGAATCGGCCATCGACGCACAGGACTTCGAGAAGGCTGCGAACCTGCGCGACAAGGAGAAGACCCTCGTCGGTCAGCGTGCCGAGCGGGAGAAGCAGTGGCGCTCCGGTGACCTCGACGTCATCGCCGAGGTCGACGACGAGCAGATCGCCGAGGTTCTGGGCAACTGGACCGGCATCCCCGTCTTCAAGCTCACCGAGGAGGAGACCACCCGTCTGCTCCGCATGGAAGACGAGCTGCACAAGCGGATCATCGGCCAGGTCGAGGCAGTCAAGGCCGTCTCCAAGGCGATCCGTCGTACCCGTGCAGGTCTGAAGGACCCGAAGCGCCCGTCGGGCTCGTTTATCTTCGCCGGCCCGTCCGGTGTCGGTAAGACCGAGCTGTCGAAGGCACTCGCGAACTTCCTCTTCGGCGAGGACGACGCGCTCATCCAGATCGACATGGGCGAGTTCCACGACCGCTTCACCGCCTCGCGTCTGTTCGGTGCTCCTCCCGGATACGTCGGCTACGAAGAGGGTGGCCAGCTCACCGAGAAGGTCCGCCGCAAGCCGTTCTCCGTCGTCCTGTTCGACGAGATCGAGAAGGCACACCAGGAGATCTACAACACCCTCCTGCAGGTGCTCGAGGACGGTCGTCTCACCGACGGCCAGGGACGCACGGTCGACTTCAAGAACACCGTGCTGATCTTCACCTCGAACCTCGGTACCTCGGACATCTCGAAGGCAGTCGGCCTCGGCTTCTCCTCGGGCGAAGGCACCGGATCGAACTACGAGCGGATGAAGCTCAAGGTCAACGACGAGCTGAAGAAGCACTTCCGCCCCGAGTTCCTGAACCGTATCGACGACATCGTCGTGTTCCACCAGCTCACCAAGGACGAGATCATCCAGATGGTCGATCTCATGCTCAACCGAGTCGAAGGTGCGCTCAAGAACAAGGACATGGCGATCGAGGTCACCGAGAAGGCGAAGTCTCTGCTCGCCAAGCGCGGATTCGACCCCGTCCTGGGTGCGCGGCCACTGCGTCGCACCATCCAGCGCGAGATCGAGGACCAGTTGTCGGAGAAGATCCTCTTCGGCGAGATCGAAGCCGGCCAGATCATCCTGGTCGACGTCGAGAACTGGGACGGCGAAGGCGCTGGCGAGGACGCGAAGTTCACGTTCCGCGGCGAGAAGAAAGCCATCATCGTCCCCGACGAGGTCCCGGTCGACCTGGCCAAGGCCGCCGGAGACAGCGACAGCGAGTAAGTTTCACCAGTTCCAACACAACGGGCGATCCTCTTCGGAGGATCGCCCGTTGTCGTATCTTCACCTGCCCCGCCCGCGCACCCCCGCCCCCCCCCCCCCCCCCCCCCCCCCACCCCCCC